>NZ_JAOQKE010000003.1:0-177906 GCF_025567005.1 Muricoprocola aceti
CCTAGCGTCAGATCTGTAGTAAAATGCTGGCGTCTATCCTCTATGATTATGGCAGATTTTCGGTGGAAGTTAAATCCACCCTGTTATTAGGCGCTTACGATTGAAAGGGCATATGCATGTGGTATGGATTATTAAAAAATAATCACGATATGTTTATAATTTTCTTATAGCATAAAAAGATCCCCCATTTATTAGAATGACTTTCATAATTCTGATAAATGGAGGATTCTTCTTTATATGTTACAGAAAAACAGTTTTATGACATTTGGAGTGTTTCCAGTCTTTTTGGATCAAGGATTGTGATTTTGCCGCGGGAGAGTTTGACGAGACCCTCGCCTTGAAAGTATCGAAGCATTCGAGTGATAACTTCCCTGTGGGAACCAAGATGGTTGGCGATAGTTTCGTGAGTGATTTTCAATTCATTTGTTTCTTCGATAGAGGTCTCTTCTAAAAGAAATGAAGCAACACGCTTATCCAAACTCTTCCACATGATTTGTTCAATCAGCCACATGACATCAGAAAAACGGGTAGCCATTAACTCATTGGTATAGTTTGCGACAGGAGCAGATTCATTCATGATGCCCTTATAGATTTCAGCAGGGATGATCCAAAGATCAGTATCTTTTTCTGCCTCAATGGTTACTTCAAATTGAATGGACCGTATGATACATGAGGCGGATAAAAGACATATATCCATATCGAACAGACGGTAGAGTGTAATCTCTCGTCCTTCATCTGATAATATATAAGTTCGAAGCTGCCCGGATTTAACCAGTAATAATCCGGTACAATCCATGTTCCCGTTGTGAATGATTGTCCCTTTTTTCACATGCTGTGTGATCAAATTGTCTGAAATTAGTTTTTTCTGTGCTGTATTTAAGTCATTCCATAGTGGAAAATAATTTTCGAAGCTCATAATAGTTATCTCCTTTATGAACATAGTATACTTGCTTTTTTAAGATGCGTCAATCGAATAATTGACATATGCCCTTTATAGGGCTATTATATAAGAAAAGCGAGAAAGGAGCAATTTCATGCCGAGACCAGTAAAATGCAGAAAAGTCTGCCATTTCCCAAATGTTTTAGAATTTCTTCCGGCAGATGATACTGAGAAAAAAACGCCCATTGTTCTGACGGTAGATGAGTACGAGACAATCCGTCTTTTGGACAAGAAAGGTTACAGTCAGGAGCAGTGTTCAGAATCTATGCAGATCGCAAGAACGACGGTCCAACGGATTTACGAGATTGCCAGAAAGAAAATAGCAGATGCTCTCATTGATGGACATCCGCTTAAAATTGAGGGTGGGGATTTCATAATCTGTGACGGTCAGAGCAGCGACTGCAGCTTTGGAGGATGTTATAAACAGGAGATTTATCAAAAATATGCAGTAGAAAAAGGAGAAGGTATCATGAGAATAGCAGTAACATATGAAAATGGACAGATTTTCCAACACTTTGGACATACAGAGACATTTAAGATTTACGATGTAGAGGAAGGAAAAGTGCTACATTCAGAAGTAGTAGATACGAATGGAAGCGGACATGGTGCATTGGCAGGAGTTCTTAATGCATTAAATGCCGATGTTTTGATCTGCGGCGGAATCGGAGGAGGTGCTCAGACCGCATTAGCGGCAGCGGGCATTAAGATTTTTGGCGGAGTTTCAGGAGATGCGGATAAAGCAGTAGAAGCTTTTATCAATGATACGCTTGATTATAATCCGGATGTGAAGTGTTCTCACCATGAGCACAACCATGGGGAAGGACATACGTGTGGTGAGCATAGATGCGGAAGCCATAGCTGTCATTAAGAAGAATAAAAAAATACAACACGAAAGGATGCGTCAAGGTAATGCCAGAATTATCGTGATACATCCTTTTGTATTTGGAATGATTATTTTTCTTTCCCTACTTGTCGAGAGTAATGGATGGAATGTATAATATTTTTAATGATCCAGAGATATTTATTTTGGAAACAGCTTAATCAATTTGGAGGTATAAAATGAAAGCACATAAATATTGGTCAATCGGAGCAATAGTTACAATGGTTGGAACTTTTTATACAGGATATAAAGGGTTAAAAGCAGCACACAAATACTTTGCATTTGGCTCTCTGATATGCATGACTATGGCAGTCTATTCTGGTCATAAAATGATTTCAGGTAATAAAAGAACAAGAAAACAGGTGGAAAATACAAAAGCGGAGGAATAGTAAATGTTAGAGTTAGGAATAAAAGCACCGGATTTTGAATTGCCGGATCAGAACGGAGAAATGCATAAATTAAGCGATTATGCAGGAAAAAAAGTAATCTTATATTTTTATCCAAAGGATAATACACCAGGATGTACGAAGCAGGCATGTGGCTTTTCTGAGCGTTATCCACAGTTTACTGAGAAGGGAGCTGTTATTCTCGGAGTGAGCAAGGACTCTGTAGCGTCTCACAAGAGATTTGAAGAAAAATACGGACTGGCATTTACGCTATTAGCAGACCCGGATCGTAAAGTTATTGAAGCATATGATGTCTGGAAAGAAAAGAAAAATTATGGAAAAGTATCTATGGGTGTAGTAAGAACTACATATCTTATTGATGAGCAGGGAATCATTATAAAGGCAAATGATAAAGTCAAGGCGGCAGATGATCCTGAAAATATGCTTAAGGAATTGGCATAATGAAGATTATTTTATCACCTGCAAAAAAGATGATTGTAGATACCGATAACTTAGCACCGGTTGAACTGCCTGTCTATATTGATAAGACAGCAGAAGTATTAAACTGGATGAAAAGCAAATCAAAAGAAGAACTGAAAGCTATCTGGAAATGTAATGACAAGATTGCAGAGCAGAACTTTAACAGATTGGAAAATATGGATCTTTATAACAGGCTTACTCCGGCTGTTTTAGCATATGAAGGGATTGCATTTCAATATATGGCACCATCTGTGTTTGAAATCCAACAGTTTGAGTATTTGCAAAATCATTTAAGAATCTTGTCTGCGTTTTATGGCATTTTAAAACCAATGGATGGTGTGACTCCTTATCGTCTTGAAATGCAGGCAAAGGTTGGAATTGGAGATGCAAAAAATCTGTATGAGTACTGGGGAGAATTGTTATACCGCTCAGTAATCGATGACAGTAGGATTATCATTAATCTTGCATCAAAAGAATACTCAAAATGTATAGAAAAGTATCTTACACCGAAGGATAAATATATTACAATTTCATTCTGCGAACAAGCTGGAAATAAACTGGTAACAAAAGGTACTTATGCTAAGATGGCTCGTGGTGAGATGGTTCGATTCATGGCGGAAAATGATATTGAAAATCCTGATGATATAAAAAAGTTTGACAGGCTTGGTTATATATTCAGGTCTGATTTATCATCAGATAGTAAATATGTTTTTGAACGCAAAATAGCATAATTATTTTAAGTTATCAAGAGAATATAATTTGAAAATAATAATAGTTATTATTACTAATCAAAATCAATAATAACTATTACTAATTTTATATTATAAGATAACCTGTAATAAAAAAGAGGACATATGGATTTATACATATCCATATGTCCTCTTTTTTATTGATATTAATCTACAAGCTTGTCAAGTTCTTTGATATACTCAGTTTCGCTTGAGGTTTTATGAGTAGACTGTTTTGCATATAATCCGACAGAAGTCTGTGATTTCTTAATTGCCTGCATGGTTCCAGCACCGGCAACATATAGTGGCTCAGTTGTCAAGACAAAAATCTAAGATTTTTATAATGAACTGATATGGTGGACAAGTTACAAGGAACATGGAGAGAACAGTGGAGCACTCCCCAGATCCAATATATGCTAAGCTACATATGGCATCAACATTGCCGGATAGTAGCATTCAGCCGGTGTTTGGTAATCAAGTGCAGAATGGCGTCGCTCAAAGTTGTAGGTGTGGATATACTGTCTGATAGCAGCCCTTGCTTCCCTGATGTTGTTGTACTGTGTCAGATAGGCTTCCTCATACTTGAAGCTGCGGAACCAGCGCTCAATCATGATGTTGTCTGCCCAGCGGCTTTTTCCATCCATACTCTGGCGGATACCGTTTTCCTTTACAAAGTCAATGTATTGCTGACTTGTAAACTGACAACCCTGATCTGAATTCAAGATCTGAGGTTTTGCCACTTTGAAAGCTTTTTTCAGGGCACTGATAACCATTCTGGTATCAAGTGTGTCATCCACTTCCCAGCCGACAATACAACGGCTATACCAGTCGATCACGGCTGTCAGATACAGAAATCCGCGCTTGATCGGAATATATGTAATGTCAATAGACCATGCCTGATTTGGTTTGTCTATGACCGCATTACGAAGAAGATATGGACATACTTTCGCCTGCTGCATTCGCTTGGAAAGATTCATCTTTGGATAAATCGGGTAAATATCCATCTCATTCATGTAGCGTCTTGCCTTGCGGCGTCCAACCTGGTAACCACGGGTTTTTAACTGTGCAGACATTTGTCTTGCGCCCCAAGTGGGATTATCTGTATGGAGATGATCAATGATCTCTTTGCAGGCCAGTTCCTCATCTGAAATAGGGGCACCCTTGTAATAAATGCTTGTACGGTTGATGTCAAGCAACCTGGCGCCAACAGAAGCCGGAATTTCCTTAGTCGTCAAAAGGTTTTGGACTAAACTTACTCTCGTAGTCAGGTCCACAAATTTCTTCAGATTTTTTTTTGAGCCAGTCAACCTGCATGGTTAACTGACCAACCTTTTTGGCATACTCCGCTTTCTCCTTACGCTCTTCGGCAAGCTTTTCTTTGAGGTTTTCCTCACGCTTGTCGTCGAACACAACCGAAGCATTGTTCAAGAACTCTTTTTTCCAGTTGCGGAGCAGATTTGGTTGGATGTTATTTTCAGTTGCAAGGGTATTGAGATCTTTCTCACCCTTAAGCAGCTCAATTACAAGGTCTGATTTGAATTTGGCATTAAAATTTCTTCTTTGTCTGGACATGATAATGGATCCTTTCTTTCATACTGGTTTAAGTATATCAGATTCATTAAAAACTGTCCGAAAAAGTGTCTTAATTTATGAGACCATTATAAATGCGCCAGATTCATTTCAGCGGGTTATACAGTGATTGATGAAGAATATACTGATTACTATGTCCTCAACGATGCAGGAAAAGAGATGTTGCTCAGACAGGTAGAAGAACTGGAAAGTGAGCTGGTGGCATTTATGGGAGAAAATGACGGAAAAAGAACGGTAGAAGAGATCTGCGAGTGGCTGAATAGTAGGTATGAGATAGATGAGGCGGTATGTTGTAAGAAGATATATAATTATATAAAGGGGCATATGAAGAAGTGGAAAATTAGCACGGTGTATTCTGGTGGGAAGAGGAAGTATGAGCTGGTGATAAAGAAGTAAGACAGAGAAGATATACAGTAATATACAGGAAAATTTTCCCCAAAGGTTACATTTTGGGAAAATTATGATATTATGTATATAAGTATAATATTGATTGAAATAGTTTCCTTGATGTTATTATTTGGCAGAGTTACTCCAGACATAATAACCGTTACGTTGATGAATATTCAAATATATTTAGCAATGAAAGTTTAACATGAGAGTGAAAAATTTTGGTGTAGTGATAGCGTGCACTTGTGGGGGCTTAGTTGAACCGTAAAAGCCAGAAATATATATAGGAAATAAATGCAATGGGGGGCGAATCTATCTCACCTCACTCACTAAAAAGCGCTGACATTGGTCGGGAAAAAGCCCCTGGATCACAGGAGCGATAAGTGCGAAGCGGAACTGTGCCACTTCAGCGTTTCGTTTGAGCGTTTCGGTATCTTTATTCATGTAAAACTCTTCCTTCATATGTTTTCTTACATTATAAAGGAGATGGAGCCCGGTGCCCATCCCACGGTCGTGTGGTCAGAAGACGGAGATATCCGGTGCAAAGATTGTCTGGTGGTAGTGTGCGTTTTTTGCACCTGTTGCGATGGGATTAGCATGTGACTGGAGTAGGGGATGATGCAGTCTGGAAGAACGGCATGGGAATGTTCACAGCTGTCACAGAAAACTCGAAGAACACTGAGATCATCTTTTTCCAGATGTCTATTTCTGAAATCGATCATGGATCTGCCGTAATAGGCATGAATGTGTCAGTTTCCGGAGGAACCACAGATGGGACAGGTCTTCCGCTCTGACTGAAACTTATCCATGTAAGCATCAAAGAGATTTTTTGATGAAGCTTTTATACGAATTATCTTGCAAAGTAGTAAGTTTTTTCTTATCATAGTAATGGACATCAAGCTGACTGCTGATACTACAGGCAACCATTTATTAGGGCATAACCCTGCGTCGGACCTGTGCTGCAGAGCTTGTGTTGTGTGAGAGGAAGAACGAACTTTGGTAGGGGCTGTTCTTTCTCTTTTTTGGTTACCTAAAAACTATAAGCAAAAGCAGGGGAATAGCCAAGACTATGCAGATAAAAACGTGCCGTAAGAAACGGCACGTTCGGATAGACGATATGAAAGAGGCACCGAATGAAATCTGCGGTAAAATTGCCGCAGGTGGGAACTATAATTTGACGCGTGACACCGAGGCTGAAATATGAGCGATTATGTCATAAACAAAATATGAAGAAGGAGGCAAATGATTATGGCAAAGTATAATCCAAATCATTTTATAGAAGCAATATCCAATAGAATGTCGGGAAGAGTGCCAGCTTGTCCCTATTGTGGTGGACAAAAATTTACATCGACAGGTAATATTGCTGCCATTCTTATTGGCGATGATACTTCTAATTTAAACTTAGGACCACATATACCCTGTGGAATGCTTATTTGTGAAAATTGTGGACATATGGAATTTTTTGCGTTAGGCTCTTTAGGTTTGATGGATAAGGAGACTGATAATGGATAATAAGATGATAATTGACAGTTCAGATACAGGGATAGTAGTTACAGAAACCAAAGTGACAATATCGGATGAAAAGCTAAATAGAATGCTTTCAAAAACATATGAGGCTGCACAGAAAAATAGTAATAAATTTAAATTACATAGTCTATGGAGTGTATGCTGGTCAATAACAGGTACATTATGTATGTCTTTATTAACTTCGTCATTTAATGAAATTGGTTCAATAGATGCTAGAAGTGTTACAAATTGGGCAATTGCATTATGCATTCTGTTTGGAATTGCAGGATTAGTATTAGTTATTTGGAGAATAAATGATAAATCTTCAAACGATACTGAGAGCAGAGACAAGGCAGTTAATGAAATAATAGAAGCATTTTTACATTAAATATATAAATTTTGAGAGTATTTAGCACAATAGAGAATATATTGGATAGTATATAGATGAATACTATTTTATAGGTCATAATAATGAACTTCTGCATTCTAATATTATTGTATGAATATTCTAGTTTGCGATAGACAAATATATGTAATTAGTAGGGCAGGTATATTTATTAATAAAAGATCATATTAGCTTATACAGAAAAGGCGCTTTTTAGAAGGTGGATTATAAAAATGAAAATAGAAAATTCAGCAGTAAATATAACATTTGCAAGATGTGAAAATATAAAAAGACAGTATATTTTAAATGAAGATATATTGAAAAATAATTTTAATGAGGCAAATATTTTGCCAATACCAGATGAGGCTCCAGTTGAGATACCTAGGATAATAATTAAAACCAAAGGAGAACATTCTCAATTAAGTATTGCACCAGAGGCAGCATCGTTTCAGACTATATATACAGATCTTTTTAAAGAAAATTGGGATTTATGTGAGGAATATGTCAAAAATCGAATTGAGGATGTATTTAAATTGATTGACACATTTAAATCGGAAAAATATAAATATATTGGAATTGTTACGAATTTGATGTGGGATGAAGTAGAAGTTGAGGGAAATAAAGTATTATTTGAAAACTTATTTGCACATTGTCCAGTGGATAATCTGGATGATTTGGTAGTTAAGTATACGTATATAGAAAATGAAAAGTATTATGTAAATATAACGTTACAGAGTGTAAGAGTATATGAAAATGAAGAAACAAATGAAGCTGGATGTTATATGGACGAAAAATTGAAAACACACACAATTGGGATTACATTAGATGTGAATGATAGATATATGTTTAATAGACAAAAAGATTATTGTTCAGATAAACATAGATTTGAAGAATTGCTTGGTATAACAACAATGATAATTAACGAAAAACTAAAAACATTAGTTGAGAAGGGTGAATACTAGTGAGAAGGGATAAAACAAGTAGCATATTTTTGATGGGGTTGACATGTTGTGCAATTGTTAGTGCCAACACATCGACAATGACACAAGCGTTTAATAAACTTGGAATATATTCAACGACTAATAATTCTTTTTATGGAACAGAGTCAGGAATGTTGAAGCAATACCCAATAAAAGAAGATAAATCTAATGTAGAAAAAGAAGCACAAAAATTGTTTGGCAATATGAGGGAAGCAACAATTGCTGAACAAAATGCTATACAAAAAAATATTGATAAAATATCTGTGCCAACAGGTATTAATTTCTGGGATTAATGCTAAAAGAGTTTATAGAGTTTGTTGATAGCGTACTTCCCTCTGTAGATTCAGAAGCTAAAGACAAAGCAAAGGCTGCGATAGAACAATTTCAAAAAGACGGTGTCAAGGCAGAGTGGTTATTGCCAAAGAAATTACCTACCCTATCGCAGGGAGATATTATATCAGAAATACCATTTTCATATTTTAAAGCTGATGGCACACAGTATATTTTTAAAGCAAGAGGAATGGTAATATCAACTTCATGTCATATTGATCAAAAAGAAAAAATTAATATTGTACCAGTATTGCCGTTAACATTTTACGAAGGAAATGAAAATGGAAAACACGAATTGATCGAAAATCGAATGTTTAATTATATGTATTTCCCAGAAAGTGCTGTGCAAGATTACTTTGTAGATTTTTCAACAATAAATACATACAATAAGGATCTAATTGTGAAAGGGATAGAGGAAGGGAAAATTAAACGGTTATATTCATTGAGTCAGATAGGTTTCTATTTATTTATTATTAAATTGACAGTTTTTCTTATGAGAAAAGAAGATGGAGAGACGATGGAAAACCGTAGTATTACAAGTTATTGTTGAACTTCCATTATTGAATTTTGCATTCAGGTGCGGTTTGGACGTAACCGCTTAATTGGTTCTGGGTAACTTTTCACCGACTATTTTACAGTCCATAGTGATGATAGTAAATAGATTTTTACTCCATTCTGCTGATAGGAGAATGAGATGCAAAGCAGACTATTGCCGACAAAATCGAGAGTATGTGCTATACTGGCTTTATCAGAATACAACAGAACGAAAAAGAAACAAATGAGGTGAAGAATGAAAACAACATTATTAATCATGGCAGCCGGTATTGGTTCGAGATTTGGCGGAGGTATCAAGCAGCTGGAGCCTGTCGGTTTACATGATGAGATTATCATGGATTATTCGATTCATGATGCCATCGAGGCTGGATTTAATAAGATTGTATTTGTGATTCGTAAGGACATCGAGGAAGACTTCAGAGAACGGATTGGCAATCGAATTGAAGAACTGTGTAAGAAGCTGAATGTGGAAGTGGCCTATGCATTTCAGGATCTGCAGGCGATTCCAGATGGATTCTCAGTACCGGAAGACCGCAAGAAGCCATGGGGAACGGGACAGGCGGTACTGGCAGCGAAAGATCTGGTTCATGAGCCATTTATCGTGATCAATGCGGATGACTACTACGGAAAAGAAGCATTTCAGCAGTTACATAACTGGCTGGTGGAAGACCATGAAGAGAATGCTATTTCCATGGCAGGATTTATTCTGAAGAATACACTTTCAGATAATGGTGGTGTGACCAGAGGAATCTGTAAGGTGACAGAAGGCCATACCCATATTAGTGATGTGGTGGAGACCAGTAATATTGTGAAGGAAGTGGATGCCAATGGTAACATCGGTGCAGAGGCAGATGGCGTCACACTGGATCCGGAATGTTATGTGTCTATGAATATGTGGGGATTTCCGGCAAAAGAAGGCTGTGATCCGGCATTCATGGGAGCGCTGGATAAGGAATTCAAGACATTTTTCGAACAGACAGTTCCGGGCAATCCACAGAAGGCAGAATATTTGCTTCCGACTCTGATCGGTGGTATGCTGAGAGAAGGAAAATGCACTGTAAAGGTACTGGAGACCAAGGACAGATGGTTTGGAGTAACTTATAAAGAGGATAAGGCGGTGGTAGTAGAAAGCTTCCGCAAGCTGATTCAGGATGGTGTGTACGGAGAAGAACTGTACAAAGATGTGATATCCAGAAAATAAATAAGAAATGATATGAATAGTTCCTTGCCATAAGGCAGGGAACTATTTTATAATAAATGAAATATTTGTGACAGAGTAGGAGAGATCATTTTATGACTGATATAATTATGATGTTGTTGGCATTTTTGATCTTAATGGGAGTAGTTTGCTTCTATAATGCAGTAATAAATGCCAATATGGGAGAAGGAATGCTGTTGTCAGCATCGACAATAATGTTAGTACTGGCAGTCAGCAGCACCGTATTTGGCACATTTCGGTACGGAATGTGGGGAATTTGTGGTATCGCATTGCTGGGCGCAGTTGGGTTTTTGATTTGTCTGATCAGAAAAGAGAATAAAAAAGAACAGTTTACCGGCTGGATCGTGATAGGAAGTCTGTTGCTGTTGTATCTGTTCTGGCTGGTCATTTACCACAATGATTTTATCCAGCATATTGATGAATTTCATGAATGGGCAGCAGCTGTGAAATATATGTTGATCCATGATAAAATGCCAACAGGTGGAGATTTTATCGGGGGTGGAGGCCAGTATGGATTCGCTTCCAGTGTATTTTTGCTGTATTTTCAGAAGTTTACCGGTTACAGTGAGCAGAATATGTATGTGGCATCCACGTTACTGACATTTATTGGACTGTTGCTGCCATTTTCTAATTATGAGAAAAAGGACGGTAAAAAGGTATGGATCTATATTGGGATCCTTTATATTGCACTGTATTCTCTGTATGTATATGGAACAAAGAGTCTGTATGTAGATATGCCGACTGCGGCATGGGCCGGCGGCCTGGCTGGATGGTGGATGAATCGGGATCCGGGGAAAAAGAAATGTAATGTACTGATTCTTTTGGCTGGAATGGTGACGCTTCATTTTATGAAACAATCCCAGGGACTGCTCATGGCAGTATTTGTATTGCTGTTTGTACTGAGTTATAGCTGGATGATTGAGAAGAAAAGGATCTATAAACCACAGGTTTTGCAGCGTCTTCGCATAACAACAGGTGTATTATGTCTTCTGCTATTGATTGGAACGGCAGGCGTGGTTTTATTAATAGGTGAATTGAAACCAGTAGAAAAAACTGTAGTATCGGAAGATGGACAGGAATATGAGACCACATCCTATGAGATTATGGGAAAAGAACTTCCGCAGGGAGCGGTCAACTGGATCGATACGTATACCATAAATGGAAAAAAAGCAAAAGAAACCATGAAGAGTTTTCTGACGAATGGTATTGGAAACAGATTAACCAGCAGATCAAATCTGAAGCTGGCATTTGTCCCATTTGTGATTTTGTGTCTGATGTTGACAACCATATATGGGGATCTTTATCAGAAAAAACAGGAAAGCAGTTACTTTCGCTGTTATATGCTGGTGATGTCATTGGCCTATAGTGCAGTATTATATTTGTCTTTTGTATTGATGTTTACCTATGGACTGAGTGTGGATGTAAAATCCAGTGCCAGGTATTTTTCAGGGTGTGCAGTATACTTGTTTATGCTGGTGATGACATTGTTGTTGAGTCGGGAAAATCTGAAAAGAAAAACAGCTCTGAAATATGTGCTGTGCGGAATAGGAGCAATGTTCCTGTATGGAGTAAATACCAAATATATTCCAAATATGACAGCTTTAGATAAAGACGAAGTGATAGGATATGAATCCATCAGTTCTGCAAAACATCAGGTGCAGAAAATCCAGAAACAGATCGGCATGGAAGACAAAGTGTACTTTATCTATCAGGTTAGCGAGAAAGACTTTGAGGAGCGGGAATATGTGAATTCACCAGTGCTGTATTATATGGATACACAGGTCAGCAATTATATGGGATCGCCATGGAGATTCCTGGAGGAAGGATGTAATATTGGACTGGAACTTCGTGAGGATATTACACTTCAGAATCTGCCAGACCTGTTGACATGGGGCGGTTATACCTATGTGTGGATATATAAAAGCAATTCGTATTTGAACGAGAAGCTGCCGGAAGTATTTCAGATGGAGGAGGATGTGGAAAAAGGCTTATATAAAGTTATTTATGAAAATGAACGTCCAGTCGGACTGGAATATGTAAGTGCTTTATAAAAGCAGAAAAATGAATTTGGAAAAACACAAAGTGCCTGACACCGTGACTAAGTGGTAAAGTTTTCATTATAAAAGAATAAATATAAAATAAAACTGGTAGTTCCTTGCCATATGGCAGGGAACTATTTTATAATAGTGGAAACTGATAAATATGAGCAGAGAGGATGGTGCTGACATGGGCAGATTTGTGAATCCGGATAACAGTGCATTTCGTGTGACATTGAATTCAAAAATATATGTGGATAAGACAGAACTTCTGGAATATACCAATAGCGTGTTGGACACCATGGATGCCTATATCTGTAACAGTCGTCCCAGAAGATTTGGTAAATCAATTACAGCGAATATGCTGACGGCTTATTATAGTAAGGGCTGTGATTCGGAAGAGATGTTTGCACCGTTGGCGATTGGGAAAAAGAAAGATTTTCAAAAGCATTTGAATCGTTATGATGTCATTCATATTGATATACAATGGTTTTTGTCTAATGTAAACGAGTTGGATCATATTGTGGAATATATTACAGATACTGTATTAGCTGAGTTACGGGAATGTTATCCTGAGGTAATCACAACGGGAGTGGTGACATTGCCGGATGCCCTTTCACGGATAAAGAATGCAACGGGACAAAAGTTTATTGTGATTATTGATGAGTGGGATGTGCTGATTCGTGATGAGGCTGCGAATGTAAGAGTACAGAATGAATATATCAGTTTTTTACAGGGTATGTTTAAAGGAACTGAGCCGACAAAGTATATTCAGTTGGCTTATCTGACTGGAATTCTGCCGATTAAAAAAGAGAAGACACAGTCAGCATTGAATAATTTTGATGAGTTTACAATGTTGGAGGCCAGTAACCTTGCGCCTTATATTGGATTTACGGAAGAGGAAGTAAGAGATCTGTGCGAAACATATCAGAAAGATTTTGAAAAAGTAAAAAGATGGTATGATGGATATCTGTTGGAAGATACTGCAGTTTATAATCCGAAAGCAGTGGTTAGTGTAATGCAGAAAAGTAAATTCAGAAGTTACTGGTCGGAGACAGGCTCTTATGAAGCAATTGTTCCACTGATTAATATGGATTTTGACGGGCTGAAGACTGCATTGATTGAGATGCTGTCTGGCACATCTGTGAAACTGAATACGGCGACGTTTACCAATGACACGGTAAACTTCAAAAATAGAGATGATGTGCTTACGTATCTGATCCATCTGGGTTACCTGAGCTATAATCAGGATGAAAGAACTGCTTTTGTACCAAATGAAGAGATCCGGCAGGAACTGACGACAGCGGTAGAGTGCAATAAATGGAATGAATTTGTGGAGTTTCAGAAACAGTCAGATGAACTTTTAAATGCTACGTTGGATATGGATTGCAGCAAAGTAGCAGAACAGATAGAAAAGATTCATACAGAATATGTATCTGCAATTCATTACAACAATGAAAGTTCATTGGGAAGTGTACTGGCTATTGCCTATTTGAGTGCGATGCAGTATTATTTTAAACCGGTGCGGGAAATGCCGACAGGACGTGGCTTTGCAGATTTTGTGTTTATGCCGAAACCGGAATATCGTAACGGCTATCCGGCTCTGGTAGTGGAATTAAAGTGGAATAAGACAGCGGATACGGCTTTACAACAGATCAAAGACAAGAAGTATCCAGAGTCTCTTTTGGGTTATGCAGGAAACATTCTTTTGGTGGGGATTAATTATGACAAAGAGAAAAAAGAACATCAGTGTGTGATAGAAAAATATCAGAAGCAAGAATGATAAACAGGAAAGGTTGGGTACAGGAATGAATACACGGGAAGAGAGAAAAAAGCAGATTAAGAAGCAGCTGAACAGTATGAAGGCGGCGGAAGTGAAGATGTATCATTTCCTGCTGAGAAAGACATTTTTATCCAATCAGGATTTCAGGATAGCAGCAGATGGCTCCTGGGAAGAGATGACAGATATTATTGGTGAGCAGACCAAACAGAAAATAGATTTCCCAATGACCGAGATTGCAAATAAGGAATTAACAGATATCTGGAATCTGATGGAACAGGAAGATTTTGATCAGAAGAAACTGAAAAAGGCAGAATGCATCGAGCAGATGCTGACAGTATTAAGTGATGATACTATGTTTGAAGGATTTTGCCTCGCTTTTTATGGGGAGGATGAAGAGATGGAAATGCTGTGCAGAATGTGGAACTGTGAGGAGGCATATCTGACATTAGCATCTGATCCGGTATATCAAAAAAGAAAAGCTTATCAGAAAATGATCAGACGTTACACGAAGGCTTCCGTAAATCTGTATGGGATTGTTCATGTGTTAGATGTGGAAAAAATTCTGATGGATTATGAAAAGAACTTTATGGAACAAATGGACGGATTTGAGAGAGTGGAAGGATGCTATCGAAACACAGTAATGTATCAGCCACGGTACCATTGTTCCTGCGTATTTCAGAATGTTATTGGAAATGGAATCCCAGATGTATTAACATCCATGGATGGGCTGGTTATGCATATGTGTTTCAAAGAGGAATATCTGGCGGAAACAGATCGCATGATGGAACATTTTCAGGCTTATCAGGGTCGGGAACTGGGTGAAAAAGAACTGGATGAATTCTTTTTTGGAAAAGCTGAGGAATCGGCTTATAGACGATTACTGATAGCAAGAATGGATAAGCCACCATATAGTCCCGATAAGAACGAATTCCTGAAATATGAAGATGAAAATTATCGAGAAGAAAATTCGTCGGAAAAACAACTGAAGCGGTATCTTGCAAAGAATTACCGGAGAAATTTTGGAAAAGTGGCAGATAAACTGGGAATGACGGCGGATCAGTGCATCAATGATTTTGTAGAAGAAATTTATCAGCATACATCCGATCGAGGAAGTCTGGAACCGAAAGACCCAAATGAAGTAATTGAGTTTGTATTTGCAGGTCTGCAGGGATATGAGATTTCAATGGACATAAACCGCATGAATGAGATCCTATCTTATGTTATGCAGATGGTGAATTCCGTGCGTCTGTGGAGCAATAATGGCTATACGCCGATGGAACTGGCAAAGATGCATCCGGTAAATCCAGAGAATCTTACTGTGGTGCCTGGAAGCACTATGGCAGCAGAAGGATTAAAAGAAATTGAAGAAGATTTGAAACGGATGGGAATTCAGGTGGATACACAGCAGACAGCAACAGAAGTGCCAAGTTTTTCTTATCCGAATGGGCTAAATGGAACGGTGGTAAAAGGAACAAAAAAAGTATATCCGAATGATCCGTGTCCGTGTGGAAGTGGAAAGAAGTTCAAGAAGTGCTGTGGAAAGAGGTGACTTCATGAAGATTTTACAAGAAGCATTTGTCCTCTATGAAGGATGAGATGATCTATGAACTGGTAAGCATAAAACGGAATAGCGAAATAACATTGAGTGCAACTTTACTGTTCAGCCCGTATCCACAGGCTTATTTTCCACAGTTATGTATCACGGCAATTGTCGTTCCAGGAACGGAACTGGGGGAAACCGGAGTGGCAGGAGAACGTTTCCTGGATAATCAGAGAATAGAAGGAAACATTCCGGATATGCTAAGTGGTGCGCTGCAATTTGTGAAACGGAATATGCGTACCAAAACGATTATTAATGAAAAAACCGGGCAGAGAGAGGATCGAACCGATTATCCGGTTACAGCCATAAGAGAGGCTGTGATCAATGCACTGGTGCATCGAGACTATAGCATTCATGCCGAGGGAATGCCGATACAGTTGATTATGTTTCAGGACAGGCTGGAGATCCGCAATCCAGGTGGAATTTATGGCAGAATGCGAGTAGATCAATTAGGAAAAGTGCAGCCAGATACCAGGAATCCGGTACTGGCGTCTGCCCTGGAGGTCATGCACATTACTGAAAATCGATATTCCGGAATTCCAACGATACGGATGGAGATGGATCGCTATCAGCTGGAACAACCGGAATTCGTGGATGAACGGGGAAGCTTTATCGTGCGGCTATATCATAAAACAAAAGAAAAGACAGAGGCTATTCATACAGAAGAGGCGATGGATTTAATTCTGTTTTGCAGGACACCGAGAACCAGAAAAGAGATCTGCGAATATTTGGGACTTTCTTCGGTAACCTATGCGATTCAAAAGCATGTATTGCCGCTGGTAGAAGCGGGACAGCTGAAAATGAGCTTGCCGGATAAACCAAAGAGTCCGCGGCAGCTGTATTATAGTGAATAGATGAGTGCAATATCAATAAATAGCAAAGGATTTTATAACATGACATTTTTATCAGGTATATTTTTTGTGTTTTTATTTGTAACATGTTTATTGTATTTTATTTTCCCACTGAAAGCGCGGTGGTTTGTGCTGTTGCTTTCCAGTGTGATATTTTATCTGTCCTGGGGCTGGCAGGCGTTGCCGGTGGTTCTGGTGACCAGCCTGATGGTGTATCTGGCAGCCAGAAGGATTGATACGATCTATGTGAAACAGGATGAGGATCTGAAGCGGGAGGGTATGACTCCGGCTGAGAAGAAGGAGTGCAAGCTCCGGGCAAAGAAACGGGCAAAGCGTGTACATATGCTGGTGTCTGCGCTGGTGATTCTGGTGCTGATCTATACCAAGACTGGAAGTAAGATCATGAACAGTCTGGGCAGTCTCCTGGGTTATGATGTACTAAATGCAGCAGGAGAACTGGACACTTCAGCCAGGCCAGCCTGGATGACAGTGATCGTGCCGCTTGGTATTTCTTATTATACGTTTTCTATGGTAGGTTATCTGGCAGATGTGTACTGGCGAAAGGATAAGGCAGAGAAGAATTTCCTGAAGTTCCTGACCTGGGTACTCTTCTTCCCGAAGATTCTCCAGGGACCGATCGCCAGACATAAGAAGCTGGGTGCGCAGATCAATGAGGGACATGCGTTTGAGTATGAGCGTGTGTGCTTTGGCGTGCAACTGGCGTTGTGGGGATATTTTAAAAAGCTGGTAATCGCAGACCGTTTGTCGATTTTTGTAAATTCGGTATTTGGAAATGTATATGGGGAAAGCGGCAGTCTGATCTTTGTGATTGCGGCAATCTTTGGAAGTATTCAGCTGTATTGTGATTTCTCCGGATGTATGGACATGGCGGGAGGATTTTGCCAGATCCTTGGCATTGACCTGGAAAAGAACTTTAACCATCCGTTTTTCTCAAAAAGTGCGGCAGAGTTCTGGCGCAGATGGCATATTACACTGGGGGCATGGTTTAAGGATTATATCTATATGCCATTGGCGATCTCTCCACGCATGATGAATATTGCAAAATGGTTCAAAACGCATGTAGGACCAAGAGCCAGCAAGAATGTAATGACCATTATCCCGACGATGATCGTCTGGATCCTGACCGGTCTGTGGCATGGAACCGGATATAATTACCTGGCATGGGGCATTTACTGGGGACTGCTGATGATCCTGTCGATTGTATTTGCGCCTGAGATCAAGAAGCTGACCAGGCTGCTTCGTATCAATACCGAAGCCAGAAGCTGGGGTGTGGTGCAGATGATCCGTACTTTCATCATCTTTACGTTTGCCAGACTGATCACGATCCCGGGCCATCTGCAGACTACCTGGGATATTCTGAAACAGATCTGCAAGCAGTTCGACATCTGGATCTTATTTGACGGAACGTTATTTAATTATGGACTGAACGGGAAGAACTTTTTTATGGCCATGTTGGGAATCTTTGTACTGTGGTGCGTCAGCATGCTGCAGGAGCGAGGCTCTGTACGGGAGATGATCGCCAGAAATAATATTGTAGTACGCTGGCTGATCTATTATGTGGCATTCTTCTCTGTGATCATCTTCGGTATCTGGGGAGCCGGATTCAGTAATGTGGCGTTCACATATATGCAGTACTAAAAAAATAAGTTGAATCCATGGTCATATGATTGATATCTGATCCAAATTCGACCCTGGAAAAAAAGAAAAGAGGTGAGTTCGTGGTCAGGGGCTGGGTATCTGCCCCAATCTGGCTTTTGGGACAGGGAGGGCTCACAAAAACACCTTGGCGAACTGGCGCAAATATGGTATGATGATTCCATCAGTATGGGTTCTGAAAGGCAGGAACCTTTATAAAAAGGAGATTTCGATAATGAGAGATAAAGTTTTAGAAGTATTAGAAGGGGAATTCCCGGAGATTGATTTCTTATCTTCTGATGAACTGGTAGATGACGGCATTCTGGATTCCCTGACACTGACAGGTATCATCGCAGCACTGACCATGGAATTCGGTATTACGATTCCATATGAAGAGATCATTGAAGAGAACTTCAATTCTGTAGATGGTATGGCTTCTATGGTAGAGCGCTTGATGGACTAGAAGAAGAGCGAATGAAGAACGGGCACTCCGGAAGACTGGAAACGAAATGTTTTCCTGAAGCCGGGGTGCTTTTGTCATATATGGAACTTCGTTCCAATATGACAAAACGCTCCGCGAAGATCGCACTGCGGCGGCATAGAAAAATGTCGCAGGAGCGACTCGCCGCAGGCGGAGAATCTCGCAAGCGAGATTCTATTTTATATAGGGAAATAACGTGTGTGGGAGGATAAATCATGTATCAGACAATTGTACAGGCGGTGCTGGCGCATGCAAAAGAGACACCGGATAAGCTGGCCATTGGATTTAAGAAGATTCGCGTAACATATGGGGAACTGGGCATACAGGTTCGTGCTTTTGCGCAGAAGCTGCAGCAGGAGTTCGGCATTGAAAAGGGAGATTTTATCATGATCTCTGCAGTGTCGAAGCCGGAGTATATCGTGGGATATCTGGCAGTGCAGTACCTTGGTGGAGTGTCGATTCCGATTGATAAGTCAGCCAAACTGGAGAATATTCTGGATGTCTATGAGTATGCACAGCCGAAGATCCTGCTGGCAGATGGCAAGGTGCTGCATGAGAAGATTCGTGTGGCATCTCTGAAAGGGGTATATGCAGACTGTCTGGAAATCCCGGAAGAGGAACTGACGGTGGCTTATCAGGAACACTCGGATGAGGAATTATCAGAGATTCTGTTTACCACAGGAACCACTGGAAAGCCAAAGGGAACAATGCTGAGTGTGGCGAATATCTATGCAAGCACACACAATACCTGGCATGGAGTAGGAATGCAGACAGATGATGTGGTACTGCTTCCACTGCCATTGAATCATTCTGTAGGAATGCGTGTTACCAGAACGATTTTCTATATTGGTGCGACTTTGATTTTGCAGAATGGATTTACCTTTGCACAGGAACTGGAGAAGAATATCGAAGGCTTTCATTGTACGGGACTGGTCAGTGTACCTGCTTCGATTGAGCTGGTTTATCGTCAGATGCAGGATAAGTTTGCCGGGATTATGGGAAACTTACGTTATATAGAGTTCGGAGCAGGGTCGCTTAGCTATGATATGAAGAAGAAGCTGGTGAATATGCTGCCAAATACGAAGATTGTCAATACCTGGGGTTCAACAGAGACTGGTGGAGCCATTTTCCTGATCGTATCAGAGAATCCGGATAAGCTGACCGCACTTGGCAAGCCGATCGAAGGCATCGAAGTGAAGACCGTGGATACAGAAGGAAATGAGATCACAGCCAGAGATATTGATACAGCTGGCCGTATGGTGCTTCGCGGAAAAATGCAGATGATGGGCTACTATCAGATGCCGGAGGCAAATGCACAGACGCTGGTGGATGGCTGGCTGTATACCAATGATATGGTATATCTGGACGAAGATGGCTATATCTATATGCTGGGTCGTGCGGATGATATCATCAATGTAGGTGGAGAAAAGGTATCTCCGGTGGAAGTGGAAAATATTGCACAGGAATTTGAGGAGATCAGGGAATGTGCCTGCATCGGTGTGGATGATCCGGATGGCATCCTTGGAAAAGTGCCGGTGCTCTATATCGTGCCGGAAGGATCTGCGGTAAATGAAGAGGAACTGACAAAGTTCCTGGCAGAACGAATGGAGCGCTATAAGCTGCCACAGCGTTATCTGAATATCCGGGAGCTTCCGAGAAATCGTATGAAGAAGCTGGATCGCAAGGCGCTGTACAGACGATGGGAAGAGAACGGAGATCAGCAGATGGTCAACGAAGTGGTGCAGAATATCTTATCCAGAAGAAGTATTCGTGACTTTACAGAGGAACAGGTGCCAAAAGCTGTTCTGGAGACGATTCTGCAGTGCGGTTATTATGCGCCAAGCGGACATAATATGCAGACCTGGAAGTTTACCGTGATCCAGAATGCAGAAAAGATCCATGCGTTCCGTCAGATTGTGGAAAAAGTGTCCAAAGAAAAGAAGGTGCACTTCTATGGATTTAATAATCCGAAGACTATCGTACTGGTATCGAATGACCGACGAAATGCAGACGGTATTCAGGACAGCTCCTGTGCAGTACAGAATATGATGCTGGCGGCGAATTCCTATGGTATTGGATCTGCATGGATCAATGCATTGATGACCATTTGCGATGAGCCGGAAGTCCGGGAAATGCTGCAGGGATTTGGTATTCCAGATACACATATCGTATGGTCTACGGTAGTAATGGGATATCCGGCAAAGGCAGGAAAAGAACTGGCGAAGAAGACAAATGTAATCAACTGGGTAGAGTAAAACGTATGATAGAAGCCAGCTATAGAACAATATGAAATAGTAAATGGGGCTGTCGCGAATAGACAGCCCCATAGTTGTGTTATTTTACTACCTTAATCTTTACAGTAACCTTTTTCTTAGATCCATCGGTAGCAGTGGCAGTGATCTTGGCAGTACCAGGTTTTTTCGCTTTGATTTTACCTTTTTTGCTTACGGTAAGAACCTTAGTATTGCTGCTCTTCCAGCTCAGCTTTTTAATGCTGGCCTTGGATGGAGTGAATTTGACTTTTAAAGTCTTACTCTTACCCACTTTCAGTTTAGCACCGGATTTCACATTGGAGAATGCCAGTTTTTTGACCTGAGTGCCACAGGTGATGGTAAGTGTCATCTTTTTCCCTTTTTTCGGGGTGATGGTGATTTTGACCTTTCCCGGACGTTTCGCTGTTATGATACCCTTCTTTGTAACAGTAGCCACTGATTTGTTGCTGGACTTATAGGTCAGACCGGAGAGATTCGATCCGGAAAGAACCCGGGTCTTTAGATTTGCCTTCTTTCCGACTGCCAGGAACAGGGATTTGGAATTCAGTTTCACATTGCTCTTTGCGGATGAAGTTCCTTTTACCGTTACCTGAAGAGTAACAGTAGTGCCATTGGAATTGGTACCTGCCAGAGTGGCACTGCCAGAACCAACGGCGTAGATCTGGTTGCCATTTACATAGGCAACGGATCCATTGGAGGAACGCCAGGTAAAGTTGTTATTAAATTTAAAGGTATATTTATCGCCTACAGTAAGCGTAAACTTTCCGGAGCATACAATGATGTCGCAGGTTGCAGTAGTACCATTATTTAAGGTAGCGGTAATGACTGCACTTCCATAGTTCTTTGCAGAAACCAGTCCGCTTTGGCTGACGGTGACGCAGGATGGATTGCTGGACTGATAAGCAATACCACGGTATCCGTTTTTGGCAAAAGCAAGCTGTAACTTTTTGCCTTTATTGATGGTATAACCTGGATTCTTGAAAGTGGCCTTTTGGGAAATATTCAGGTTTCCACGAAGCGCCACATCAGCAGCCAGGGACTGCAAATTCTGCTCAATCTGCTGAGACTGTGCAGATGTTTTTCCGTTTATAGCCGGATAATAGCTGATGCCTTCTGCGGATCTGCCAAATAAAGTAGAGTAGATACAGCAGGCGGATAAGTAGCTTCCGGCCACATTTGGATGAAGCCGGTCACCGGCGCTGTAATACAGATCGAGATCTGGATACAAGGTACGTTCTCTGGCAAAAGCAATACCGGATGGAGCCAGTGCACAGCCCTGCTGTCTGGCAGCAGCATAGTATACATTGGCAATATTCATCTGCTGCTGGTCGATATTATAAGCAGAAGACTTATAATCCGGTGCCCAGGTACAGTAGAGTACCATCTGAGCGCCAGCGGATTTGATCAGTGGAGCCAGTGTGGCAACTGCGTTCTTGAATTTATCTGGAATCGCAGTGGTCTCATCGCTCTTTCCCTGAAGAATAACATAGTCCCATTTTTGATATTTTAACTTGTTATACATCTGCTGGCTGACGTTCTTCTTGGCTTCCAGAGAAGGATAGCCATTTCCGGTTCCAGGATTCACATCGTCAGTCAGAGAGTTGCCGCCCAGTGTAACCGATTCTACCGTGGCATTGATACCGCTGGCCCGGCACAGGTTCTGCACCATGGCGGGGATATTGTTGGTATAGGTCAGACTGTTGCCGATCATGAGAATCCGCGGACTATTGGTGACAGGCTTGGCCTGATAGACAGGCCGGCCGCTGAAAAAGACGGTGGATCCGGCCGCGGAAGCCGGGATCGTCAGGATCAGCAACAATAGAGAAAACAGAACTACAGTAAATGATTTTTTCTTCATAACATGCTCCTCGTAATAAAACAAAATAACTATTAATCAGGTAGAGTATAGCAAAGTTGGAAAAGCGTGACAATAGTGTGAATAGTTTTTTAAGAATACATTAAGTATAACAGAAAAGTATGAGGAAAATATGATATAGAAAAAAGGATGTGCACGGTATGGTACACATCCTGGATATTATTGATTAGATAATTTATCAAACAGCTTATTATATCCCTGGTAAGTTCTTCGGAACTTTCTCCGGAGCTTGGCTAACTGTTCTTTTTCAGAGGTACCGCCATATGGTGGAAGCTTCTCTGAGAGTTCTGTCAGTGTATATGGTACCAGATCACTGTCAGGTGCTAAGATGTCTTTTAATGCCTGGAACAGTGTGCGGTAGACACTCATAATGAAGTCTTCATCTTTTTGGATGCCTTCTTTCATGATCTTCTCCAGAGTGTCAGCAACATCTGGAACGGAGAGATCTTCGGCATAAAGTACCCGATTGTCATAACCAATGTTGTGATAGAAACCACTGACCTTATTATTCCAGTTGATTCCAATAGAAGGCACATTCAAAGCAAAGGAAATGATGCTTGGATGCAGACGGCAGGAGACCACTCCATCGTAGGAAGCAATCTTTTCAGCCAGAAATTCAGGGGAATTCACATTAAAGATGCATTTTGCCGATGGCACATTATAGGTTCGAATCATATAGTCCAAAAATGCTTCATCGCCAAAATGACCGCTGGTCAGGAATTCGTAATCATAAACTCTTCGTTCCAGTTCAGCGGCAAGGTCGATCCAGAACTGCGCTGCTTTGGAACCTGGCAGATCAAAATGATTGTCCGTAAATCCGTTTCTTCTCAGAATAAAAAGTCCAATTTTTTTCGTAGAACCTGATTTCTCAGATAAGAACGGACGAAATACAGGACCGGCAAATACTGCAGGATCGGACACCGTATCCATCGGAAGATCAGGATTATCCGGTGAACGGAATTTTATCAAAGTATCAAAATTATCTCTGGTAGTGACCATCTTTACATGAGGCTGATTGATCGCCTCTATAATGCGGGCACATTTTTCATTTCCCTCATCGTAACGATCCACGCCAATGGCAGATAAGATAACCGGTTTGTCATATTCCCGGGCAATATCGATAGTGAGTGAGGTACGTTTATAGAAAGTCTGATACAGATAATTAAAAACAGGTGTACCGCCATAAATCACAATATCACTTTCCTGAATCAGTTGACGTGCATGATCCAAATGCGCTCCTGTAGGCTGGTCGTATGGCTCTTTTACAATGGTTGCAGGTTTACTTACAATTTTATAATTGGTAATATTCAGGTTCTTCATGATGGCATGAAGAATCGAAACATCACAGGCCTCAATAACCTGATCACCGACATTGTCGGAATCCTTATTGGTTAAGAGCAAAATAGTGTACGGATGACTGTCAGCGGAGTCATTCGGGGAATTGGTTTCCAGAAACTTTTTTGTATAGCTCTTTATGGCACCAATCAGGCCTCTTTTTTTAATATTTTCTTTAATAGATGTCAGATTCATAAACTATCTCCCAATATTATTTACACATAAGATGTTATTTATTATAATATATAGAAGACTGTTTTACCAGAAAAATAAATATGAGGCGGTTGGGGAAACGTGAAATTATCGATTTTTTATGTATATGAGAAACAAAATAAGCCGGAGAAGTTACTGCAAAACCAGAAATTGTCTTCCGATAGGATTCAGGTGCTGCCGATAAAGGGCCATTTGACAGAAACCGGGCAGAAGCAGGTGCTGGATCATTTGCCAGAAGCAGAAGGAGAATATCTGACAGTTTTATATGAAGGGGACAGACTTCAGGCAGGCTGGCTGGATCAGGCATGTGAGAAACTGGAACAGTCGAATATGGCTTTTGTGATGCCGTATATTTTCCCGCAGTTTGAATTAAAGAATAAGTGTGAATATTTTCGCACAGAGTCACGGGAAAACAGGGAGATAGATATTCGGGAAAATCAGCTGGTATTTCCGCTGGAGCTGCATGGACTTGTGCTTCGGACGGAGCAGGTTCAGAAGACCTGGAGAGAGTGTGATCTGGAAACAGAGAAGGAGAAGCAGCTGGTCTACGAGCTGTTAAAGAATCAACCGATATTTTATTATATGGGAGAAGCAGAACTGAAATATCTGGTGCCGAGAGAGCAGGATTTCTTTAACTGCATCAGTGTCCTGCAGAGAGAGTGGTATTATGATTCTTTTGAAAAGGGAATACTGCCGTTGCTGGAGCGGGAAGCTGAAAACGGAGAAGTGAATATGTTTCTTCAGTGTATGACCCTGCATATGGTGGAACTGAGACTTTGTGCCAATACAAACAACCGGAATAAGCATGTAATCTCGGAAGAAGAAGTACCGGAATATTATCGGTTACTGAAGAAAGTACTGGATTATGTAACGGTAGAGACGATCTTAAAGAATGAATCAGCTATGCTGAAGGTAGCTCAGAAGATGCGGATGTTTGTGGTTCGTCTGAAGGCTGGCAGGGAAAATTATTATCCAGATGTAAAGGGCAGCGCGGATAATATTCAGATGATGTTTGAAGGTATTCTATTTGCAGATATAGAAAATCTGTCCGTTCGAATTGAACTGATCAATTATGAGAATGGGAATCTGGAAATTGATGGAAATATCAATGATTTTATTGCAGATGCGCAGGGTATGGTATATGCCAGGTTCGATAATCACTGTATTCCGGTAATTTATAATGGGCGCTATGCGTTACAGAAGTGTTTTGGGGTGTCTTATTACCGAAATAAGACGTTTCATGTATCGGTGCCTGTGCCAGACAGTGAAAAAATAAGAAGTCTGACATTTGGTATGAAAGCAGATGATCATGAGTATGAGCTTCAGATGGATTTTCCAATGCAGACCAGCCGATTCTCTAAAGCATTGAATGCCGGCTACTGGAGATTTGGAAAATATATCTCTTATTGGAAAGATAATCAGATCTGTGTGGAAAAGTATACATGGATAAAGATGGTGAAAAAGGAATTGCATATGTGGAAGCAAATGTACTGCAAGACAAATGGTATGTTCCGGGATCAGCTTCCGCTTCGTATGCTGAATTTTCTGTGTCAGCCATATTTTTCCAGAAAGAAGATCTGGCTGTTTTTTGATAAGATCTATAAAGGGGGAGATTCTTCGGAATATCTGTATAAGTATGCACTGGGGCAGAAGGATGGCATTACAAAATATTATCTGTTGGATGAATCCTGTCCGGATTATAAGAGGATGAGGACAGAAGGTTATAAGCCGATTAAGAGAGGAAGTTTGATTCACCGGCTGGCTTTTTTGAATGCAGACATCATTGTTGCCTCCAATTCCACAATTTTTGCGTTCAACAATTATGAAGGAAGAAAGTCAGAACCGATTCGTGGACTGATTCATTCTGATACGGCCTGTGTACAGCATGGAATGTCGATCCAGAAGATTGCGCTGGCACAGCAGAGACTACGGGACAATACCAGATTATATTTCTGTGCATCAAAGTATGAGATTGAGAATCTGTCTAAGCCAGTATATGATTATGAGGGCTATGATGCGCTGAAGCTGACAGGGGTGCCACGGTATGATGGGTTAAAAGACCGAAAGGAAAAGGTGCTGCTGTTCTCACCAACCTGGCGTATGAATTCCGTTCTGCCTGCTTATCACGGAGAATCTTATGCCAGAGATTATAACCCGAATTTTAAAGAAACCAGCTATTATAAGGTTTATAATGGGCTGCTAAATGATCCGCAGCTTCTGGAAGCAGCCAGAAAGTACGGCTATCGGATTCAGTATGTACTGCATCCGTTGATCAGCCCGCAGTATGAAGATTTTACACAGAATGATCTGGTGGAGATTATACCGTCTACCGGAGAGATGAGCTATGAGAAGCTGTTTTGTGAAGCGGCTTTGATGGTGACGGATTTCTCAGGGGTACAGTTTGATTTTGCCTATATGCGCAAACCGGTGGTTTATCTTCATCATGAGGATATTCCACAGCATTACGAAGAAGGAACGTTCCATTATAAAACCATGGGATTTGGTGAGATCTGCCATACCAATCAGGAACTGATTGATATCTTGTGCAGATATATGGAACATAACTGTGAGATGCCGGAGGAATACCGTGCACACGCAGATGATTTCTTCTATTATTCAGATCATCACAACTGTGAAAGAATCTATCAGGAAATGATCAAATATCAGAACAGGAAAGAAAAAAGGTAATACAACAGGGGGCGGTTATGGCACAGATCTATTCTGTTTTAAGAACAGAGGAGAAGACAGACGGATACAGAGAGGATATACAGAGTAAGCTAAGCGGCATTACGGCTGATTTTGCAGTACTGGCCGCTGTGGAAGATGTGTTCCCGGAGGCAGATCTGCAGGCTGCCTGTGCCTTTGCGCAGGAGAAACAGCTGGATGCGGTGATGCTGGAATGCAGCTATGATTGCGGTGAGGAGACCACGAAAGCTACAGCAAAGTCCGGGAAAAAGAAAGTTGGTGTGCAGAACAGTGGGAAGAAGGCACAGTCAGAGGCGGTACCGAAGGGCAAACTTGTGCATCTGGATAACATGGAAGAATTTTCTTCCATGCCGGATGACTATGACGCAGTGGTTTACCGTAAGACTGCACTGTTAGAAAATCTGCCAGATCCGGAACATGGATATGAAATGAATGCAGATCTGTTTTACCGTGTGGCAGAGAAGAAGATGGCTGTTGGCTATCTGACAGGCACAAAGGTACAGATCGGACATCCGGAGAAAAAAGACATCAGCCGCAATCCAGATAACCGGAAAGCAGACTGGTATCTGGACAGATTCGCCGCACACTGCCACGGAACGCTTCAGCGTTATCATGAAAAGCTTCCAGCCTATATGCAGCTGCATCTGGTGCGAGAACTGATCATTCGATTCGATACAAATAAAAATCATCATGACAAACACGTACTGGATACGTCAGGATTGAAGGAATTCTATGAGCTGGTAAGTGAAGTTCTGCAGAACATAGAGGATGAATGGCTGATTTCCGGAGCAAAGATATGGAAGGATTATCGCCTGTCCTTTGCACTTCAGGAAAAGCTTCTGCATCTGAAGTATATGGATCTTCAGGAAGAATATATTCTGGTGGATCCTGAGAAAGAGAACCGGGGATTGCGTTATCCCACCAGAATTCTTATCAATGGCAGACAGATGTCGAATCAGGTACTGCCGAAGGTGTGCCTGGATGTGGTAAATGAAGAAAAGGATGCACTGGTACTGGACTTCTCCTGCCCGTATTTCCTGAAAGATTCTGCGATTCGCTGGGAGGTATTGTGGAATAAGAAGCCGGTGGAAGTGCAGGAGACACAGCGGTACAATGAGACAACTTATTTTGGACAGGCAGAGTATCGGGGGTATACGTTCCGGCTGATTCTGCCGAAGAAGGATTTTCAGAAGAAAAATAAATTGCAGTTTGTGCTGAATATAGATGGAAAGAAGATTCCCCATCCGATTATTACAAGGCGTTTTACTTCCAGAATTACCTCGAAGCTGAACTGTTCCTACTGGTGCTTTGATCATTATGTGATGACTTTTGATCGGGGAAAAGTGAAGCGTGCAATTCTGATTGAAGAATGCAGTGGACTGGAACATCTGAAGAGGGAAGCAACATTCTGGGTCGATATTCTGAAAAAGACGGTGAAGAAGATGGATACCGGACGACCGGAGATGTTGAAGGAACGTTTCTGGTACTGGTTAAGTTATCCTGTTTATCATAAGAAAAATATCTGGCTGACCTTTGATAAGATCTATAAAGGCGGCGATTGTGGAGAATATTTTTATAAATATTGCGTCAGCAGAAAGGATACGGACGTAGTGCCGGTATATCTGATGAATGAAGAGGCAGAGGATACGAAGCGCCTTCGCCAGGAGGGCTATCGGCCACTGATTCACGGAACCAGGAAGCACCGCTGCATATATCTGCATGCAAAGATGGTATTTGCCACTCATGCTGGTCTGTATAATTTTAACGGAATCAGTGATGAGGAGATTCCGTATCTGCAGGATCTGATCTCGGCTGATGCGGTTTGCATTCAGCATGGTCTGACAGTGCAGGATCTGGCCTTCAATGCTAATCAGGCATTTAATAACAACAAGCTTTACTACTGTGCTTCCAAATACGAAGTGCAAAACTTACGTCAGCCGCAGTATGGATATCTGGATTCGTCAGCGATCCGGCTGAAAGGTCTGGCCAGATTTGACGGACTGATCAACCGGGATCAGAAGCAGATTCTGATTACACCGACCTGGAGAAATTATATTGCTCTGTGGCCAAACGGAAAAAATGAGTCCCGGCCATATTCAGAATTGTTTAAAAAGACAGATTATTATAAAATTTATAACAGACTGATCACAGATGATAAACTGCTGGAGACGGCCAGACGAACTGGCTACAAGCTGATATATCTGGTGCATCCGAATATTGGAGAACAGGCTGTGGACTTTGAAAAGAAGGACGGCGTGGAGATTATCTCTGCTCTTGGTGTCAACTATGAGAAGATCCTGTGTGAATCCAGCCTGATGCTGACGGACTATTCCGGCGTACAGTTTGACTTTGCGTATATGAGAAAGCCGGTGGTTTATTATCATCCGCCAAAGCTTCCACCGCATTACGTGGAAGGGGGATTTTTCTACGATACACAGGGATTTGGAGAGATCTGCACGGAACATCAGCAGCTGGTGGATACTTTATGCGATTATATGGAACATGACTGTCAGCTGAAGGATTTCTATCGTACACGGCAGGATGATTTCTTTGCATTCAGTGATCATGACAATTGTAAACGTATATTTGAAGATGCCTATACATGGCAGAAGGAGAACAGATAGATGGTATCAGCAGTGATTTTTGCAGGGGGCGTGGGTGCCCGCATGAAGTCTCAGGACATCCCGAAGCAGTTCCTGATCGTAGATGGTAAGCCGATCATTATCCGAACACTGGAGGTGTTCAGCGAGCATCCGGAGGTGGATGAGATCGTGGTGGCCTGCCTGGAGAGCTGGATTCCGGTCCTGGAAGAGCAGGTGGCAAAGTTTGGGGTCAAAAAGATCCGGGCGATCGTACCGGGAGGCGCAAATGGACATGGTTCCATTCACAATGGCCTCATGAAGGCAGCGGAAACTGCTCAGGGGGAAGATATTGTATTGATCTGTGATGGTGTGCGCCCAATGATCACCAGTGAGCTGGTGTCGAACTGCATCCGGGAGGCAGGAGAATATGAAAATGCAGTGCCGGTGACACCGAGCATCGATTCGGTATTGGAAAGCTTTGACGGACAGACCTGCCGCAAGAGCTACAAGCGCAGTAATATGTTCATTACCCAGGCACCGCAGGGATATACATTCCGCAAGATTCTGTGGGCTCACGAAGAGGCTGAAAAACGTGGAATTACGAACCCGACTTCTTCCGCAGAATTACTTCTGGAGCTGGGAGAAGATATCCATATTTTCCTCGGAGAACGACAGAATATCAAGGTAACTACCCCGGAAGATCTGTATACATTACGTTCCGGTTATTATTACAATCGTTACCGGGCATTTGCAAAAGAGGAGCTGCAGAACGATCTGTCACTGTAGCATACAAGGAGGAGCAACATGGAAAAAATGATCAAAGATCTGGTGCCGGAGCTGGTCTGTACAGATGTGGCATCTATTGTGGAACGACAGCTTCCGTGGGAAGAACTGGATCACAAAACGATTCTGGTGACCGGAGCCAATGGATTTATCAGTTACTATATGGTGCTGGCGCTGTTGATGAGAAATGATCTTATGGACAGTGGCATTAAGGTCATTGGTCTGGTGCGTTCCAGAGAAAATGCAGAGAAAAAATACGGAGAGATCCTGGATCGGGAGGATCTGTCTCTTTGGGTAACCGATGTATGTGAACTGACGGATTGTGGCCGGGTAGACTATATTATACATGCAGCCAGTCAGGCCAGCGCATGGCATTTTGAGCATGATCCGGTGGGTACCATCAATGCCAACCTGATCGGAACGCAGAAAGTGCTGGAGCTGGCGGTCAAATATCAGGCTCAGGTGCTGATGTTTTCCAGCCTGAAGACCTATGGAAGCTTCGGGGATCATCCGAAGGAGTCTATGAAAGAAGAAGATGTGGGATATCTGGATCACACTTCTTATAAGAATTGCTACGCCATTGGCAAACGGGCAGCAGAGACCTTGTGTGCCAGCTATAGCAAGCAGTATGGTATTCCGGTGAAGATCGTGCGGCCAAGTTATATTTATGGACCGACCAGACGTGGGGATGACCGGGTATGGGCGCAGTTCATGGTGAATGTGTTAAATAATGAGGATATCGTGCTGAAAAGCAGTGGTGCTCCTTATCGCTCATATTGTTATGTGACAGATACGGTGGCAGCGGTCTTTACGGTACTGCTAAGGGGAGAAGTGATGCAGCCATATAACATTTCTTCCAAAGAAGGCAACATCACCATCCGCAATCTGGCCAGAGCCGCAGTAGCTGCATTTCCGGAAAAACATCTGAAGCTGAGCTTCGTGAATCCGGAGGATGAAAAAGAGCCTGAGATTACCGCAAAAGTGTGCGAAATACTGGACTCCGAGAAGCTGGAAAGTCTGGGCTGGAAGGCAGAAGTCTCCATCGGAGAAGGCATGAAGCGTGCGATTCAAATCATGGCTGGTGGAGAATGAGATAAAGATTCACGGCCATTGTCCTGCGCGAAATCATGCATATGCATGATTTCTGTGCTTTTGGGGGGTCATGGAATGAACTCCAATAATTGACATTAACAGATAATTCAAGTATGATGAAGTGAGGAATAAATGAGCAGTTTATTTTATATCATAGGAAAAAGCTCTACCGGGAAAGATACGATTTATAAGGAATTGTGTCAGAAGAAGGAGCTGAACCTGAGACCGCTGGTGATGTATACCACCCGTCCGATCCGGGATATGGAAGAGGAGGGCCGGGAATACTATTTTGTGGATGACGTTACACTGAAGCAGCTGGAACAGACTGGAAAGGTGATTGAGAAGAGGGCGTATCATACCATTTACGGTATCTGGACTTATTTTACAGTGGATGATGAGCATCTGGATCTGGAAAAGCAGGATTATCTGGCGATTGGAACGCTGGAATCCTATGAGAAGATCCGGGATTATTATGGTGACCAGAAAGTAGTTCCTCTCTATATTGAAGTGGAAGATGGACTGCGTCTGGAACGGGCACTGGAGCGGGAACGGAAGCAGCAGCCACCAAAGTATGAGGAGATGTGCAGACGTTTCCTGGCAGATCAGGCAGACTATTCTGAGGAAAAGCTAAAAGGAGCCGGAATCACACAAAGATATTCCAATGAAAAAGATTTAATGTCCTGTGTGGAGACACTGGCAGCAGTGATCCGTGAATACGGGCAGAAGTAAAGTAATAGCTGTTCAGGACCTTACGTACCAGTATGGTACTGAGCAGATAATAAAGGTACGTACAGAACTGGGAAGATCCGGTTCAGAAGGGAGAAGGCATGGCAGGATTTGATCATATTATTGGGCATTCTGATGTGGTAGAGCATCTGAAGAATGCAATGAAAATGGATAAGGTATCACATGCCTATATATTTAATGGAGAAAAGGGCTGTGGAAAGAACACTCTTGCAAGGGAATTTGCCAAAGCCTTGCAGTGTCAGGGAGAAGGCGAACGGCCTTGCGGTCAGTGCCAGTCCTGCAGACAGGCAGACGGACACAACCAGCCGGATATCATTGAAGTGTCCCATGACAAGCCAAATACCATCGGAGTAGACGATATTCGTGAACAGGTAGTAGGCGATGTGCAGGTGCGTCCATACAGCAGCCCATACAAGGTATATATCATACCGGAGGCAGAGAAGATGAATCAGCAGGCACAGAATGCATTGCTGAAGACCATCGAAGAACCACCAGAATACGTGGTGATTTTATTATTGACTACGAATGCAGCATCCTTTTTGCCGACGATTCTGTCCAGATGTGTGATGCTGAATATGAAGCCGGCATCTGATGAACTGGTCAGACAGTTTCTGATGGAGCATGTGCAGATACCAGATTATGAGGCAGATATCTGTGTGGCTTTTGCACAGGGAAATATCGGAAAGGCAGAGAGGCTGGCCTCTTCAGAGTATTTTTCAGAGATCAAAGGTGCAGCGATTCATCTGCTGACCCATGTGAAGGATATGGATATCGGGGAGATTTCCCAGTCCGTAAAGGCAGTGACAGAGTTTAAACTGGATATCAGGGATTATCTGGATCTGTTGGCTGTATGGTTCCGGGATGTGTTGTATTTTAAGGCAACCAGTGATGCCAACGGCATCATATTTAAAGAGAATGTAAGAGCAATTACCGGGCAGACCAGACATTGCTCGTATGAAGGACTGGAGCAGATCCTGGAAGGCATTCGCAAGGCGAAGGCCAGACTGACGGCAAATGTGAACTTTGACCTGACGATGGAATTACTGTTCCTGTTAATAAAGGAGAATCAGTAGAATGACAAAAATTATAGGGGTTCGTTTCCGTACAGCGGGAAAAGTCTATTATTTTGACCCTAAGAATATGGAGATTAAGCGGGGACAGCATGTGATTGTGGAGACGGCCCGCGGAACAGAATATGGCCATGTGGTAGTGGGCACAAAGGAAGTATCCAGAGAAGAAGTGGTACAGCCACTGAAGCCGGTGATCCGTGTAGCTACCGCAGAGGATGATGAGCATGCCAGACGCAATCGGGAGAAAGAGCGGGAAGCTATGGCTATCTGCCATCAGAAGATTATCAGGCACAATCTGGATATGAAATTGATTGATGCAGAATATACCTTTGATAATAATAAGATCTTATTTTATTTTACCGCAGATGGAAGAATCGATTTCCGTGAGCTGGTGAAGGATCTGGCCGTGGTATTCAAGATGCGTATTGAGCTTCGCCAGATTGGTGTGAGAGATGAGACTAAGATTCTGGGAGGTGTGGGTATCTGCGGAAGACCGCTTTGCTGCCACACTTATTTATCAGAGTTCGCACCGGTGTCCATTAAGATGGCGAAGGAACAGAATCTGTCCCTGAATCCGACCAAGATTTCCGGAGTCTGCGGCAGATTGATGTGCTGTCTGAAGAATGAGGAAGATACCTATGAGTATCTGAACAGCCGTCTGCCGGATGTGGGAGAGACTGTAACACTTCCAGATGGCGGCAAGGGTGAAGTACACAGTGTCAACGTACTTCGGCAGACTGTGAAGGTGCTGGTGGAAGTAGATGATGGAAAAGAGATGAGCGAGTATCCGGTAGCAGAACTGAAGTTCAGACCGAGAAAGCGTAAGAATACAAAAGAAAAGCCTGTAAAAGAAGCAGTGAAGGAAATGGCTGAAGGCGAACAGGAGACTGGTGCACCAAAGGAATCCAGAGAGCCGAAGGAGTCAAAAGAACCAAAGGAACGTAAGGGCGGCAGAGGCAGAGATGGCGAATCGGAACCGAGGGAACGCAAAGGTAACAGAGAAGGAGAACGGGAATCGAGAGAGCGCAGAAATAACCGCCATGGCAGCCGGCGTGACAGAGATGGCCGCGAAGCCAGAGAGGGAAAAGGCTCAAGAGAGTCCCGGGAAGTAAAAGCAGCCGATACTACAGAAAAGGAATCCTAAATGGAAGTAAAGTTAAAAGCCGGAGAGCGGATTGATGAGCTTCAGCGCAATGGATATCAGATCATTCAGAATGAAAATGGGTTCTGTTTTGGAATGGATGCAGTGCTGTTATCTGGATTTGCCCGTGTGAAGAAGGGAGAGCAGGCACTGGATCTGGGAACCGGAACGGGAATTATCCCTATTCTGCTGGAAGCAAAGACAGAGGGACGACACTTTACTGGGTTGGAGATTCAGGAGACCAGCGCAGATATGGCGCAGCGCAGCGTCTGTCTGAATGATCTGCAGGAAAAAGTGCGTATTGTGCAGGGAGATATCAAGTCTGCAACGGAGCTGTTTGGAAAGGGCTCCATGGATGTAGTGACCTCCAATCCACCGTATATGACAGGACAGCACGGACTGGTGAATCCAGATATGCCAAAAGCCATTGCACGGCATGAGATTCTTTGCACGCTGGAGGATGTGATCGGACAGGCTTCTGCACTTTTGAAAGAAAATGGACGGTTCTATATGGTACACCGTCCATTTCGCCTGGCAGAGATCATGGTGATGATGAGCAGATACCGACTGGAACCGAAGAGGATGAAGCTGGTATATCCGTTTGTAGATAAAGAACCGAATATGGTGCTGATCGAAGGTCTAAAGGGAGGTCGGCCGCGGATCACGGTAGAAAAACCATTGATTGTGTATGAGAAGCCAGGCGTCTATACCAGTGAGATTTACGATATATATGGCTATTAAGAAAAAGGGGGCGTGAGACCTTGCAGGGAAAACTGTATTTATGTGCAACACCGATAGGGAATCTGGAGGATATTACCCTGCGGGTATTGCGCACACTAAAAGAAGTGGATCTGATCGCAGCAGAAGATACCCGTAACAGTATTAAACTGCTGAATCATTTTGAGATAAAGACACCGATGACCAGTTATCATGAATATAACAAGATCGATAAGGCATATTATCTCATTGAACAGATGAAGGATGGAAAAAATGTGGCGTTGATCACAGATGCGGGGACACCTGGTATCTCGGATCCGGGAGAAGATCTGGTGCGTCTCTGCTATGAAGCAGGGATTGAGGTAACATCACTCCCGGGACCGGCAGCCTGTGTGACAGCACTGACTTTGTCTGGTCTGTCTACCAGAAGATTTTGCTTTGAAGCATTCCTTCCATCAGACAAAAAAGAAAAACAGGTAATTCTGGAGGAACTGAAGGAAGAGTCCAGAACGATTATTTTATATGAAGCACCGCACCGTCTGGTTCGTACACTGGAGGAACTGCTGGAGACACTGGGAGAACGACGGGCAACGATCTGCAGGGAACTGACCAAGAAGCATGAGACCGCATTTACCACCACACTGGGACAGGCACTGGAACATTTCCGTGCGACTGATCCAAAAGGGGAATGTGTGATTGTGGTTGAGGGAAAGAGTCATCAGGAAAAGGCCAGAGAGACGCAGGAAAAGTGGGAAGAACTCAGTGTGGAAGAACATATGGAGCATTACCTTTCTCAGGGAATTGATAAAAAAGAAGCCATGAAGAAGGTGGCAAAGGACAGAGGAGTCCCGAAGCGTGTGATCTATCAGGCGCTGCTGACGCTGGCTCTGGTGCTGTTCTGTGTTGGATGCGGAGCAGGGAAAAAGACAGCATCCAACGATCCGTATCTGGGTGTTGCCCAGGTACTGCAGCCTGTGGCGGAGGGAACGGATGTATTATCGGAAGGGGCGTTTGCCCTGGATATTTCCGATACTTCAAAGGGATACACGGTAGCCGCATACAATGGAGAAATGGAAAAGGTCAACATTCAGCTGACCGGGCCAGATGGAATCGTATATAAATATTTTGTAACAGAGGAAGATGGAGAAACGGTACTTCCACTGACAGGAGGAGATGGCATGTATGCATTGGAAGTCTACGAGAATATCGCAGATGATCAGTACAGTGCGTTGTTAAATGACACTTTTGAAGTCAGTCTGGAAAGTGAGTTTCTCCCTTTTTTATACCAAAATCAGTATGTGAACTTCGATGAGAACAGCAAAGCAGTGAGGCTGGCCGGAGAGCTGGCAGCGGATGCTGCTGATGATCTGGATGTGGTGACGAAGGTATTTAATTATGTGACAGAGAATGTCACCTATGATTATGACAAGGCGGAGAATGTAGAGTACGGTTATCTGCCAGATATTGATGAGACACTGGAGACCAAAACCGGAATCTGCTTTGACTATGCAGCACTGATGTGTGCCATGCTGCGATGCAGGGGGATTCCAGCCAAGCTGGATATCGGCTACACCAATGATGGAATGTACCACGCCTGGATCAGCACCTATCTGAAGGATAAAGGCTGGGTGAACAATATCATAGAATTTGACGGAGATACCTGGCAGTTCATGGACCCGACCATGATGGCGGCTTCCGGTACAGAAGCGGAGAAAAAACAGGTAAGCAAAGATACGCAAAATTATATGGTTAATTATGTGCGATAGTGGGAGGGTAATATGAAATCACTGAGTAACGAGGAACTGATGTCTTTTTGCAGCCAGATGGCGATGATTCTTCATGCAGGGATCTCAGCCATTGAAGGTCTGGCAATTATGCGGGAGGATCTTCCAGATGGAGAAGGAAAAAGAATACTGGATGTGTTATATGAACAGATGGAGCAGACCGGTAATCTGGCGGAATCTATGAAAGAGACAAAGGTATTTCCGGAATATGTCAGCAGTATGACAGAGATCGGGGAACAGACTGGACGGTTGGATGAAGTAATGGATGGACTGGCCCTTCATTACGAGCGGGAACGGGATCTGATGGATACCATCAAAAGTGCATTGTTTTATCCGGCTGTGATGCTGGGGATGCTGACAGTAGTGATACTGATTCTGGTGGTTCGTGTCATGCCGGTATTTCATCAGGTGTTACAGCAGCTGGGCGGCGGACTGACTGGTATCTCAGCCGGTATTTTACATATGGGGATGCTGCTTAGCCGTTACAGTATGGTGTTTGTGGGCATTCTGGTTCTTCTGGCAGCTGGCATTGTCTGGCTGTCTGCCACGGAAAAAGGACGGCTGGCATTTCGAAAATGGATGGATCGATCTGGATTTCTGGGAAAAACAGCAGAAAAGATCGCCTGCTCACGGGTAGCAGAAGGCTTAAGTCTCTGCATGTTCAGTGGGCTGGATCTGGATCAGAGCCTGGAGATGACAGAAAAACTGATCACCCAGGAAACGATGAAAAAGAGGATCGACCAGTGTCGTTCCATGATGGCGGAGGGGGAAGGATTTGATCAGGCGTTGATGAAAAGTGGTATTTTCTCAGGACTGTATGGAAAAATGATTTCTGTGGGGATCCGTACCGGATCAGTAGATCAGGTTATGTCTAAGATTGCCGGAGAATATGGGGAAGCAGTGGTGCAGAGCCTGGAGCAGAAAGTAGCTGTAGTGGAACCAACACTTGTGGCAGTGTTGTCAGTTCTGGTTGGACTGATTCTGATTTCTGTGATGCTGCCGCTGATGAATATCATGTCGAATCTGGGCTGATCAGAAGGGAAAAGAAGCAATGAATCGATTTCAGAAAAAACAGGAGAAAACTGGAAAACAGAAAACGGGAGTTTTGCCGATTCTTCTGGCTGTGTTGGTAGTCGGCTGTGTCTGGAATGGCATTACTGTGACGACGGTCCGCACCAGGGCGCAGGAAAAGCAGAGCCTGGAAGAAGCGATACATCGGGATATCGTGACTTGTTATGCACTGGAAGGGGTATATCCGGAAAGCCTGGAGTACCTGAAGGAACATTATGGACTGACTTATAATGAAGACAGCTATATTGTGAACTATGAAGCACTGGGATCTAATCTGATGCCGGATGTAACGGTGATGGAGAAACAGGATACCTGGGGGTGAAAGTGAGGCATGCATAATATGAAGGAGCGAAAACATTCCATAGAGGATCTGTTTATTCTGGTAACATTTCTGGTATATGCCATAGCATTGCTTTTATTTGCATCTCTTGGAGCTACAGTGTACCGGACGGTGACATCTGGGATGCAGCAACATCAGATCCAGAGGACGGCGGAGAGTTATCTGCGGGAAAAAATCCGGCAAAATGACAGAGCAGATGCGATCCAAATCGGTGAAGTAGAAGGGCAGCAGGCCCTGCAGATCACAGAGCAGATCAAAGGGAAAAAATATGTGACCTATATCTATGCAGATGAAGGAATGCTGAAAGAACTGTTTATTTCTGCAGAAAAAGAACCGAAACTGCAGGATGGAACGGCACTTCTGGAGATGCAGAATCTCACATTTGAAGAAGAAGGAGACGGATATCTGAACATCGGTCTTCAGACAGAACAGGAAAAGATGCACAGATTCCTGATTCGGAAAAGGAGTAACAGCCTATGAAAAAAATAAAAACATTCGGATCAGGATTATTTTTGCTGGAGTTGATGATCTCCATTGCTTTTTTTGCCATTGCGGCAGCAGGATGCGTGCAGATATTTGCCAGGGCGCACAGTCTGAGTGGACAGGCAGAAAGACTGGATCAGGCCGTGAGTATTGCCCAGAGCCTGACAGAGGAGAACAGTGGTCAAAATGCAGAGAGCAAAACCTGGTATTATGACGATCAGGGAGTGACTTGTGAGGAAACAAAGGCAGTCTATCAGGCTAAGGTGGCCGTGCAGACACAGGATCAGATGCGGCAGATTCAGGTTACGGTAGAGGACGGCATCAGCAAAACGGTGCTCTATCGGTTAGAGACAGCAGTGTATTGTCCAGGTGAGGCAGATACACGGGCAGGAGGAAGCGATGAATAGAAAAAGTGGATTTACAGGAGCAGGACTGTCTACGCTGCTTCTGGTATTTGTGATGCTCTGTCTGATCGTATTCTCTGTGCTTTCTCTCTCCACGGCCAGGGCAGATCTGGAGATGAGTCAGAAAGTCGCAGACAGGACAAAAGGCTATTATCAGGCGCAGGGCAGAGCCAGCGAACGATTAAAGGCGATTGACGCTGTTCTGGCAAGCCAATATAATGAAACTGATAAGAAAGCATCTTATCTGCAAGGGGCACAGACGGCATTGCAGCAGGAGCAGGATCTGACTGTTACAGAGATGGAGAATGGACAGGGATTGCTTTGTGTATACACAGAACCAATCAATGAGACACAGCAGCTGCGGGTGGAGCTTCAGATCACAGAACCGGAAAAAGAAGAGTCTTATGTGCAGATCCTGATCTGGGAAGCAGAGCAGATAGAAGACTGGAATGGAGATACCGGGCTGCCGGTACTACAGAAGAAATAATGTGACAGAAAAAACGGAGGACAGGCAGAGCCTATGAATATAGAAGAGATCATCGAAAAAGTAAGGCGGATTATGAAAAATGCCATTGACCGGCAGGCATCGGATATTTTTATTGTAGCAGGGCGTGCCCTGACCTGTAAAATAAATGGAGAAATGGTAACGGTCGGAGAGCAGATGATGATGCCGGATGAGACCAGTGAGGTGATTCATGGTATCTACGAATTGGCTGGAAAACGTTCTATGGATAAGCTGCTGACCAGCGGAGATGATGATTTTTCATTTTCCCTTCCCGGACTATCCAGATTTCGTGTCAGCACTTATAAACAGAGAGGATCTCTGGCGGCTGTTATTCGGGTAATTGCATTTCAGCTGCCGGATCCAAAGAAGCTGGGGATTCCGGATGAGGTCATCCATCTGGCAGATTTTAATAATGGACTGGTGCTGGTAACCGGAACGGCGGGCAGTGGCAAGTCCACAACCCTTGCCTGTATGATTGATCATATTAATCATACCAGAGCAGAACATATCATCACACTGGAGGATCCTCTGGAATTCGTACATCGTCATGATAAAAGTATTGTCAGCCAGAGAGAGGTAGTGACAGATACGGAGAGCTATATTACCGCACTTCGTGCGGCACTGCGTCAGAGCCCGGATGTCATTCTTCTGGGAGAGATGCGAGACTATGAAACGATCAATACTGTCATGACAGCAGCAGAAACCGGACATCTGATTTTTTCCACTTTGCACACCCTGGGGGCAGCCAATACAGTGGATCGTATCATTGATGTATTCCCTGCGAATCAGCAGAGACAGATCACGATTCAGCTGGCATCGGTGCTGCAGGCTATCGTGTCTCAGCAGTTGATTCCAGATGTGGAAGGAAAACAGATTCCGGCATTTGAAATCATGGTGATGACACCGGCGATCCGGAACATGATCCGGGAAAATAAGGTGCATCAGATTGACGGAGTGATCTATTCATCCAATCAGACTCAGCTGATGTCTATGGATGCCTGCCTGTTGAAGTATTATAAAGAAGGGCGGATTACGAGAGAGACTGCTCTGGCCTATGCAATCAATCCAGATATGCTGGGGCGGAAGCTGTAAGAAAGTTTAGGCATAAAAATCAGACGGATCCATAAATTACTATAGAAAAAGTAGATTGGATATTTGATCAATGGATTTTTTATGGGCTGGCATGTTGATCTGTGGCATGATCTATGCTGCATTTTCCGGAAATCTGGAGGCTGTGACGGAGATAATTCTGTCATCAGCGAAGGAAGCTGTACAGCTGGGAATTGGTATGGCCGGGGTTCTGGCTTTTTGGACGGGACTGATGGAGATTGCACAGGATTGTGGCCTGGTAAATAGGCTGACTCGCAGTATCAGGCCAGTTATTCGATTTTTATTTCCGGATATTCCGGATGGTCACAGAGCGCAGGAATATATCAGCCTGAATATGATTGCCAATATGCTGGGACTTGGAGGTGCGGCGACTCCTGCAGGTCTGGAAGCGATGAAGACACTGGAACAGATCGAAGAGGAACGAAGAAGTGGAAGAAGAGCTGGCCGGAAGCGGCCTAAGGGTACAGCCAGCAATGAGATGTGTACCTTTTTGATACTGAATATTTCATCCTTGCAGCTGATCCCGGTAAATATGATCGCCTGGCGCAGCCAGTATGGAAGCAGTAACCCGGAGGCAATCGTAGGACCGGCACTGCTGGCGACCGCATGCAGCACGCTGACGGCAGTCATTTACTGCAAGTGGAAAATGAGAAAAGCATCGTAACCGTTCTGCAAACTTTACATACATTTTACATTCACAACTCATAAACTTTACAAAGCCATGTTACAGTAACGATAACTATGGATATAGAACATGAAAAGTAAAGGAGTTATGAGATGGATATATTTTCTGCAATTGCTTTTTTAGGAGGTCTGGCGTTTTTCCTGTATGGAATGTCTATGCTGGGGGATGGTTTATCCAGAGCGTCCGGCGGTAAAATGGAAAAGATTCTGGAGAAGCTGACCAACAGCCGGTTCAAGGCAGTGTTGCTGGGCGCCGGAGTAACGGCGGTGATTCAGTCATCATCAGCGACAACGGTTATGGTGGTTGGTTTTGTAAATGCAGGTATCATGAAGCTGACTCAGGCAGTTGGACTGATTATGGGTGCGAATATCGGTACGACAGCTACCTCCTGGATTCTCAGCCTGACTGGAATTCAGGGAAACAATATCTGGCTGCGAATGTTAAAACCGACTTCATTTGCACCGATTCTGGCTATTATTGGAGCATTTATTCTGATGCTTTCCAAAAATGAAAAAAAGAAAAATGTGGCAACCATTATGGTTGGTTTTGCAATTCTGATGTCCGGAATGACCGCAATGAGCAGTGCAGTGGAACCGCTGGCGGAGGTGCCGGAGTTCGGAGAGATTCTGGTGAAATTCGCCAATCCGGTAGCAGGAGTGCTGGCAGGTATGATTATCACAGCGGTGATTCAGAGCTCATCGGCATCGGTAGGTATTCTTCAGGCACTGTGTGCAACAGGAACTGTCACATATGGACTGGCGATCCCGATCATCATGGGACAGAACATTGGTACCTGTATTACTGCGATTATGTCTGCGATCGGAGCTAGCAAAAATGCAAAACGTGCAGCGGCGATTCATCTGTACTTTAACATGATCGGTACGATTGTCTGTCTGGTATTATTTTACGGAATCAATGCATTTGTACGATTTGATTTCCTGACAGATGCCATTGGACCGGCTAACATTGCGGTTATTCACAGTGTGTTTAATATCTTTACCACAGCACTTTTACTGCCGTTTGGCGATCAGCTGGTAAAACTGGCACAGCTGACAGTCGGAAAACACGAGAAAAAAACAGAGAAAACACACGAAATGCAGATTCCGGTACTGGACGAACGTTTCCTGGAACGTCCGGCACTGGCAGCAGAATATTCTTATGTGGCAGCAAAACGAATGGCGTATCTGTCCAGAGAATCTCTGTTATCCGCACTGGATCTGTTTGAAACATACGATGAGAAGAAAGAAGCTCAGGTAACAGAGCTGGAGGAAACCGTAGATCACTATGAAGATCAGATTGGTTCCTATCTGGTGCAACTGAGCAGTAAAAATTTGTCTGATACAGACAGCCGAAGTCTGACGATGCTGCTCCACTGTATTGGAGACTTTGAACGAATTTCTGACCATGCAGTCAGTCTGATGCGCTCCGCAAAAGAAATGCAGGAAAAAAATCTGCATTTTTCCGAGCAGGCAGAAGCAGAAGTGTCGGTGTTTCGGTCCGCGATAAAAGATATCGTAGATACTGCATTTTCAGCATTTGTAACAGATAATATCAGTGAAGCCAAAAAGGTGGAGCCTCTGGAAGATGTGATCGATGACATCAATATTCAGGTAAGAGACCGCCATGTACGAAGACTTCAGGATGGACAGTGTACGATCCAGCTGGGATTTATTCTGTCTGATATCTGTACGGATATGGAGCGCATTTCCGATCACTGCTCCAATATTTCAGCTTATCAGGTACAGCAGCATGAGAGTGAATATGATCCACATGCTTACTCTACTGAGATTCGCGATCATGAAGAATTCAGACAGCAGAGAGAAAAATACAGAGAACGTTATGTGCTTCCACAGTAACGGAAGCAAAAAACAGGGGGAAGAATAATGGCAGTCATCTATATTGTGGAGGATGATAAAAATATCAGTGAAATCGAGAGCTATGCATTGAAAAACAGTGGGTATACAGTGGATACTTTTGAAAATGCAAAAACATTCTGGAGCAGAGTACAGGACCGTAAGCCGGATCTGGTACTTCTGGATGTGATGCTCCCTGACAGCGATGGAATTGAAGTATTGAAAAAAATGAGACGAAATCCAGACACCAGACGTGTGCCGGTGATTATGGTGACCGCCAAATCTTCTGAAATAGATAAAGTAAAGGGCCTGGATAACGGAGCGGATGATTATATTACCAAACCATTCGGAATCATGGAACTGATCTCCAGGGTAAAAGCGATTTTGCGCCGTATCAATCAGGATGAGGAGGAGAAACAGCTGGTATTCCAGAATATTACACTGGATTGCGAAAAACGGCAGGTGACGCTGGATGGAGCAAACTGTGAACTTACCTATAAGGAATTTGAGCTTTTGAAACTGTTTCTGCAGAATGCAGGAATCGTTATGACGAGGGAGACGATTATGGAAAAAGTGTGGGGAATTGACTTTGAAGGAGAATCCCGCACACTGGATATGCATATCAAGACCTTGCGCCAGAAGCTGGGAGATGCAGGAAAACACATTAAGACTGTACGAAATGTGGGGTATCGAATCGAATGAAAAAGAAAATTAATATTCAATTTGCCATCATAACTATGGTGGCAATTATTTTTACCATGATTGTTTCTGTATTGGTTTATTCTGAACTGTTTCAGAAGGAGGTGCGGGAAAACTTAAGGATCTGTGCCTACGAGCTGAAAAATACCGGGATTTTTGACGATCCGAAGGCAGATTATACCATGAAAGCGGTGGATAATGTGCGTATCACCGTGATCGATACGGATGGAACGGTAGCCTTTGATACAAATGCCAGCATTGGAGATCTGGATAACCATGGACAGCGGCCGGAGATTCAAAAAGCTCTTCAGAATGGAGAAGGGGAAATCATGCGCCGTTCGGCAACCATGAAAAAAACGGCTTTTTATTTTGCATTGCGTCTGGACAATGGACAGGTGCTCCGTGTGGCCAAAGAAGCCAGTAATGTGTGGAGTATGCTGAGTGCTTTATCTCTGCCACTGGGACTGATGTCAGCAGCGCTGATTCTGGTCAGTGTGATCCTGACACATTTCCTGACTGGCAGTATTTTAAAACCGATTGAGCATATGGCATCCCATATAGATGATACCGAGGAGGAAGTGACATACCGGGAGCTGGAACCGTTTATGAAGACGATTCGCAAGCAGCATGAGGACATTGTGAAGAGTTCTCAGATGCGTCAGGAATTCACAGCCAATGTATCTCATGAACTGAAGACCCCGCTGACGGCGATCTCGGGCTATGCAGAGCTGATTGCCAGTGGAATGACAAGTGGGGATGATACGATACGTTTTGCGGGAGAGATCTCGAAAAGTTCCAATCGTCTGCTGACGCTGATCAATGATATTCTTCGTCTGTCTGAGCTGGATGCGTCCACGGAAGTACCGATGGAAGAACTGGATCTGTATGAGCTTGCAGAAAAATGTGTCAGCATGCTGCAGATTAATGCAGAGAAGCAGAACGTAACGCTGATGCTTACCGGAAAGTCAACGAGAATGATGGCGAACCGGGAAATGATGGAGGAATTGCTGTATAATTTGGTCAGCAATGCGATCCGTTACAATCGGCCTTATGGAAATGTGGTAGTGTCGGTGAACCGGGAAGAGGAGCAGGTACATCTGACGGTGGAGGATACCGGAATCGGAATCTCTCAGGCAGATCAGGAACGGGTATTTGAACGATTTTACCGGGTCGATAAGAGTCGCTCTAAGTCTACCGGAGGCACCGGTCTGGGGCTGGCGATTGTCAAGCATGTGGTTCAGTGTCATGGTGCAAAACTGAATATGCAGAGTCAGTTGGGGGCTGGGACAAGAATCGATGTAATTTTTTAAAGATATTGTAATTTTGATATCCTTTTGCTATCCTTATTCTGCTATACTACATATGTAATAGTAGAGAATTTATGTTCACTTGACAAAAGGACAGGGTGAAGTTATATGAAGAGAAATAAATTAGTAAGATTTGGAGGCATTGCGCTGGCAGCAGCCGTGCTGGTTACCGGTACCTGGTATACAGGGCAGGAGACAGATGATTTGTCTATTCCACAGATAGTAGAATATGTAGATACAGAGGATGGAAGTATTGTCATTCCAGAAGAAGAAGTTCCACTGGCGACCAAGCCTATTGTAAAGGTAAAGAAGACAACCAGGAGAAAAGTAAAGAAGTCCAGACTGAAGAAAAAAGCAAAAAAAACAGCCAAAAGAACAAAGCGTAGTAAGAAGTCCAAGACCATAAAAAAAGAAAATTCCAAGAAGAAGGTGGCTACTGCTACCACAGTTCTGACAACGGTAGTATCAGCAACCAAGAAGAATTCCAAGGTAAAGACAGTAACAACGACAGTGGAGACAACGGTGAAGACGACTACAACCAATAAGCCAAAGAGATCATCCAGTGAAGCTGCTGCATCAGCTAATACAGTGACAGCGAATACTGCAGCGTCTGCAGCACAGAGTACATCTTCAGATGAGATGCAGATCGTAAGTAATGTAACGGTACGTTCCATGACACCGAGAGCAGATGCTAATGTGCTGAATGCATTTGAGAATCTGGAGTTCAAGATCGAGATCAACCCGACATCTTCTTACAGTGGATATTTTTCAGTAAAAGCTCATAATATTATCCTGAAGAAGAGCAGTGGAGATACCATCTACCACGAACTGGGACATTTTGTGGGATGGCTGGCAGGTAATGTAGATACCAGTTCTGAGTTTGTAGCGATCTACAACAAAGAGAAGAGTGCTTTGCAGTCAGCGAACTATCAGTATCTGACAAAGAGCAGTGCAGAGTATTTTGCAGAGTCTTACAAAGATTACGTATTATCTCCGCAGAATCTTCAGTCTTCCAGACCACAGACATATGAGTTCGTAAAGAACGCCGTATCCCGAATTACAGATGCAAGAGTTACCAATATCAAGTCTGCATATATGAAGGCATATTGGACATAAAAGAATAAAGGTTACCAGAGAGGCTGCATACACAGGTATGCGGCTTCTTTTTTCTTTCTTGAAAAAAGCCTGTAAAAATGGTATTCTGTAACTATTCAAAGCCTTATTGCACAAGGCTGACAACAGGGATACAGACCAATATCGGGCAACACAAAGAAGGTAAGGAGAGTGACGGCATGCCGGAACAAAAATTAGAAGTCAGAATGCTGGGCGATTTTTCTGTTATGTATGCAGGAAAAGAGATCGTCATTGACCGCAGCTTTGTTTCGAAGACAACACAACTGTTTCAGTTGTTTTTGACTCATGCGCAGGATGGCGTGTCGAAGGCAACATTGATTGATGCACTTTATGGACGGGAAGAAGTGGAGAATAAAAACGGGAGTCTGAATAATACGATCTTTCGTTTGCGCCGCCAGCTGAAAGCTGCCGGTTTACCGGACAGCAACTATATCTGTATTCAGAGCGGAATGTGTACCTGGGATGAGACTATACCGGTCTGGGTGGATGTCTGTGAATTTGAAAAGCTGGTACAGGAAGGCCAGAAGTGCAGTAAGGAAGAACAGCTGGATACATATCGCAGAGCAGTTGCGATCTATGCCGGTGAGTTTTTGCCAAATATGATCGGAGAAGATTGGGTAACGGTGGAGAATGTGCACTGTCGGGATCTTTATGCCAGATGTGTGCAGGAATTGTGTGAAGATGGCATGATGGAAGAACGGTATGAGGAAGTGCTCAGGGTATCTTCAGCAGCGGCTGCTATTTATCCTTTTGAGGACTGGCAGCTGTGGCAGATCGACAGCCTGATGGCTATGTCCCGTTATCAGGAAGCAATGACGGTATATGAAAAGTCTACGCAGCTGGCTTTTGAAGAACTGGGATTGTCTCCGTCACCGGAGATGCTGCGGCGATTCCGAATCATGGGCGAGCATGTCAGCCAGACCGCAGAAGTGGCAGATGATATTAAGAATCGACTCAGTGAAAAAGAAAAAGCCATGGGAGCCTATTACTGTACGTTTCCAAGTTTTGTGGATATTTATCATGTATTTACCCGTATGATGGAACGCAGTGGTATATCTGTGTACATCATGCTATGTACATTAAAGCACGGAAACGGAACAGTAAAGTGGGAAGAGAGTAAGGATCGTGCAGCTTCCAAGAAGCTGGCATCGGCTATTTCCGGTTCCCTGCGAAAAGGTGATTTTTATACCAGATACAGTTATACCCAGTATCTGATTATGTTTTCAGAGATCAAGCTGGAGAATTGCAAGATTGTGTCGGATAGAATCCGGGCTAATTTTGAAAAAAGCTGTTCCGGAGATTATAGCGTAGATTTTCATGTTACGTCGATTGCAGATATTGACCGGGATGAAGATGTACCGGAAAAGTATTTCCTGAATGCCAGTGGCATCTGGAAAGAATAACATAAGTCTGTTGTTTATAAGCAAAGAATATCACGAGTGGGATTCTTTTTTTAAATTCAGTTTATATTTCTCATTTACTATAAAGACCAAGTTTAGAATAATAGCAGAGCGATAGAAAATGGGAGCATATAGAATGAAGAAAAAAGGGCAGTACAAAAATATACCAGTTTGTTTTTGGCAGCAACAGTAACGACTATGCAGGTCACAGGAACCTGGAAGGTTTATGCCGCAGATACCTCAGCTGTGGAACTGGAAGTGGAGGAGGTCTATGCAGAAGAAGGTACTCAGCTGACGAAAGGAGATCCGATCCTGAAGATCACAGATGACATTGTTACAGAAGATGTGATTATTACTGATAATCAAATAAAGCACATAAGAGAAAGACATCCAAATGATTATGAAAGATTTGCAGAGTATTTTTCTGAAATCATTGCAGATCCAGATTATATATTAGAGGCAAACAGGTCTAATACAGCCTTTGTTTTAAAACAAATATTCAATAATAACATTTTTCAAAATAGAAACTAAAAAATGGGCGAAATATTTGTGGTGGTAAATTTTCGTGTCAACCACACGCCGAAGGTACAGACAAGGTGAAAGCCTGAGAGATGCAGGAGCATGGCACGCCTGCCCAATATTTATCTGGTTATATTACTTATGATTTAAAAAGAAGAAGGCTTCAACGATGAGAACAATTATCGTTGAAGCCTTTTGTTTATATACTTTGCTATCAGTTCATCACACACGCTTTATACCCCAGTCCCCGTATGGTATGGATAGAGAAGTCTCTGCTGTCTGCGAATCGCTTCCGAAGTCTTCCGATATGTACACTGACGGTAGCCTCTGTGGATTCGGATTCTGGTCCCCAGATGTCATCCATCAGCTGGTCTCGCGTGAAGATCTGGTTCGGATAAGAGAGCAGCTTATATAACAGATAGAATTCCTTTTGAGGAAGGATAGATTCTTCGCCATGGATGGATACTGTCAGGGTATCATAGTCCAAAGTGGTATCACCGACCTTCAGCTCATGCTCGGATACGATCTTCGCCCGGCGCAGCAATGCCCGGATTCGCAGCAGCATCTCATCTTCATCTACAGGACAGACCATATAGTCATCGACTCCCATGAGAAATCCCTTTTTCACATCTTTCGCCATATGCTTTGGTGCAATCATCAGAATTGGCATATCATTTCCACAGTCTCGCAGCATTTTGGTCAGTGTAAATCCATCCATACCTGGCATGAGTGCGGAAACCAAAAGCAGGTCGATCTTTTTTTCTTCCAGCATATGAAGCGCAATGGAAGCGGAATCGGCACAAATTGGCTGATAACCGGAATGGGAAAGTATAGCGTGATAATAGCGTCTGGAATTTTTATCATCATCTACAATTAAAATGCGAAACATAATATCCCCCTGATCATTTTTATCGAAACACAGTATAACACCAAAATCTGGAAAAACAGCAAAGTTCACTGAATTTTCACAAGTTCACAATATGTTCAAAATTTCGTTCCTTTTATTTAAATTTAGTTTAAATTCAGGTTTTACTATAGCGTCAGCAAACGGGGCAGGCGAGTGCCAGAACGGACAGTTCTCAAAAGCCCTGAACAGAGAAGTAAATTTGGAAGCAAAGGAGTATGCAGATCATGAGAAAGAGACAACTGTATTTGAACAATCAGTACACTACAAATGAGAAAGGAAGAGGCAAGCGATCCAGATTAAAGACGATTGGTATGACAGCAGCACTTCTGAGTATGGTCAGTCTCGTGACACCTGCAGCAGTCTATGCCGCACCACAGACTGATACTGAGACACAGGAAGTGACCTCAGCCAGTGCATTTGAAATGAGCACCGCTTATCCAGGTATTTCTGTAAAACCAGGTGAGACCACTACATTTGATCTGGACTTTATCAATCAGACCGGCAGCGGTCAGGATGCAGCACTTAGCATTAAGGATCTGCCGGACGGATGGAATGGATATTTCCGTGGAAATGGCGGCCAGATCAATAAAGTACATATTCAGTCATCCAAAGACGTGTCAGAAGGTCTGGCAACTTTAAGTCTGACAGTTCCAGAAGGAACAGCAGAAGGTGACTACAATGTTACAGTAGAAGCAGTCACAGACGACGGGGAAACCAGTGATGTGACATTGACACTGAATGTATCAGAGGAAGAGAACGGAGCCAGCACCTTTACTGCAGAATATGCAGAGCAACAGGCAGCATCTGGTACCGCATTCAGCTTTGATACTACATTGGTAAATAACAAAGGAACGGAACAGTCTTTCAGTCTTTCCGCAGAAGCACCGGAAGGATGGCAGGTAACATTTACTCCATCCGGAGAAAGCAATGCAGTAGCAAGCCTGAACGTAGATGCAGGTGCCAGCCAGGGTATTACCGTAGCAATTACACCGCCTGAGACATTGACACAGGGAGATTACACAATTCCGATTTCTGCAATTTCCTCTTCAGAAAAGCTGTCAACAGAACTGAAAATGACCATTACCGGATCTTATGCAGTGGAAGTATCCACACCAAGTGGTAACTTAAGTGTAGATGCTTATGCTAATGCAAAGAAAGCAGTAACCTTATCCATTACCAATACAGGTAACGTTGATCTGACGAATCTGAATCTGACATCTTCTGCAGCCAGCAACTGGGATGTGAGCTTTGATGAATCTACGATTGATCTTCTGGAAGCAGGTGCTACCAAGGAAGTAACTGCTTATATTACACCGGATTCGGATGCAATTACCGGTGATTATGTAGCCTCTGTCACAGCAGCGAATGATGTAGCTACTTCTACCGCAAGCCTGCGTGTATCTGTAAAGACACGTACCAGCTGGGGACTGGCAGCAGTTGCCATCATTGTAGTTCTGGGAGCAGGTCTTGGCTATGTATTTAAAAAATACGGGAGAAGATAAGTTATGGGCGAAGTAATTATTCAGACAAGTGGGCTGACGAAGCGTTATGGTGAAAAGATTGCGGTGAATCAGTTGAACCTGTCTATCAAAAAAGGTGAGATATTTGGTTTGCTGGGGCCTAACGGTGCCGGCAAAACCACAACGATCCTGATGCTTCTGGGACTGACAGAACCGAGTGCCGGTACAGCTACGATCTGCGGGATGGATTGTACCAGAAACGCCCTTGGCATCAAGAAGATTGTTGGATATCTGCCGGATAATCCAGGCTTTTACCAGGATCTGACCGGCAGACAGAATCTGGCATTTACCGGACGTCTGAACGGATTGTCTGAAGAAGAAATAAAGAAGCGCAGTGATGAGGCACTGAATCGTGTCAGACTGGAAGATGCAGCGGATAAAAAGACGGGCACTTATTCCAAAGGTATGCGTCAGAGACTTGGCATTGCAGATGTGTTGATGAAGGATCCGGAGATTATCATCATGGATGAACCAACACTGGGACTGGATCCGGAAGGTATGCGTGAGCTTCTGGAATTAATGACACAGATGTCAAAGGAAGATGGCAGAACGCTGTTGATTTCTTCCCATCAGTTGTATCAGGTACAGCAGATCTGTGACCGGGTTGGCATTTTTGTAAACGGTAATCTGGTAGCCTGTGGAGAGATCGAAGATCTGGGGCATCAGGTGCAGGACAGTACGAAGTATTCTCTGGAACTGCAGGTTGACCCATGTGATGATAAAGTACTGGCAGAGATCAGCAGACAACCGGGAGTGTCCAGTATTCAGAAGGAAGGAAATATGTTTGTGGTAGAATCGAAGTATGATATTCGTTCTCAGCTGACGTCCTTCCTGGGCAGCCATGAATATACGATTCAACATCTCCATCAGAGAGGCGGAGATCTGGATGCCATCTATCGAATGTACTTTGAGCGGGCAGAAGCAGAGGCAGAAGCCATTGCCATGAAAGCCACCCAGAAGGGAAAATTACATAACAGATTATTCAGGGGAGGTGGCACGAAATGACCGCAGCAGTATTAAAAAAAGAAAAGGCAGCCGTGAAAAAAGAGACCGGTAACCAGGCTGGAAAACATACTGGCCTGATGGCACTCTATCATAAAGAACTGGCAGATCATCTGCGCAGTAATCGTTTCCTGATCATCCTGTTATTGATTCTGGGAACCAGTATTGCCAGTCTGTATGGAGCAGTAAGTGGTTTGTCGGATGCCATATCCCAGGATAGTAACTTTGTATTTTTGAAAATTTATACCACCAGTGGCAATTCCATTCCATCTTTCATGAGTATCATTGCTCTGATGGGTCCATTCGTGGGATTGACTCTTGGATTTGATGCTATTAACAGTGAGCGAAACAATGGGACGCTGAATCGACTGGTGGCACAGCCAATTTACCGCGATTCGATCATCATTGGAAAGTTCCTGGCAGGAAATGCTGTGATTATGATCATGGTATTTACGATGGGTATTTTTGTAGGAGCTGTTGGCGTTATGGCAACTGGTCTGGTACCACAGACCGAAGAGGTACTGAGAGTACTGACATTCCTGATTTTCACCGTGGTCTATATGGACTTCTGGCTGGGACTGTCGATTCTGTTCTCAGTTGTGTGCAGACATTCTGCTACATCTGCTATGGCGGTTATCGCTCTGTGGATCTTCTTTACCATCTTTATGAGCATGGTAGCAAATATCATTGCCAATGCGGCATACCCGATTACCACACAGTATCAGGCGATGCTGAATACGATGAACAATTATACTCTGAAGCTGGGGCTGAACCGTATTTCTCCATATTATCTGTATAGTGAAGCGGTTTCAACGGTTATGAATCCTACTGTTCGTTCCGTCAATGTAGTCACTATGCAGCAACTGGAAGGTGCCATTTCAGGATACCTGTCCTTTGGACAGAGCCTGCTTCTGGTATGGCCGCATCTGACTGGATTGATTGCGCTGATGCTGGTAGCATTTGGTGGATCTTATATCGGATTTATGAGACAGGAGATCAGAAATTAAGAGATTTGTGAAAAAGTCCTTGACAGCAGAGACAAAAGAGAATAATGTGAGGTAGAAAAAGTTCTGGCTTGCTTTTATGCAGGGCAGAACTTTTTGATGGAAAATTATCGAAGTTGTATCATGAGGAAGAATGTTATGGAAAAAAATATGGCAACGGGCAGCTCAGGAAAGAATATCCTGTATTTTGCACTGCCGGTATTTGCGGGAAATCTGTTTCAGCAGATTTACAATGTAGTAGATACGGTGATTGTGGGAAAGTTCGTCAGTACGGAAGCATTGGCGGCGGTGGGATCTACAGGAACCATTAACTTTATGATTTTGGGTTTTATGACAGGATTAATGGCTGGAATTACCGTGCTGACCAGTCAGCGTTTTGGTGCGGAAGACATGCGGGGAATGCGCAGAAGTGTAGCTTCTGCAGGAATGATTGCTATTGCGGCGACCATTATTCTGACGGCGATCAGTCTTTTGGGAATGCATCGCTTGCTGGTGTTGATGAATACACCGGATGATATTTTTGATGATGCATACCAGTATATTATGATTATCTGTGCCGGAATTCTAGTACAGGCATTGTACAACCTGTTTGCCTGCATCTTAAGGGCACTGGGAAATAGTAAGGTGCCACTTTACTTTTTGTTGTTTTCTGCATCTATGAATATCATACTGGACCTGGTATCTATTATTGTATTAAAAATGGGTGTGGCAGGAGCTGCTTATGCAACGGTCATTTCCCAGGGAGTTTCTGCGGTGCTGTGTTTTATCTATATGGTAAAGAAAGTACCAATTCTTCACCTGACCAGAGAGGATTTTCATGTAGAAGGCAGACTGATCAAAAACCAGCTGGCTGTGGGACTGCCGATGGCATTTCAGTATTCCATTACTGCTATTGGAACCACGATGGTACAGATGGCATTGAACACACTTGGATCTACTTATGTAGCAGCGTTTACTGCAGCCTCCAAGTGTGAGCAGATGGCCGGTCAGGCATACATAGCACTGGGATCCGCTATGGCGACCTTTGCGGCACAGAATGTGGGTGCAGGACGTTATGACCGGGTGCGTAAGGGATTTGCCAGAGCCACCATGTTTGGCGTTATCTTTTCGGTTGTAATTGGTCTGGTGATGTATTTCTTCGGATATATCGTGACGGGACTGTTTGTTACAGGCGATGCAACGCAGATCGAAGGTATGGTAGATACTTATATGAAATACACAGCATTGTTCCTGATACCACTTACTGTGGTGAATGTCTACCGAAATGGTATCCAGGGTATGGGATATGGCTTGCTGCCAATGACTGCCGGAATTGCAGAGCTGGTGGGGCGTGGAAGCGTGGCGTTGATCGCCATTCACTATCACAGTTATGCAGGCGTATGTCTTGCCAGTCCGATGGCATGGATCCTGGCATCTGCATTGCTGCTGACCATGTATTTTGCCATTATGAAAAAGCATCCGATGCCAAAGAAAAACTACTAATATTAGTATAGGAATGATCCTCTTTTCCCGATATAGTATATATACTCTAGAAAGTATGTGAATCAGGAAAGGGGGATTTTTTATGAACAGGAAAAAAGCAGTTGAAAGAAATTGCAGATTATGGATGATCCTGGCAATGCTGGTTACATTGTTGATGGCAGTGGCAGTTCCGAAGCATATTGTGCAGGCAGAGAATCGGCAAAACATAATCTGTAAGGAAATAAATAAGTCAGTGAGCAAGGAATTTGATGGGACTTTCAAGGAGCAAACCTGTACGGTAGTATTAAAAAATGCAACGTCGTACAGAATGAGAATGGATATTACAATTAATGTGCAAAGGACGAACATAATACAAGCAGATCAAAAGCTGGAGCAGTTTTTGTGTAAAAATGCCGGTACAGGATTGTTAACAACTTTGAATGGCTACGTTATTATGGAGTCAGGGGAAAACGCACAGATGCTATTCCAGTTTAATTCAGTATATACAGGTACTAGCAAGATCACGGTAAAGCCTTCTCTGGCGACAGTGGCTGAAAACGGTGGCAGTTCTTTCCAGGCTGCGAAGTCAGTAGGTGTGAGTGCGGAAGAGACAGGAATTATCTGTTCCGGTAATAATATATTCCAGAATGGAAGATATTTTACATTTTATACGCCAAACCGCAGGCTGCAGAATCTGATGCTGACTGCTGAAAATGGAAAAAAGGTCATGGCATATCTGTATAGCGGAAATGACAGTGGTATGAAGAATGCATTGCTGAAAGTGGAATCTGGCGGACAGGAGAGCTACGGATCAGTCTGGCTGGAACCGGGCACTTATGTGCTGGCTATTGGTGCAAAAGGAAATGGACAGTATGCAAGCTATCGCTATCGAATGACAGGAAGAGATTATATTCGGGCGACAGGCGTATCACTGACCTGTACAGAAAGCGACCTGACGATTGATGAAGGAACCCGTTATACACCAAGAACTTTTACATTTGTTGCATCTACGATCCCTGCAAACAGTGACGATAAGCTCAATCAGATAGAGAGCAGTGGCAAGATCTCCTGTCAGACAGAAGGAAGCGTTTACGGAGAAAATACGAAAAGCTTTACAGTGACCTTTGATGCTTCTGGCTATAGGGGATATCAGGCTGGCTCTGCTACGATTAAGGTAACATCCACCAATGGGCTGACGTCTGCAGGATTATCTGTTTTTGCAAAAGCCGGTACGCCGTCTGTTCCTTACTACAAAGTTTATCCAACTCAGGTGGTATTTTCTGTTCTGGCAAATGGAAGTCATGGATCCAGTGATGTAGCTGTTTATCAGAAATCAGGTTCGAGCTGGAAACGTCTTGGCAAGAATCAGAAGGGTGAAACGGTTGCGAACAAACTGAAAGCAAATACCAATTATCAGTTTAAATTTGTGGAATCTGCGCAAAAAGCAGATGGAACATGGGTAGAAGGAACACCTCTTTACAAAACAATACGGACACAGCGGAAAGAAAAACCTGCAATCCGTTCCGTAAAAGTATCAAAGGTTAAAGTGAGATACAAATGGAAATATCTGACGTATGTGGGCTGGAGAAAATGGTGGTATACAGACTTCAGAGTAACGGTTACACTGAAGAAAAAACTGCCGGCCGGACAGAAGCTGTACATCAACGGAAGACAGGCCAGCGGAAAAGGTAAAAAATATAGTATGTATTTTTCACTGAATGGTAAAAAGAAAGGAAAATCTTATACACTGAGCATTCAGCCATATGGACGAAAAGGTGATGCAGAGATGTTCGGAACATCTATGAAGAAAAAAATACGTATCAGATAAAATCCCGTTCCTAATGATCTGTCTGCTCGACCGAGGAGTGGAAAAAGAATTCCGAGATATCAGAGAGTTAATTGACAGAATTGTGAAATATAGTTTCTCAGAGTCGAAAAATGTCAGGAAAAGTCTTGGTGAGATTATGGGCGGACAGGTACTGGAATTAGAATCAGACAGGTTGATAAAGAAAGGTGAGCAATTAGGTGAGGCACGTGGCAAAGAAATTGGAAAAGAGAATCGCCTGGATGATTTAAAAAGATGTATAGAGGATCCTGTATATCGAAAGAAATTACTGAATGAGATGCAGGGTATCCTGGAATAGGTTGCGACAAAACAGTTTATATTAGGAAACTCCCGGAATTGCTAAAATACAGTTTCGGGAGTTCTTTCTGTTATCTTGATTCAGGTGCCAGATCCAGTGCGTCTACAATCGCAGAAACTGTCTGGGAAATATTCCGATTATTTTCGGAGATCTTTACATGTGCATATTTGTGATAATATGGCAGGCGTTCTTCATAAATGTCTCTGAAAGAATTGCCATGGCGGAGAATGACTCCCCGGCGTTCGAAGTTACCAACACGTTTTTTCAGAATTGGGTATTCTACATCCAAATAAACAACAGTGCCAATTTCCTGAAAATGTTTCATTGCATTCTCACCGAAAATAGCACTTCCTCCAGGGGCGATGACACATTTGGATACGTCTACCTTGCTGTTGATGCGATCCTCAATATTAATAAACTCTTCGACACCTTTCTCTTCAATGATCTGCCATAAGAGCTTTCCTTCTTCTTCCTGAATGATCAGATCGGTATCGACGAACTGATAACCCAGCACCTTTGCGAGAACGACACCTATGGTGCTTTTTCCTGCACCTGGCATACCGATTAAGATAATATTATTTTTATTCATATGTAAAACCTTTCTTTTTTAAATACATATCATTTCAATATTCTACTATACCGTACCTATTCTGGAATTGCAATGAAAAAATCTTCTCTACACGTACAAATATCTGCGACATGCGCACACCAATTTATGATAATGGAATGGTCGCGAAGCGTGTTTCTCGCAGTTTATAGAAATTTAAGTGAAGATGTACAGTGATATATGCTATGATAAAGGTAACTATGTAAAAAAGAAAGGCAGAAGCACAGTATGGAAAAATTTGTTTCGCTGAGAAATGTATCGAAAATTTATCAGATGGGTGAAGTGGAGATCCGTGCGGTGGATGGCATTGATTTTGATATCGAAAAAGGAGAATTTGTGGTGATTGTAGGTCCCAGTGGAGCCGGAAAGACTACCGTGCTGAATATTCTGGGAGGTATGGATACAGCGACTACAGGTCAGGTACTGGTAGATGGCAGAGATATTGCAAAATATAATCAGAAGCAGCTGACCGGATACCGGAGAGATGATATTGGCTTCGTTTTTCAGTTTTATAATCTGATTCCGAATCTGACTGCTCTGGAAAATGTAGAGCTGGCGCTGCAGATCTGCAAGCACCCACTGGATGCGGGACAGGTAATGGAAGAAGTGGGTCTGGGGCATCGCATGAAAAACTTTCCGGCGCAGCTGTCCGGCGGAGAGCAGCAAAGGGTATCGATTGCCCGTGCGCTGGCCAAAAATCCCAAACTGCTGTTGTGTGATGAGCCGACCGGGGCACTGGATTATCAGACTGGAAAAGCAATTTTGAAGCTGCTGCAGGATATGTGCAGAGAAAAAGGGATGACGGTGATTGTCATTACTCATAATTCGGCTATTGCACCGATGGCTGACCGGGTGATTAAGATCAAGAACGGAAAAGTAGCAGACATGAGACAGAATGAGTCTCCGATGTCTGTGGCAGATATTGAATGGTAAGTGGAGTATAAAGGAACTGTCTATGAAGAAAAAGGCACTGAGAAAAGATTTTTATATGGAAGTAAAAAAGAGTCTGAATCGATTTATTTCCATTTTTCTGATTGTGGCGCTGGGTGTGGCATTTTATTCCGGCATTCAGTCTGCAGCCCCGGATATGCGGTATTCCGGAGATGCTTATTTTGATCAGCATCAGTTGATGGACCTGAAGGCAATCAGTACCATGGGACTGACGGAAAAGGATGTGGAGGCCATCAGCCAGACGGATGGTGTGGAACTGGCCGAAGCCGGTTATATGACAGATGTGTTATGTGAGAAAGAAACAGACCGGTATGCGCTGCGGGTAGAGTCTGTCACCCCGACATTGAATCAGTTGACCGCCAAAGAGGGACGGCTGCCCCAAACATCCGGAGAATGTTTTGTAGACATTGAGTTTCTGAATAAAACAGATTACAGAATCGGAGATACTATTACCTTTTTTCTGGAGGAAGAGGATGATTATAAGCTGAAGAAAAAGGAGTTTACCATTGTCGGAGCAGGAAGCAGTCCACTGTATATTTCTTTTAACCGGGGAAATACCACGCTGGGAACAGGGGAATTGGCAGGAGCGGCATATATACTGCCGGAAGACTTTGATTATGAAGTCTATACGAATGTGTATATCAAAGTAAAAGAAGCAGATATACTGACGGCTTATACGGATGCCTATGATATGCTGATAGCAGAAGTACAGCAGAGACTGGAAGATATTTCCGGAGAGCGCTGTGAGATTCGTTATCGGGAAATACAGGATGAGGCGAATGAAAAGCTGGAGGATGCCAGAAAAGAGCTGGCAGATGGTGAAGCGGAGGCTGAGAGCGAACTGTCCGAAGCCTGGGATGAGATCTATGATGGAGAGAATGAGATCTATGATGCAAAGCTGAAGCTGGCGAGGGCGAAGCGGGATCTGGAAGACGGGGAGAAAAAGATCCGGGATGGAGAGAAGGAGCTGGCAGACGGCAGAACACAGGTTGCAGAGAATGAGCAGAAGCTGGCAGATGGACGCGCGCAGTTAAATGATGGATGGAATAAACTGAATCAGGGAAAAAAGACACTGAAAAGTAAACAAAATAAATTCGATACCACTTATAAGGAGACCACTGCGAAGCTGGATAGTGCGCAGGAGCAGCTGGATCAGAAAAAAGCAGAGCTGGCAGACGGACGGACGCAGTATGAGGCTGGTAAGAAAGAGTATGAGGAACAGCTTGCTCAGTATCAGGCCGGAGAAGTGGCTTATACAGAGGGAAAAGAACAGTATGATGCGGCTGTGGCAGCCTGGCCGGCACAGAAGGCAGAACTGGAAGCACAGAAGGCAGCCTGTGAGCACGGGCTGGCAGTGCTGCAGAGTAATGTATCTAGCCTGACGGATGCAGTATCTCAGGCACAGGCGGCAGTGGCACAGCTTCAAGATGCGGTAAATGCTGCTTCGGCGAATCTGACAACACTGCAGAATCGAAAGGCAGAACTGGAGCAAAAGAAAGCGCAGCTGGAAGCAGAGAGAAAGGCTGCACAGGATGCTCTGGGAGAGGATGAGACGCTGGATGAAAATAAATATCGATTATCGCCAGAAGAACAGGCAGAACTGGATGCACTTCCTGGGCAGATTGCCAGTGCCAAGGCAGAGCTGGATGCACAAAATGCAGCTCTTGTTCAGGCACAGGAGCAACAGGCACAGGCGCAGGGAGCGTTGGACGAGGTAAACGCACAGATTCAGCAGCTGCAAGGTAATATTGCAGAGATTGAGACGGGAATTGCCACTGCGGAAGCAGCATTTGCAGAAAATGAAGCACAGCTGACAGCTACCAGAGCACAGCTGGACGAAGGAAAGCTACAACTGGATGCAGTACCGGCTCAGCTGGAAGCATCTTTGCAGCAAATTGAAGAGGGCGAGGCTGCGATTGCATCTGCACAGGCTGAGATTGATTCCGGACGGGCGCAGCTGGAGGATGGGAAAAAACAGCTGAAAGAGGCAAAAAAGAAGATCAGAAAAAATGAGCAAAAGCTGAATCATTCAGAAGCAGAATTACAAAGCGGAGCAGCTCAGCTGGCAGATGGAAAAGCAAAGCTGGCAGACTCGGAACAAAAACTTGCAGATGCGAAAAAGAGCGTGGAAGACGGTAAAAAAGAAATCGCAGATGGAGAAAAAGAACTGGCTGAAAATGAGGATAAGCTGGCAGATGGAAAAATCGAGTATGAAAAGGGGAAAAAAGAGGCGGAGGATAAGATCGCTGATGGGAAAAAGAAGCTGGCGGATGCAGAAAAAGAAGTCGCAGATCTGAAGATGCCGGAATGGACCGTCAGCGACCGCAGTGATTTGCCGGAAAATATCGGATATGGAGAAAATGCAGACCGTATGAGAAATATCGGTCAGGTATTTCCGGTAATGTTTTTCCTGGTAGCAGCGCTGATCAGTCTGACCACTATGACACGAATGGTAGAAGAAGAACGGACACAGATCGGTACGCTGAAGGCGCTTGGATACGGAAAAGCAGCCATTGCATCCAAGTATCTTTGTTATGCTTTATTTGCTACATTGGGAGGCAGCCTGGCAGGTATCGCATTCGGAGAAAAATTCCTGCCGTTTGTCATAGTGACATCTTACCGGATTATGTACCATCACATGACCAATATCGAGCTGCCTTATAACATGAAATTTGCAATAATTGCTACCGTTGCGGCTCTGGCAAGTACCATGTTGGCTACGCTGGCGGCCTGCTATAAAGAGCTTGCCACTACACCGGCGGTATTGATGCGGCCGCCTGCACCAAAAGAAGGAAAGCGGGTATTTCTGGAGCGTGTACCGTTTATCTGGAAGCATTTAAGCTTCAGCTGGAAATCAACAGTGCGAAATCTGCTTCGTTATAAAAAGCGATTTTTCATGACAGTATTTGGTATCGGTGGCTGTATGGCACTGATGCTGGTGGGATATGGTCTAAGGGATTCGATTTCCAATATCGGACATCTGCAGTTCAACCAGTTACAGCTTTATGACGCCCTGGTAATTTTAGATACGGATGCTTCGCCGGAAGAAAAAGAGGCATTGAAGGAGCGTGTTGACAAAAATGATATGGTAGCAAATGCTACTGAGGCATTGATGCAGAAAGAAACCGTGAGACGTGATAAGAAGTCCTGGAATGTATACCTGATGGTACCGGAGGATATGGAACAGGTCAGCGAGTTTCTGGTATTTCGTGACCGCGAAAGTGGTGAGCATTATCAGCTGACGGACGAGGGCGCTGTGATTACAGAGAAGATTGCCGATCTGTGTGGCGTAAAAGCCGGAGATACGCTCATACTGGAGGACGAAAAACTGGGAGCTATCGAGGTGCCGATTGCAGCAGTGACAGAAAATTATCTGTCCCATTACATCTATATGACAACGGGATTATATGAAGCATGTACACAAAAAGTACCGGAATACAATGAAATCATGTTCCGGGCAGAAAGTGGCACAGATATGGCATCACTGGAAACGCTCGGCCAGGGCTTTTTGAATGAACCGGCGGCACTGAGTATCAGCTATACTATATCAACAATGAGTCAGATTGACAGTATGCTGTCTACGCTGGATTCTGTAATTGTGGTATTGATTATATCTGCCGGACTGCTGGCCTTTGTGGTGTTGTATAATCTGAGCAATATCAATATCAATGAGCGAAAGCGGGAACTGGCGACGCTGAAGGTACTGGGATTTTATGACCGGGAGGTTGATGCCTATGTGTACCGGGAAAACATACTGATTACAGCGATTGGCATACTGGCCGGCATGGGAATGGGAAAAATACTGCATTACTTTGTTATCACCACAGTGGAAGTAGATGCAACCATGTTTGGACGGAATATTAATCCACCAAGCTATCTGATTTCCGCAGTATTTACGGTTGTATTTTCCGTACTGGTCAATGCAGTCATGCATCAGAAGCTGAAAAAAATCGATATGGTGGAATCGCTGAAGAGTATTGAATAATATGGTAGAAACGAGGAAAGAAAATGGTATCATTACCAAGAGAATTTGAGATAAAAATGAAGAAGCTCCTGGGAGCAGAATATGAGGAGTTCCTGGATTCCTATGACCGGCCGAGAAATTTTGGCTTGCGGGTAAATGTGGATAAGATTTCAACGGAGGAATTTGAAAAAAAGGCACCCTTTCATCTGACAAAAATTCCGTGGACAGAGAATGGATATTATTACGAAGAGCAGGATATGCCTGCCAGACATCCGTTTTATTATGCCGGGTTATATTATCTGCAGGAACCAAGTGCCATGACGCCGGCATCCAGACTGGTGTCACAGCCGGGAGACCGGGTGCTGGATCTGTGCGCCGCCCCGGGTGGCAAGGCAACGGAACTGGGAGCCCGTCTTCATGGAAAAGGGGTACTGGTGGCCAATGATATCAGTGCATCCAGAGCAAAAGCTCTATTGAAAAACGTGGAGGTTTTTGGTATCCGCAATTCCTTTATTGTGAACGAGGTTCCGGCGAAGCTGGCAGAAAACTTTCCAGAATTTTTTGACAAAATTCTGGTGGACGCACCGTGTTCTGGAGAAGGAATGTTTCGAAAGGATCCTGCTGTAGCCAAAGTATGGGAGGGAAATAAACCGTATGAATGTGCAAAACAGCAAAAAGAGATCATTACCAGAGCCGCACAGATGCTGGCACCGGGAGGAGATTTGTTGTATTCTACCTGCACCTTTTCACCTGAGGAAAATGAACAGGTGATACAATTCCTGCTGGATAGCAGAGAGGATATGGAGATCCGGGAAATAAAGCCATTTGAGGGATTTGCACCGGGATGTCCGGATGTGGCTTATGAAGGATGGGACAGTGAAGAGTCTGAAAACAGAAAAATGGGAAGCGCTGACTTGAAAAAGTGTGTTCGTATCTGGCCGCATAAGATGGCAGGGGAAGGTCATTTCCTGGCGCTGCTTCATAAGAGAGTACCTGAAGAAACAGCAGGAGAACAAAAAAACGATAGAGTTGTGTCGAATAAGAGCGAGACAACGGTGGACGAACAGAAGAACCAGGTACAGGGGGGTATTTCTGATATCAAGGGTATCGGCAAGCCGGAGACAAAGGCGTTGACAGAATTTTTTGCAGATGTTTCCATGGAGATGAACTGGAAGCAGGTAGAGGTCCGCAAGGGACAGGTCTATCTGGTGCCGGAAGCACTTGGCGCCCGTAAAGGTCTGGTATTTCTGCGAAATGGTCTGTATCTGGGAGAAATCCGCAAGGATCGTTTTGAACCAAGTCAGTCGTTTGCCATGGCATTGAAAAAAAAGGAGTACATGGCAGTCATCGATCTGGATTACAGTGATATGCGTGTGGAAAAATATCTCAGGGGAGAGACATTGGACGTAGATGATATCGTAGCGAAGAATCTTCAGGCAGCGTCTGAGGCAGACCTGCCGAAAGCAGTCAGAAAGCGGCTGGAAAAGGGCTGGCAGCTGGTATGTGTCAACGGATATCCACTGGGATGGGGCAAGCTGGTGAACGGAACCCTGAAAAATAAATATCATGCCGGATGGCGTATGAAATATTAAGCGGGAAGCCGATGAGCAAGTAGCGAAGCGGATTACGAATGTCCGCTTTAATGGAAAGAGGTGGGCAGATGCCGGAAGATACGGAAATAAAAAAAGGGGAAAAAAGCAGGTACCGGCTGGCAAGGTCTATGAAGGAATGTATGAAGCATGCATCTGTGGAATCCATTACGGTAAAGCAGATCACAGAGAACTGTGGACTGACCAGGCAGACCTTTTATCGGAATTTTCTGGATAAATACGATCTGATTAACTGGTATTTTGATAAACTGTTGATGAAATCCTTTGAACATATGGGACAGGGAAAAACGATATATGATGCACTGGTAAAGAAATTTACTTACATAAAGGAAGAGCAGAATTTTTTTGCGGCGGCCTTTCGCTATGACAGTCAGAATTCCCTGTGGGAGCATGATTTTGAACTGATTCTGGATTTTTATGAAAAGCTGCTCAGGGAAAAGACCGGGAAAGAGCCGGAAGAAAGAGTGCATTATCTTCTGGAGATGTATTGTCGAAGTTCGATCTACATGACAGTACAATGGGTGTTGGGCGAAATAAAATGTACCCCGGAGGGGCTGGCTTATATTCTGGTGGAAGGCATGCCGGGAAAGCTGGCAGATATTTTTACAGAATGTGAAATGCTGGAGGAAAAACTATAGATATTCTGTGATCAGTTGCTATGTTCAGAAAGTGACAGAAAGAGTGACACAAACCTCTTTTTGTCACTTTCTTTTTTCACTTAAATTTGTTAATCTAATAACAAACAAAGACGTAGAAATGAACTATAGAAAGGATGAGAAACGATTATGGCAAACAGAATTAATTTAAACGGAACATCTTATCATGGAGCAGGAGCAATCGCAGAAATCGCAAATGAAGCAAAGACACGTGGATATAAAAAAGCATTTGTATGCTCTGATCCAGATCTGATCAAATTTCAGGTAACCAGCAAAGTAACCGATATCCTGGAACAGAATGGACTGGCATATGAGATTTACTCAGATATTAAGGCAAACCCGACCATTCAGAATGTACAGAATGGTGTAGCGGCATTTAAAAAGTCTGAAGCAGATTATATCATTGCAATCGGCGGTGGATCTTCCATGGATACTGCGAAGGCAATCGGTATCATCATCGCCAATCCGGAGTTCGAAGATGTGAGAAGTCTGGAAGGAACCGCGGCAACGAAAAAGCCTTGTGTTCCAATTATTGCAGTACCGACCACAGCCGGAACAGCCGCTGAGGTAACAATCAACTATGTTATTACAGATGTAGAAAGAAAACGTAAATTCGTATGTGTAGACCCACATGATATGCCGATTATTGCCGTAGTAGACCCGGAAATGATGTCTTCTATGCCAAAGGGACTGACAGCTTCTACCGGTATGGATGCTCTGACACATGCCATTGAGGGATATACCACAAAAGCAGCATGGGAAATGACAGATATGTTCCATCTGAAAGCAATCGAGCTGATCTCAAAATCTCTGCGCGGTGCGGTGGATAATACAAAAGAAGGCCGTGAGGGAATGGCACTTGGTCAGTACATTGCCGGTATGGGATTCTCCAATGTAGGTCTTGGAATTGCACATTCCATGGCTCATACACTGGGAGCTGTATACGACACACCACATGGTGTTGCCTGCGCTATGATGCTTCCGATCGTAATGGAATACAATCAGGAATGCACCGGTGAAAAATATCGTGAAATCGCAAGAGCGATGGGTGTTAAAGATGTAGATTCCATGACACAGGAAGCATACAGAAAAGCAGCTATTGACGCAGTAAAGAAACTGTCAGAAGATGTAGGAATTCCTACGAAACTGGAAGCCATCAAAGAAGAAGATCTGCAGTTCCTGGCAGAATCAGCATATGCAGATGCCTGTGCACCAGGCAATCCAAAAGATGCCAGTGTGGAAGATCTGAAAGAACTGTTCAGAAAGATTATGTAAATAAATGATGTTATAAAAATCCGTTGATACTTTAAAGTGTCAGCGGATTTTTGCAATGAAGATGAGATTATACCCGATCGGGATCTTTTACTTTAATATACTTGAAATTATACCCGAACGGGATTATAATGTATAGCATGAGTAGGATTGGAGAATATATTAAAGAAGAAAGAAAAAAGGCAGGCCTGACACAGGAAGAATTTGCATTCCGTTCAGGTCTTGGTCTTCGATTTGTAAGAGAACTGGAACAGGGAAAAGAAACTGTGCGTCTGGATAAGGTGAATCAGGCTCTGGCTATGTTTGGGTGTGAGGCAGTACCGGGAAAGAAAGAGAGGTAAAACGTGGAATCGGAATATCGGAAAGGCTATGTGTATATTCAGAATCATTTTGCCGGGATGATCGCAGAGACAGAAGAGGGCTATTGTTTTTCTTATGATAGGGAATATCTGAAACGAGAAGATGCAGTATCGGTAAGTCTGACACTTCCGCTGCGTGAGGAGGCGTATGAGACTACGATTCTATTTCCATTTTTTGACGGACTGATTCCAGAAGGGTGGCTTCTGGGGGTAGTTTGCCGAAATTGGAAGATTGACCGAAATGATCGGTTCGGTCTGCTGTTGTCAGCGTGTAAAGATTGTATCGGAGATGTTTGTATCAGAGGAGAAAGAATATGAAGTGCCTGTGTTGCGGTAAAGAAATCTCAAGTAATGCAACAACATCTGAAAAAGACTGGTGTTGGCATAAAAAATGTGTGAAAGCTTTTTTTCATACAAGGGAAATGCCGATATTAGATGTTACAAGAGAACAACTGGAGAAATTAGCTAATGAGGCAGTAAATGAAGGCTTTACGATACCAGGAGTGCAGAAAAAATTGTCACTGCATTTGACCAGTGATACAAATGCCCGACTTACTATTGTGAACTATTCTACTGGATATATTTTAAAACCACAGACAGAAGAATTTCAGAATATGCCAGAATTTGAAGATCTGGCTATGCGAATGGCGGAGCTGATGGGAATTCAGACGGTATCACATGCCCTGATAAAGATGAATGGAGAGTATGCATATATTACAAAAAGAATTGATCGAGAGATAACGGGAAAAGAGACACATCTGTATGCGATGGAAGACTTTTGTCAGCTGTCCAACCGTCTGACACAGGACAAATATAGAGGATCTTATGAAAATTGCGGAAAGATTATAAAAAAATATTCGGATACACCAGGACTGGATCTGATAGAAATGTATTTACGGGTGATTGGATCTTATATCATGGGAAATTCAGATATGCATTTGAAAAATTTTTCTCTTGAAGAAACAGAACCAGGAAATAGAATATTCAGATTGTCAAGGGCTTACGATATGTTGCCGGTAAATGTAATTATGCCAGAAGATCAGGAACAGCTTGCGCTTACCATAAATGGGAAGAAAAGAAATATACACAAAAAAGAATTTCGGATATTGGCGGAATCCTGTGGAATATCGTTGCATGTGGCAGAGCGTATGATAAAGAGAGTTTGTGGATTAGAGGAAAAACTTTTTAAACAGATCGATATGGCATATTTGTCAGAGGAACAAAAAGAACGGGTAAAGATACTTGTGCAGGAACGAATAAGCGTGCTGAAAATGGCAGCGATTTCATGATTGTATGAAATCACTGCCATTTTTTTGAAGAAGCTTATTTATTAACAACTGCATTTTCAAAGCAAATATCGCGATCAACCCATTCCTGCATTTCTTCCTGTACGGTAACTTTTATATTTCGAACAGTTACATCTTTGGCATTTTTTACATAGATTCCGTGAATTTTACCTTCCTGGAAAGAAGGACCGCTGCATGGACGGAAATCGTAGCCTTTGATAGGATATTTTGAATTTTTTTCCAGTGTCAGACGAATGTTGTCCAGAGTAAGATCCTCGATCGGAGAGGAATCTTTTCCGGCAATATAAATACTGCCTTCTCCGATGCAGCGTAAATTGGTAAGAGAGAGCCCGCGGATTTTACCAGATGGAATATCGTCTCTTCGGTTGATGGTGGTAATATTAACAGGCTCGGCACATCCCCACCAGCATTCTGACGAATTCCTGGTCTGGATCATATAATTCGAAATAAGAACATTTTCGATATTGCCCTGATCTCTCAGCTGGAAAGAAATTCCGCGATTGGCGTCATAAATGCTGCATCCTGTGACTACAATATTGCGAAAATCGTTGACACTTTCTGTTCCGATTTTGATGGCAGCACTGGTAGAAGCAAGTGTACAGTTGCTGATCAGAATATCTTCACAATCGCCGTACTGGCTGTTTGCCTCCGTTGTTTTCAACACGATACAGTCATCAGCAGCTTCAATATGGCAGTTTGTGATACGAACATGTTTGCAGTGGTCAGGGTCAATTCCATCACAGTTTGCCATCATGCGATTGTTCAGAATACGAACACTATGGATGTCTACTTCTTCACAAAAAATGCATACACAACACTTTTTGGACTGTAAAATGATTGACTCAGATAAAAGCAAAGAATACAATATGTATTACCACGAAACAGGAAAGAGGACCTCAAATGGAATTACGACAGCTCCAGTGCATGGTGATCTGTGCACAGACAAAATCATTCAGTAAAGCAGCATCGCTGATGTTTACCTCTCAGTCAAATATCAGCAAAATGATTGCCTCGCTGGAAAAAGAACTGGGAAGAAAAGTATTTGAACGAAAACAGCATGGAATTGAACTGACGGATAAGGGGAAACAGATTTATCAGTATGCATTGAGTATGGTAGAATGCAGTGCAAAGATTCTGGATTGCGCCGAGGAAGACGCGACAGAAGAACTGCGAATATCCTTTCAGCCGAGCTCCTGGTTTGCGGATGCATTTTGCGAGTATTATTTGCAGCAGGCGGCAGGAGAAAAGTACAATATCATCAGTGCGCCGGCAGAAGAAATCATCAGAAGGATTATAGCCAGTCAGGATCAGCTTGGTTTTGCATATTTTGAAGAGTCACAGTTGGAAAAAGTAAAAAAGATGTTTCCGGAAAATCATGTCGGTTATTATATTCTGAAAACAACGAAGACGGTATTGTACTGTAGAAATAAGGCAGAGCATGAGAAGCAAAATGAGATCTTACTGATTCAGGGTGTGGAAGACTACTATTCCGGTATCTCTTTATGGAAAAATCAGACGGATGGAGAAGAGGAAAAAAGAAAACTTCAGGTAAAAGTGACAACCAACAGCGACTATATTATGCAGACAATGCTGCAGAAAACAGAACTGGGTAATATCAGTCCCAATTGTCTGAGTCATACTGAGCATACCATATCGCATGATACGATGCAGCTGGAAAATCAGGAACAGTCTGTTCAGTTTGTCTGCCTTTTTCGCAATGACCAGAAAATGGAAAATTTGCCGAAAAGGTTTTTATCATTTATAAAAAAATATATGGAAGAATAAAATCCGGCGGTTCTGATTCATATATCCAAAACAGATACAGGTATTCCATTTATTCATAACAAAAACCCAAATATATCCCCCCGGGAGGCTTGTTACGACATAGAAAATGAGGTATATTAACAGCAGGTTAACTTAAATGTTTCCGATATGATACTCCAGCAAATGCACATATTGGAAATAATGTCATTAGCATCCTTATCTAAAAGAGCAGTTTTTGGTAGGACTGCTCTTTTTTGACGCATCAGATATTCTACAATGGAATATAAAAAAGAGGAAAAAATTATGTTGGGTATAGATACAATCAAAGAATTATGGGGCAGAGAAGTAGAAGATGTGGAAGCGGAAATTGCCTCATGGGACAGTGTGGCATCAGAATATCTTCTTGAAGAAAAAAACAATTTTACGCAAGATCCATTCTTGAAGTTTATGGATGAAAAAGTCCGGTTATGTAAGGACATGCAGATTCTTGATGTCGGTTGTGGTGCAGGAGCGTATTCGTGCAGAATTGCGGAACGTACAGGAAGTGTGACGGGAGTGGATTTTTCATCTCGTATGATAGAAGAAGGAGAAAATTACGTCAGAAAAAATCATATAAAAAATGTAAAATTTCTGAAACGCAACTGGCATACCTGTGATGGAGAAGAGTTTAGGGGAAAATATGATATTGCATTTGCACATACCACACCGGCTGTGATAGATTATGAGTCTTTTAAGAAAATGAATGATGCCAGCAACCGATATTGCTTTATCAGTAAACCTACAAGGCGCCGGGATCCGATTTTTGATGAAATACGCAAAATTGCAGGGGACTCTTCTATGAAAAGGAGAGACGACATGCCACTTTTATTTGACGCACTGTGGCTCTGGGGATACCATCCGGAACTGAGATATGATCCGGTTACCTGGAAGGCAGAGCGGACAGTGAAAGAGGCAGAGCAATGGTATCTTGGCAGATTAAAAGGAATGATGCAGGTTGATGCATCTGTAGAAAAGCAAATAAAAGAATATTTGCGGAGTGTCAGTGTAAACAATGTTGTCTGTGAAACAATTGAAACAACACTTACCAGTGTTTTCTGGCCTGTGTAAAGAAAAAGCAGAATGAAATTGTTGCAGCAACATTATATAAAGGGGGAAAAGAAAAATGAGAAACAAAAAAGTAATGGCAATGGTACTGGCAGGAATAGCTGTGATGGGAACAATGGTATGTTCTGCAGCGGCAGAGGAAGGCGCAACGAGAGTTGTTACGGATGTCTTTGGGAGAGAAGTAGAGATCCCTGAAGAAGTGGATAACTGCGTTGCACTTGGAAGCGCTGCCAGACTGATCGTTTATGCAGGCGGCACAGAAAAGATTATTGGCTGCACAGAAATGGAACTTCGTGGTGACCCGGGAATGCCGTTTGCATATGCAAATAAAGACTTTTTTGCTAATTGTGAGGCGATGGCGTCTGGCGGAAGTGGAAATGCGGACTATGCAGAAGCAATTGTTGCATTAGATCCGGATGTTATTTTCTATCAGGATTCTGATCCGGTTGCAATGGAAGATCTTGCTGCCAAGACAGGTATTCCTGTGATCGGTGTCTATGGAGATGCATTCAATTCTCATTATCTGACAGATTCTATCAGTCTGATCGGTGATGTACTTGGAACAGAAGAACATGCAAAGAATGTGTCAGACGCTATTACAGGATGGGTAGAGGAACTGGATACACTCACAAAAGATATTCCGGATGAAGAAAAACCAACCGTTTATCCGGGTGCGGTGAGCTGGAATGGTGGACATGGATTTACAGGGACGTATGTAAACTACGCACCATTAGAAGCCATTCATGCAATCAGTTTGCCAGATGAATTGGATGCCAATTCTGGTGTTGAGGTAAGTATGGAACAGATTCTGGAATGGGATCCGGATGTAATTTTCCTTAATCCGGGAAACATGAATCTGGTAAACGAAGATTATGCTGCAAATCCAGATGCTATTGACAGTCTTACGGCTGTTCAGGAAGGAAAAGTATATGCGCAGGTGAACTTTAATTATTACTGGTGCAATATGGAACTGGCAATTGTAGACTCTTATTATGCAGGTTCTGTTCTCTATCCTGAGGCTTTTGCTGATATCAACTTTGAAGAAAAAGCAGAAGAGATCTTTAATACGATGATTGGTATGGATTACTTAGACGTATTAGATGAAAATAATTATGGCTTTGGAACGATTACCATTGGAGAATAAAGATGACGGAAGATAGAATAAGGAGCGGTCTGGAATACCGCGCCTTTGTCAAAAAGAAAATATATTTTTTAATGTTTCTGTTTTTATTTACGATTGTTGTATTTTTACTGGCGATTGCGCTGGGATCTTCTTCTGTTCCGCTGGATCGAGTGTTGCGTACACTGTTTGGCTATGGAGAGAAAAAGGATAATATTATTATTTTAAGCATTCGTCTTCCAAGAGCAGTGACGGCAATCGCAGCAGGATTTGGACTGGGAATAGTCGGATGTGTGATGCAGAGTGTTCTGAGAAATCCTCTGGCATCCGCATCTACAATCGGTGTATCGCAGGGAGCTGCGTTCGGTGCAGCGTTTGCAATCATTGCACTGGGAGGCGGAATGATGTCAGCGGGCAGTACCGGTGCCCAGTTAAATGTAAATAATCCGATAGTCACGACGTTGTGTGCATTCTTTTTTGCAATGGTATCGACTATATTTGTGCTGTGTCTGTCGCGATTCAGAGAGATCAATGCAAGTACGCTGGTTCTGGCAGGTGTGGCATTAAGTTCTTTATTTTCTGCAGGAACTACATTACTGGAATATTTTGCAGATGATGTTCGCGTTGCAGCAGTAGTGTATTGGACGTTTGGTGACCTGGGAAGTACTTTCTGGAAAGAAATTCTGATTATGGGTACCGTTGTAATATTTGCGGCAATATATTTTCAACTGAACAGCTGGAATTATAATGCCATGCAGGGGGGAGAGGAAACAGCAAAAGGACTTGGCGTGAAAACACAGAGTACGATATTGTGCAGTATGGTCGTCGGATCCTTTACAGCAGCTGTTATCGTATCGTATATTGGTATTATCAGCTTCGTCGGATTGATTGCACCACATCTTGTGAGGAAATTTGTTGGTTCAGATTATCGATATCTTTTGCCGGCGGCGGGACTTGCAGGAGCTGATCTGTTGCTTTTGAGTGATCTCCTGTCCAGATTGATGATCAGTCCGATCGTGCTGCCGATAGGTGCTATTACATCGATACTGGGAGCCCCGGTGTTCCTTTGGATCATATTGAAAAGGGGGCGACATTGATGGTACATGCAGAGCATGTGAGATTTTCCTATCATGCAGATAAAAATGTCCTGAGGGATGTCTGTCTGAAAGAGGAAACAGGGCACTGTATTGCATTACTTGGGAATAATGGTGTCGGGAAAAGTACGTTTTTAAAGTGTTTTAACAGAATATTAAAACCGGATAGTGGAACAGTGCTGGTAGAAAATCTGAACATCAGTAAAGCGTCCAGAAAAGAAATAGCGCTCACGCTGGCATATGTGGAACAGCATACCTCAGCAGGACGACTGACCGTATATGATACGGTTTTACTGGGACGAAAACCACATATGAAGATGACACCATCGGAAGAGGATTATGCGATTGTGGACAATGCAATCGAACGGTTGCATCTTACCGGTCTGAAATTGAGATATACAGATGAATTATCAGGAGGTGAGCTGCAGAAGGTTATGCTGGCAAGAGCACTTGCTCAGCAGCCAAAGGTATTGCTTCTGGATGAACCTACGGCAAGTCTTGATATTTATAATCAGCATGAAGTGATGAAAATAGCGTCAGGAATAGCATCAGAAGACAATATGACGGTCATGGTTGTAATTCATGATCTGAATTTGGCTTTAAAATACTGCGATCGATTTTTATTGATGCATGAAGGAAAAGCATTTGATTACGGTGATATATCCGTGATCACATCCGAAAATATAAAGGCTGTGTATGGAGTGAATACGGTGATTACCGAAATGGAAGGAAATAAAATAGTAATAGTAAAATAATGGAGGAATTACAGATGACAAAGTGGGAAAAATGTGTTGCATTTCACGGACATGAGTGTGGAGGTCTTACAATAGGATATAAAGCTGCAATTTATGCAGAAAAACTGTTAAACATTACCTTCTCGGAAGATGAAGATGTGGTTTGCATTTCAGAAAATGATGCCTGTGGTGTAGATGCCATTCAGGTACTTCTCGGATGCAGCGTCGGGAAAGGTAATCTGCTGTTCCATATGAGAGGAAAACAGGCGTTTTCATTTTATAACAGAAAAACAGGAAAATCGGTAAGACTTGTTCTGAAAGAAAAACCAGAAGGAATGTCGAGAGAAGAATCTTTTGCATATTATCAGAATACAGAACCGAAAGACATGTTTGAAGTGAAAGAGACTACTATCAAATTACCGGAAGAAGCAAGAATCTTTGATTCTTATAAATGTGAATGCTGTGGAGAAATGACAGGAGCAAACTGGATCCGAATAGCCGGCGGAAAAAAGATCTGCCTGGACTGCTATAAAACCTATGATCGTTTTCAGGTGTAAAAGTGTGGGCAGAACCACTGAATCCAAGGGAAATTTTGGATGCTGCAGAAAAGATAGCTAGACAGAACAGATACGAAACAAAGTAAAGAGACTGTTGCAAAATAACCGCTCCCCAGAGCAGTGATTTTATATAATCCATGCCCTGAGGAGCGGTTTTGTCTAAACAATATGGCTTGAAACAGAATGTATAAGCCTAAATAGCGGAGAATCCTTTGGACAAGATACAGGATTCTGCCTCTTCCATATCTTCGGTATGGAGTACCAGAACCGGTTTGCCGGTGTCGCGGTTAAAGGACAGATATACATAGTCCACGTTGATATTGGAATCAAGAAATGCAGTCAGAAGCGCATTTAAATTTCCCACTTTATCTTCTACTTCCACACCAATTACATTGGTCATCCGGCAAAGATAATCCTGAGCGGAGAGCTCTTTCAGAGCCTTGTCCGGGTCGGATACAATCATGCGAACCATACCGAATTCAGAACTTTCATTAGTAACAGAACCCCAGATATTGATATTGTGGCTGGCAAGAATACCAGTGATATCCTTCATAGTTCCTTTCTTATTTTCTGCATAAACAGTAATCTGCTTTAACATGTAACATGCCTCCCTGTATTTATTAAAAAATGCTGTCACAATTACGCTTTAGCACTTTCAACCATAAAAGCATTGTCGCACATTATCCAGAATAAGTCAACCAGTGGGGACGGAGTTTAGTGGCTTTTTTATTGTCCCTGCTGGCTTTTCAGGATATAAATTTATTGGAAAAATAGCGCTTCACGTGCTAGACTTATTTTGTTTGGAAAGGGTGTCGGAGGTCAATGCCATTTCAGCAGTCCTCCGGGGAGTGTATATTTAGAATCAAAGCTTCTGCATTTCTACAAAATGTGCAAATCTTGGCAGTGCAAAGGAGATCTTTCCATATTCCCTTGTATCAATGACACCTTTCCTTTTCAGATGGTCACGATATACGGAAAAAAGTTCAGAGGACATCTGAAGACGGTCGCGCAGTTATTTTACTTTCAGTTCTTCATCAGGAGAGATGTTTATTAGCACTTTCTGATCAAGGCTGGACAGTTCAGACCAGATTTTACTGTAAACATATTCTTCCAGATACTGGTCGTATTCTGGCAGGATATCTTCTATGTTTTTACAATTCCGATTTTCCCAGTACAGATATCCCAGAACCTGAAACGCAAAAGGATAGCCTTTCGTTAAACCAGTCATTTTTCCAGCTGTCTTTGTATCAATATCGAAAATTTTCTGATAATGATTTCTTACTGAGGAATAATTCAATGGTTCCAGCAGTAACTTTGGCGCGCGGTATAAAAAAGTAAGAGACCTGTCGTTCTGCAGATCATAAATATTCTCATATAATCCAGTCATCAGCAGGAAAATGGGCTAATCCTGACGAAAAAAATCTGAAAGGAACTGGCAAAAATCCGAATATATTCAGAAGGAGTCACTTCGTCCACCGTTACTAAAAGTCGTTTTCCAGATTTTTTGATCTGTTCCAACATTAGTTCCAGAACATTTTCAATATCTGTAACTGGAGCAGTGTTTTCTACAGACACACCAAGACTGAATGCAGAGAAATCCAATCTGGCATTCAGAAAACGGGTATGCATATCTGGCAGGCTATAGATCTTAGCAGCCAGACTTTGCAACAGATCTCTGGCAGGGTTCAGTTCGATTACGATCCATGAATCGTCTTTTTTCAGTTCACTGGCAATGCTGGTCATCATAACAGTCTTTCCAGAGCCACGTACACCGGTGATCATGAAAATCTGAGTGGACGGAACATCAGAGCGGAAGGTCTCCAGAATCTGATTTGTTTGAGAAATACGAGAAATATATTGTAAAGGCTTTTTCCCGAAGGACAGAGTAAAAGGATCGTTCATGTGATTCACCTCTTATATAACTTTCGTCAAACAAAAAAATACAAGCCTGCCTGACAAACCAGATGATAAAGCGATCAGTGAATTTGTGGCAAGTGTAAATGAAAGGGTGGTCAGGGAACTGGGGTCAGTCAGATAGTGAAAAAAGAAAATTTAGTCACAAAATTTGTCGAACGATTTTGTTTGTAAACGTATTTCTTCTGTGATAAGGTAGAATTACATTTCAGGAATTTACAGATCCTGCCATTCGGCATTTATTCCACAGATGTAATAAATAAAAAGGAGAGTTTGCTTATGACAGAGAAAGAAAGCAAAGAATTAGAGCGAGAGAAAGATGAAGCAATTTTGTGTGCAATTGACGTAGAACAAGAAGTTGAGTATGGGTTGACTAATGATTATATGTTTCGTTCCGTATTTCAAACTTCAAAAGAAGCATTGAAAGGGTTGTTAAGTGCATTATTGTACATACCGGAAGAAGAAATATTGTCCTGTGAGATTTGTAACCCTATTATTCTGGGAACTGCCATTGATGAGAAGACATGTATTCTGGATATACGAGTGTTGTTAAATGGTAACAAACAGATTAATCTGGAAATGCAGATGGGATCAGTAGAGAACTGGACAGACCGCTCCGTGTTCTATCTGTGCAGGATGTTCACAGATATGAAAAAAGGCCTGGACTACACTCAGACAAAGCCATCTATCCATATCGGAATCATGATGAAATCTCCGATACCGGAAGATGCGGCATTTTATAACGAATATGCACTGAAAAACCGCAGAACAGGATATGAATTTACTGGAAAAATAGCGCTTCACGTGTTAGACTTGTCTTGTCTGGAACAGGTACCAGAGGAAGAACGAAACAGTGCATTGTACTACTGGGCCTGCGTATTTAAGGCGAAAACATGGAAGGAGGTTCTTGCGATGACAGAACAGTCAGAATCCATAAAAAAAGCAGTAGTTACATTACGCGAATTATCAGAAGACGAAAAAATCCGCCTGCAATGTGAGGCCAGAGAACGCTATCAGATGGATTGGCAGAGTTCCATGAGAACAAGCAGAGAAAAGGGACGAGAAGAAGGAAGAAAAGAAGGAAGAGAATCTGGACGCAAGGAGATAATAGAGTTAATGAACATATTAATAAATTCTGGACGCCAGGAAGATATGAAGAGAGCCATTGAGGATGAAGAATATATGGAGCGTCTGATGAAAGAATTGAAACTGACAGATAAGATTTCTCGGTCATAAAAAATCAAAACATAAAATATCAGGGAGATGGATGGAAAAGCAAAATAATTTTCATCTATCTCTTTTTTTGACCGAAAAAGTGTACCACCATTACGCATTTTCTATTAAAATACTGTTTCTTTATATAAAAAGAGAATACTGGGATAGATGAAACAGCCAGGACTTATACGATAGATATCCCGGATGGTGTATTTTCTGGAGAAGTGCCATTTATGCTGCCTTTATTTCTGAAAAAAGGTATTCGCTCATTGGATCAGGATGAGTTCTATGTCGAAGAAATAAAATAGGCACTTTACAAAAAATGGGGGACTGCCGTTTGGCAGCCCCCGGAGAGTGTATATTCTGTGTCGTAAGTATCAGATTACATGTGATATCCTTTAGCGAAACTATAGTAATATTCGGATAACATTTCTTTAAACTTTTTCATGATCAGTTCCTCCTTTCAACATTATGAGAAATAATAGTTAATTGAGTGATTTCACATCTTGTTAAGTCTGGCCTGACTTTTTATCTGTCTATAATATAGCACGGGATACAATGACTGTGAAATATTTAGTTTAATAGAATAATCATACCTTAAAAGTATGATTAGATGAATTTTGGCTAAAAAATTAATCAGAGTATAGCTCTTATATAACTTTATAATATTTCAATAGCTATTTCAGACTATATTTGTTAAAATAATATCGTGCCGGGGCATCAGAAAAGATGTCCTTTTATGCGGAAATACATATGCGGATAATACAAGTTAATAAGGTATCAGGAGAGTCTATAGAAGCACGGGAGGAAAAAGAGTGCGAGGAGTAGAAACGAGAATACAGGAAATTCGTCATGCGATTTTTACAGAAGTGGCAAAAATGGCTTATGACACGGATATTCCTGCAGCAAACACAGTGGAGGAGATACCTTATCACATTATACCGGGAGAAACCGGAAGCTTTCGAAGTGATGTGTTTCTGGAAAGAGCGATCGTGGGAGAACGGGTACGTCTGGCCATGGGGCTGCCATGCAGAGATGCAACAGAGCATGCACCGATATCTGATAATGTGGAGCTTGCAGATAAGCCGGAGACCTATTATACACCGCCTCTGATTAATGTGATCAAATTTGCCTGCAACGGATGCCATGAAAAAAGAGTATGGGTATCTGATGGCTGCCAGGGCTGCCTGGCACATCCTTGTGTGGAAGTCTGCCCAAAAGGTGCCATCACACTGGACCGGACAAATGGCAGATCCATTATTGACCAGAAAAAATGTGTGAAATGCGGCAGATGTGCAGATGTCTGTTCTTATCATGCCATTATCATACAGGAGCGGCCATGTGCGGCGGCCTGCGGAATGGATGCGATTCATTCTGATAAGAATGGAAAAGCAGAGATTGATTATGAGAAATGTGTATCCTGTGGACAATGTCTGGTAAATTGCCCGTTTGGAGCTATTTCAGATAAGTCCCAGATCTTTCAGGTTATTCGGGCTATTCAATCTGGAGAGCAGGTATATGCAGCGCTGGCGCCGGCGTTTGTAGGACAGTTCGGTGCAAAGGTAACCCCTGGAAAGCTGCGGGCAGCAATGAAAGAACTAGGATTTACCGATGTGTTTGAGGTGGCAATCGGTGCAGACCTTTGTGCAGAACAGGAAGCAGAAGATTTTATAAAAGAAGTGCCGGAAAAGCTGCCATTTATGGCGACATCCTGTTGTCCTGCATGGTCAGTTATGGCCAAAAAGCTGTTTCCGGATTATGCAAACTGTATTTCTATGGCGCTGACACCAATGACCTTAACAGCAAGGTTGATCAAAAAGCAGAATAAAAATGCGAAAGTTGTGTTCATTGGTCCATGTGCAGCGAAAAAATTGGAGGCTATGCGCAGGACGGTAAAAAGTGAAGTCGATTTTGTCCTGACATTTGAGGAGATGACGGGGATCTTTGCGGCGAAAAATATAAAAGTAGAATTACTGGAGGAAGATCCGGCCGGAGTCAGTGATGCATCTGCGGATGGCAGAAATTTTGCTGTATCCGGTGGCGTTGCAAAGGCAGTAGAAAATGTGATACATGAAAAATATCCGGACAGGGAAGTGAAGATTGCCAATGCAGAAGGACTGAAGGAATGCAGAAAGCTTCTGACTGTGGCCAAAGCCGGAAAATACAATGGATATCTTCTGGAAGGAATGGCATGTCCGGGAGGCTGTGTAGCCGGAGCGGGAACCATGCAGTCCATAAAGAAATCACAGACAGCAGTAAATAAGTATGCGGCGATGGCCGGGCATACAGTAGCCAGTCAGACAGAGTATGTAAAAGAACTGGAAAAACTGGTGTATTAGAGAGGGTGATGGAAAGATGGACAGAAAGAAGAATAGAAAAAGATACCGTGCGCTGGCGGTGCTGACAACAGGTGCTATGGTGCTGTGTACAGGAGCAGGTGTTCGGGCAGAAGATTCCGTGAATGTTCTGGCATTAAAGGGACCGACAGCAATGGGAATGGTGTCCCTTATGGATCAGGCAGACCAGGGCGAGATTACAGGGGAAAATTATGATTTTCAGATTGTGGCATCTCCGGATGAAGTATCTCCGGCGATTGCGCAGGGAACTACGGATATTGCAGCTGTTCCTGCCAATCTTGCCAGTGTGCTTTATCAGAAAACGAACGGTGGCGTGCAGGTACTGACGATTAACACATTGGGGGTTTTATATCTGGTGGAAAATGGTGAACAGGTTCAGAGTGTTTCTGATCTGAAAGGAAAAACCATTTATGCCAGTGGCAAGGGCGCTACACCGGAATACGCATTGAATTATATATTAAAAGAAAATGGACTGACGCCGGGAGAAGATGTACAGATTGAATGGAAGAGTGAGCATACAGAATGCGTGGCAGCACTTGCAGAGCATGAGGACGCAGCAGCCCTCCTTCCGCAGCCATTTGTGACGACAGCACAGAGTAAAAATGATTCTCTGCGCGTGGCTCTGGATCTGACAGAGGAATGGGATAAGATTCAGAAAGACAACGGTGGAAACAGCAGTCTGGTGACTGGTGTGACAGTGGTGAGAACAGAGTTCGCCCAGGAACATCCGGAGATCGTGGAAGATTTCATGGGGCGTTATCAGGAATCGGTATCTTATGTAAATGAGCATACCGAAGAGGCGGCAAAGCTGATTGGTGACTATGATATCGTTCCAGAAGAGATTGCGAAGAAAGCACTTCCGGAGTGTAATATTGTATACATAGACGGAGCGGAGATGAAAGAGAAGCTCTCCGGTTATCTGGAGGTTCTGGAGCAGGAGAATCCGCAGGCAGTCGGCGGAGTACTTCCGGCAGACGAATTCTATTATGATGCAGAATAAAAGAAAAAAGCAGAGTAAGATGCGCTGGTGGGCAGTTGCATTCTGGCTGCTGGCATGGCAGATATTGAGTATGCAGATTGGACAGGAGATACTGATAGTATCTCCTGTTGCTACAGGAAAAAGACTGATTTGGCTGATTTGTGGTATTCGATTCTGGAAAATTATCCTACATTCAACGATAAGAATCATGGGAGGATTTTTACTGGGAATCTTTGCCGGAAGCAGCGCAGCAGTACTGGCATTTCGATATAAAAGGATAGAAGAGCTGTGTTATCCTATGATATGTGTGATGAAAACAACTCCGGTAGCATCTGTGATTATTTTGTTATTAATGTGGATATCTTCAGGAAATCTGTCTGTATGCATTGTGTTTCTGATGACATTTCCGATATTATACACAAATGTATTGGAAGGACTGCAGCATCTGAATCCAAAATTGAATGAAATGGCGGAGGTATTTGAACTTCCTGTCTGGGTAAGACTGAGATGGATCGGAATTCCTCAGCTGATGCCTTATATAAAAGCCGGCTGTGCTCTCGGAATCGGTCTGGCATGGAAGGCGGGGACTGCGGCGGAAGTAATCGGAATCTCTGGTGGAACCATCGGGGAAAAGCTGTATCAGGCGAAGATCTATCTGGAAACAGCAGATCTGCTGGCCTGGACGACGATGATTCTGGTAATGAGCTATCTGTTTGAAAAACTGTTCCTTGGAATGCTGGATATGGCAGGAGAACGGCTAAAAAGAATACAGATATCAGATTCAGGAAAAACAGATGAGGTGAAAAACGTCCCAGTAAAAGAGCAGCAGGATATTATACTGACTCATCTAAGTAAAAGTTATGGGGAACATTGCGTCATCCAGAATCTGTCGCGGACATTTCCGCGTGGACAGACAACCTGTATCATGGCTCCTTCCGGCGCTGGAAAGACTACCCTGCTCCGACTGCTTATGGGGCTGGAAGTGCCGAACAGTGGAAGGATAACCGGTATGGATGGACGAAAGAAAAGCGCTGTTTTTCAGGAGCAGATTTTTGGTGAGGATCTGAGTGTCTATGCCAATATTCGGATTGTGAGAAAAAGAAAACTCTTTGAGCCGGAAAAGCAGGAATATGAGAAGATAAAGACAGAACTGGAAGCGGTCGGACTGCTAGACTGCATGGATCAGAAAGTAAAGGAACTGTCCTTTGGAATGCGACAGAGAGTGGCGCTGGTGAGAGCTTTCTATGCAGACTGGGATGTGCTCTTTCTGGATGAGCCATTTCGCGGTCTGGATAGAAGTACCAGAGAACTGGTGATGGAATATACCAAAAGAAAGTGCAGTGGGAAACAAGTGTTGTTTGTCACACATGATGCAGAAGAAAAGAAACTGGTCATCGGAAAATGATGGCCAGTTCTTTTAACCATAGATAAAGAATGTAGCGGAATAAGGATGCGATTTTTTTTGATTAATGATAAGTTCCGTTTTGGATAAATCTGTATCTGATTCATTCCGAAAAGGAGTAGCCATTTATGGAGAAACTTTGTATAATTAGCATAAATATCCGGTTAGGAGATGAAAAAAATGGAAAAAATGACGGATCTACATGGGCGATTACTGGAAGGCTGTATCTGGGATGAGTGTTCTGAGAAGTTATATTTTGTAGATATTGAATGCCGAAAAATATACTGTTTCAGACCGGATTGTGAAAGCCTGAATCAGATGGAGCTGCCGGACTATGTCAGCGACCTTGTGCTGAAAAAGGATGGAACTTTAATCGCTGCATTGCCGGATGGTCTGTATCATGTGGATTTTGACAAACGGACAGCAGACAAAGTCATGGAAAGCTGTCTGCCCGATGGTATCCGTTACAACGATGGCAAATGCGATCCGAAAGGACGCTTATGGCTTGGCAGTATGGCCATGGCGCAGGATGAATCGGCACCTCATGCAGGCGCATTATTTTGTATCGAAAAAGATCAGATCAAGACGATTTATTCCGGATTTACCATACCGAACGGTCTGGCATGGGATACAAAAAAAGCATTGTTTTATCATGTGGATACAGCAACGGATAAGGTGGATCGTTACCGGATGACAGAGGATGGACAGATTACGGAGAAGAGGACAGCCATTGATCTGAAGAAGGAAAAAGGCTCACCGGATGGCATGTGCATGGACAGTGAAGGACATCTGTGGATTGCCATGTGGGGCGGATATCAGGTGATCTGCGCAGATCCGACCACCGGAGAAGTGTTAGAGAGAATTCCGGTACCAGATGCCAATGTCAGCTGCTGCTGTTTTGGGGGAAAGAGCAAAGCGCAGCTCTATATTACAACAGCAAGAGATGACACTGGCAATGGCGGAGAATTATATGTAGAAGAGGTACAGGTAACAGGAGGCGAGGTGTACAGATATGGGGATTAGGAAGACAGCACTGGTAACAGGTGCAGCAAAAGGGATTGGAAGGCAGATTGCTTACTGTATGGCAGAGGCAGGCTATAATGTCATTGTGAATTATCACAGCAACAAAGCGGCAGCCGAAGAACTGTGCAGAGAAATGGAAAAGTTTGGTGTGCAGACCATGACTGTATATGCTGATATGGGAAAAGTAGCGGATATCGAAGAAATGTACCGACAGGTATTTGAAGTCTTTCCGGTGGTAGATGTACTGGTGAACAATGCAGGAATCAGCAGTGAAGTGTATTTCCTGGATGCTACCGAAGAGATGTTTGACCAGATGACCGCGATTGACTGGAAGGGCGTCTACTTCAGCAGCCAGATCGCAGCAAAGAAGATGATTGAACAGAAGGTAAAGGGAACGATCATCAATCTTTCATCGAATCAGATCAACGGATGCTGGCCGAGAGCAACGATCTATGCTCCAAATAAGGCAGCAATCTCTAAATTTACAAAAAACGCGGCAATGGAATTGTCTCTGTATGGCATTCGTATGGCAGCGATTGCACCGGGTTATACCGATGTGGGCTGGGAGCCGGGAGATATTCGTTTGAAAGCGGCAGAGAGACTGCCATTTGGCAGATTTGCAACGACCACAGAGATTGCAAAAGGAGTCGTATATCTGGCATCGGAAGAAGCGGCCTATATTACAGGAACCACACTGGTGATGGATGGCGGCGCTACCCTTCCGGTAGTTGCGGCCAATGATTTCGTGGAGGATTAAGCAATGAGCGAATATTATAACAGTCTGCTGCAGGGAGATAAAGGCGCATTAAAAAGAGCACTGTACAAGGCAATGGGATTTACAGATGAAGCTCTTGGCAAACCGCTGATCGCTATCGTCAATACCTACACCAATGCCACGCCTGGACATTATAATATCAATGAACTGTGTGAGCAGGCTAAGAAAGGCATTGAGGCAGCAGGAGGAACGGCCATGACATTTGGAGATATTGCTCCATGTGATGGAATCGCAGAAGGACATGAGGGTATGCGTTACATTCTGCCATCCAGAGACCTGATTGCTTCAACTGTGGAATGTATGGTGCGGGCGCATCGGTTTGACGGACTTGTTTTGTTGGGATCCTGTGACAAAATCGTACCGGGACTTCTGATGGCAGCAGCCAGACTGGATATTCCGGCGGTATTTTGCAATAGCGGTCCAATGATGCCGGCCTGTTATAAAGGAAAACATTATGATGGAAATATCGTGACAGAAGCCGTTGGCTGGAAACAGCGAGGCGAGATTGATGAAGAAGAATTCCGTAAGATTGAGAATCTGGCGGAACCGTGTGCAGGCTCCTGTGCCATGCTGGGAACGGCGAATACCATGGGATGTCTGGCAGAAGCCATGGGCATGAGCCTTCCGGGAAGTGCAGTGATTCCTGCTGTTTACGCAAAGCGCCTTCAGATGGCATATGAGACCGGACGGGCAGTCATGGGACTGGTGAAAAAAGGCATTACAGCCAGACTGGTGATGACAAAAGAAGCGATTGAAAATGCAATCATGGTGCTGATGGCCATGGGTGGTTCTACCAATGGTATCATGCATCTGCAGGCAATTCATAAAGAAGCCGGTCTGGGCCATCTTCCACTGGAAGCTTTTGACCGGTTCAGCAAGCGAATTCCACAGATCGCTTCCGTTTATCCTGCTTCTCCATATGATATGGTGGACTTCTATGAAGCAGGTGGAGTACCTGCGGTGATGAAAGAACTGGAACCGCTTCTTCACGGAGACTGTATCACAGCCAGTGGAAAGACGGTAAAAGAGAATCTTCAGCATACAGAGTATTCCACATTCCGGGAGGTAATCCGCACCGTGGCAGAACCGTTCCATTCGGATGGAGGTGTGGCAATTCTGACAGGTAATCTGGCACCACTTGGAGCCGTGGTAAAACCGGCAGCGATCCCGGAACATCTGATGACTGTGACTGGGAAAGCCAAAGTATATCAAAGCGAGCAGGAAGCCTGTGAGGCGATTCTGGCCGGAGAGGTACAGCCCAATACCATGGTAGTTCTTCGTTATGAAGGACCGAAGGGAGGTCCGGGGATGCCGGAGATGTATCGTCCGATGAAATGTCTGGAAGGAATGAATCTGTCGGACAGCTGTACGATTGTCACAGATGGAAGATTCTCCGGATCCAACCGGGGATGCTTTGTGGGACATATCTCACCGGAGGCATACGAAGGCGGCAATCTGGCACTGGTAGAAGATGGAGATGAGATCACCATTGATGTGCCGAATCGCAAGATCATCCTCCACGTAAGCGATGAGGAACTGGAAAAAAGAAGAACGTTATGGAAGCCGGTGGAAAAGCAGCTTCCGGACGGCTACCTTAACATATATCGAAAAATCACAAAATCTGCGGCAGAAGGCGCCGTGATGGAAATGGAGTAAGACATGATTACATGGAAAGATGACAATGAGTTATTTGCAATGATGAAAAAAGAACTGTATTCAGCGGTCATTGGAGATATCCTGGATAAGATGAATTATCGTCATCAGTTTCTTCCACAGCGGATTCAGCCAATGCGTGAAGAGATGGTAGTGGCCGGAAGAGCCATGCCGGTACTGGAAGCAGATGCATTTGAAGAATTGTCTGATGGACAGAATCCGATCATGAAAAAGAACTTTGGCCTGATGCTGGAAGCACTGGATGATCTGAAGGAAAATGAAGTCTATATCTGCAGCGGTTCTTCACCAAGTTATGCGTTGGTAGGGGAATTGATGTGTACCAGAATGAAGATCTTAAAAGCAGCAGGTGCAGTGGTAAATGGCTTCCACAGAGATACCAGAGGCATTCTGGAACTGAACTTCCCATGCTTCTCCTATGGAAGATACGCACAGGATCAGGGACCGAGAGGAAAAGTCATTGATTATCGTGTGCCGATCGAGATGGATGGCGTCAGAATCAATCCTGGTGATATCATTTTCGGAGATCTGGATGGTGTTCTGGTCATTCCAAAAGAAGTGGAGACTGAAGTCATCCAGAAAGCTTACGAGAAAGCAACCGGTGAAAAAATGGTTGCAGAAGCAATCCGCGGTGGAATGAGTACGGTAGAGTCTTTTGCGAAACATGGGATCATGTAAAGGACACAAAGAAGCATGAATGAAGTTAAGAAAAAGGCATTGAAATTACTGGAAGAGGAAGAAAGCCTGGCAGAAGTCCGAAAGTCCGGAACTTATCGTTTTCTCCCAAGTTACCGGTATGAAGCGCACAGGCATATCGAGTATGAGATTAATTACGTGCTTCAGGGAAAATGCATGATGATTTTTGACACAGAATATGTTCCCCTGAAAGCTGGAGAATGTATTGTGATTACGCCGTTTCAAAATCATGGATTTCTGGTAGATGCCAAAAGCGGCTGTAAGATTCAGCAGACAGAGATGAGTATTCGGATACCGGAAGATATGAAAGAGATATTTCCTTTCAGCGAAAAAAAGCGAGAATATCAGGTACTGAAAAACTGTGAGGATCTGGTACCGGTTATGGAGCAGATCTCCCGGATCTGCCGTGTGGATAAAGAATCTTATGGGATGACAATGCTGGATCTGTCAGTTCTTCAGCTGGTGGTAGCCCTGGGCTATCATGGAAAGAAAACTCACACAACAGAAGCCGGGATTCGTAATGAGAAGATCCGGGATATTCTGAAATATATTCAGGAGCATTACCAGGAGCCATTGCAGATCGAGGATCTGGCTGCCAGACAGGGTATCAGTTCCCGTTTTCTGCGCCGGTATTTCACACAGGAAATCGGGATGTCCTGCCTGGATTACATACAGGCCCTTCGCCTGAACAAGGCAAAAGAATTGCTGTGGGAGACTTCTAAAAGTGTCACAGAGATCGCACTTGAGACAGGATATGGAACGCCACAGTATTTTAGTCGGATCTTCCGGCAGGAGATCGGAATGACACCATCAGAGTATCGTAGCAGCTGGAAAGAAAAAGTCAGCGGATCGTAAACTGATAACAGATCTGACGTTTCCATGGAGTATTGGCTTTGGTGATATGGTATGGAAATCCATGGTCACCAGGAGCATCCGGATAATCCTGAAATTCAAAAGCCAGGGCACAGGACGGGACAGTATGCTGACCATTGATCAACTGCTGTCTGTCATCGATATAGCCACCGGAATACAGCACCATGCATGGCGCATCGGAAGCAACAGCCATCTGTACGGAACCATCCGGCAGGGTGCAGAGCAGATCCGGAGAGTCGGACGAGTGATTTAGAAGGAATCCATGATTGTATCCCTGATTGCGCCTGATCTGAATATCTCCCGGATACTTCTGAAGTTGTGCAGACAGAGCCAGCGGATGGCGGAAGTCAAACGGCGTACCGGTTACGTCAGCAGTCTCTTCTGGGATAAAGTCTGGAGCGTTACAGATGTAGCGGTCAGCGTGAATCTGAAGAATATGATCTGTGGCCGGACGGGAAAAGTCGCCGGACAGATTAAAGTAACTGTGGTTGGAAATGTTGAAATACGTATCCTGGTCGGAGATGGCGTTGTAATCCATGGTAAGCTGATGGGCTTCTGTCAGAGTATAAGTAACGGTGATATGGCGATTACCAGGAAAGCCATCCAGTCCGTCAGGAAGAGTGCAGGTGAAACTTACCTGTGCATCACCAGAAGGAGTGACTGACGCAGAATGTAATTCCCAGACGAGGAAAGAAGCATTTTCAAAACCGCCATGAAGGGAATGAATGCCGCTCTCATTTCGGGAGAGCTTATACAGATGGTCGCCCACAGGGAGGGAACCATGAGAGATGCGGCCGGCGGTTGGTGCCAGTGTGGCTCCCGCATACAGAGGGTTGGAAAAATAAGTACTTTCCTGCGAAAAAGAAAGAGCAAGATTTTGTAAATCCATTTGTCTGGATGGAAAACCAATCTGCCGAATGGACGCACCGGTGCCAAGAAGAGATACAAAAAAGCCGTCTTCACATATCAGGCGCAACATATAGTTTTTCGGATGATTAGAAAAATGAGTGTCAGTTAAAACTGATTTAGAAATCTGCATAATGATAACCTGCTTCCACTTGTATTTTTTGCTATTTACTGTAACGCAGAATAGAAAATTATGCAAGAAGTGCAGAAAAAAAGTGGGAAAAAGAAAAAAACAAACAAAAGATCTGAAGAAATGGCGGCTGCTATGCAAAAACATATATAAAAAATAACTAAAAAACGAACCATAATAAAAGGACATATACACAGAATATACAAAAATAGCAATTTTTTTAAACTCCATAGCAATTTCAAGTAATGAAATAAGCAGGAGACACGGATATAATAACAGGTAGATAATGTAAGGAGGGAAAGAATATGGGCAGTGTACTTGAGTTTAAGAATATCTCAAAGTATTTCCCTGGTGTAAAAGCACTGGATAATATATGCTTTAAAGCCTATGGCGGAGAAGTCCTGGCATTCCTTGGCGAGAACGGTGCCGGAAAGTCTACGCTGCTGAAGGTACTCAACGGAGATTATCAGCCAACCAGCGGCGAATATTTGCTGGATGGTGTACAGAAGCACTTTAACTCTCCACACGAAGCAATTCAGGAGGGAATCAGTATTATTTATCAGGAACGACAGATTTTGTTGGAACTGAGTGTAGCTGAGAACATATATCTTGGAAGAATGCCGGTTAATAAGTTTGGCATCATTGATATAGCGAAAGCCAATAAGATGGCGAAAGAGATTATCGATGATTTTGGACTTCCGATTTCACCATCTACGAAGGTAAAGGATCTGAGTATTGCTTATCAGCAGATGGTTGAGATCATGAAAGCCTACAGCCGTGAGAACCTGAAGGTCATCTGTTTTGATGAACCGACAGCCAGCTTAAGTGATGCAGAGATAGACAGTTTGTTCGAGATCATTGCCAAGCTGAAGGCACAGGGAAAGATCATCATTTATGTATCCCATCGTATGGCAGAGATCCAGGAGATCGCAGATAAGGTTGCCATTTTTAAAGATGGTCATTATGTAGATACGGTTGTTACAAAAGAAGTGCCAGAGCAGCAGCTGATCAAGATGATGGTCGGCCGCGATCTGGGTGACATCTTTAACAGCCTGGACAGAAATGATAAGATCGGAGATGTTCTTCTGGAAGTGAAAGGTGTTTCTTCCGATTATGTAAAAGAGAATTCTTTCGTATTACATAAAGGAGAAGTACTTGGATTCTCCGGACTGGTCGGAGCAGGAAGAACTGAACTGATGCGCGCCATCATTGGCGCAGACAAGATGAAGAACGGTGAGGTGATCCTGGAAGGCAAGAAGATTGTGAACCGTTCCCCGAAGGAAGCCATGGATAATGGTATCGTGCTGGTACCGGAAGATCGCAAGCTTCAGGGTATCCTGAGCAACTTAAGTGTAGCGGGAAATATCAATATTGCACTGATGGATAAGAATTCCAATAAGCTTGGTATCATAGATGCAAAGAAGGAAGCGGAAGAGGCCGATAAAGGTATTCGGGAATTTAAAGTAAAGACACCATCCCCGGAAAAGAAGATTGTAGAACTTTCTGGAGGAAACCAGCAGAAATGTATCGTAGCCCGCGGTATTGCAACGAATCCAAAGGTACTGATTCTGGACGAGCCAACCAAAGGTATTGATGTTGGAGCCAAGTCTGAATTCTACAACATGATCTGCCAGTTCGCCAAACAGGGACTGGGAGTCATCCTGATTTCATCTGAGATGCCGGAAGTTATGGGACTTTCTGACAGAATTCTGGTTATGAAGTCTCTGAAGATTGTAGGAGAAGTCAGCAGAGAAGAGGCAACAGAAGACAGATTGCTGAGTCTGGGAATGATGGGGGAAGAAGCACATGAGTAATATAGAGACAAAAAAAGAAAAAAATGGAATTTTAAGTAAGATCGGCGGTGACAAGCTCATTCTGATCGGCGCAATTATTGTAGTATTCGCATTATTTACTGCATTGAACAAGAACTTCCTGACATGGACCAACATGATCAACCTGATGGTTGCAGCCTCACTGGTAGGTCTGGTAGCCGTAGGACATACTTACCTGATCATTGCAGGGCAGAACGACCTGTCACCTGGTTCACTGGCAGCTTTCTGTGGAACACTGGCAGCATTATTGCTTTCCAAAGATATGCCGATGATTGTGGCAATCATCATTGTTTTACTGGCAGGCGTTCTGGTTGGACTTTTCAATGCATGGATGGTAAATAAGATCAAACTGGAGGCATTCATTGCCACACTGGTTACACAGAATATCATTCGTGGTTTTGCTTATATCATCTGCGATGGTAAACCGGTATCTATCAGTAACAAAGCATACCTGGCTATTGGAAAAGCAAGATTTTTAACCATTCCGGTATCTGTATGGCTGATGATTCTAGCATTCGTAATCTTTGGATTTGTTCTTGCAAAGACCAAATTTGGCCGCAGCGTATATGCAATTGGCGGAAGCCAGGAAGCAGCCAGACTGGCCGGTCTGAATCCACAGCAGATTGTAACAAAATGTTTCGTTATCATTGGTGTACTGACAGCCCTCGGCGGAATCGTATTCTCATCTCGTATGAACTCCGGACAGCCGGCAGCAAACGTCAACCTGGAATTCGATGCCATCACAGCCGTTATTCTCGGTGGTGTATCTTTCGCAGGTGGTGTGGGTGATATGTTCGGTACTGTACTTGGTGTAATCCTGATCCAGGCATTCAATACAGGTCTGATCATGGTAAATGTGTCCACGTTCTGGCAGTATGTAGCCCGTGGTGCACTGCTTCTCTTCGCACTGACATCTGACTTCATCCGTAAGCAGAGACGTGAGAAAGAACTTCTCGAAGCAAGCATGAGAAACGTGAAATAAGATGCCAGGGTTAGAAGCCAGAGACCACGATGTGCTTGCACGGGAGTGGGCTTGTGGCTGAGTGACCCGCCAAGATATGAGAATAAAAGCGGAATTTATTCCGCGATATTCGAATATCTTGCAGAATTGCGAGAGTGCGAAAGCACGAAGCAATTCGTAGGGCATCTTAGAGTAGAAATGAGGTTTGAGCTTCACACACGCAAGTGTGCAAAATTATATAATTTCAAGGAGGATTTAAAAAATGAACAAGAAAGTGATGAGTGCGGTATTAGCAGCAGCAACAGTAGCGGGACTGGCAGCAGGATGCATGACAGCAAGCGCAGAAGATGATAAGCTGGTAGTATATGGCATTTACAAAGCTGGTGACCAGACATGGTTCATTGATGAAGGTGCAGCAGCTCAGGAAGCAGTAGAAGCAGCAGGTGGAGAATTCATCTACGTTGATGCTAAGATGAACCCGGAAGAATACTTAAAGGCAATTGACAACGCAGTGGCAAACCATGCAAGCGGTATTGTAACCTGTATCCCAGACCAGACACTGTCTCAGGCAGCTATTGACAAAGCCGAAGAAGCTGGTATTCCAATCGTTGCAGCTGATGATGCTCTGCAGGATGATGATGGCAACAAGCTGGCTCCATGGGTAGGTATCAACGCATATGTAATCGGTGAAGCAAACGGCGAATGGCTTGCTAACTACGCAAAAGACAATGATCTGATTGGAAAAGAGGATGTAGGACTTCTGATCATGACAATGGATACCGTATCCAGCTGTGTACCTCGTGCAGAGGGTGAATATGACAAGTTCACAGAACTTTGCCCTGATTTCAGCGAAGACAATATCTTCAAAGCTGACTATGATGGAACAACAGATAAAGGTAACACCGCAGCAGCAGCAGTTATCACAGCGAATCCACAGATCAAGACATGGCTGGTAACAGGTGCTAACGAAGAAGGTACTATCGGTGCATGCCGTGCCCTTGAAACAGCTGGTCTGGATGCTGACGCTTGTGTAGTAGGTCTTGGCGCTTACATGGCAAAAGATGAATGGAATGACAAAGGTGCTGATGGTACATGTATGAAAGCAGCAGCATACTTCTCATCTGACTCTGTTGGTAAAGGTTCTATTGATGTTCTTCTGAAACTGATCGATGGCGAAGACGTTGAAATGGAAACAGCAGTGGACGCAGTTGTAGTTACTCCAGAAACATACAAAGATGAAATGGGTAAAGCAGCAGAGTAAGTAAAATAGCGAACAATAACATCTGTATACAAAAAGACGGGGAGCTGCAATGCAGCTCCCTGTTATCGTATCTGCTCTGGAAACGTCAGATTCCGGTATTCTCCCGGAGTCATATGCTCCCATTTTTTAAATGTAGAACAAAAACTGCTTTCACTGTTGAAACCAGAGCGGAAGGCAATCTCTTTGATCGGAATGCCAGGCGTACGAAGCAGAAACTTGGCAGAATTGAGACGGGTGGCAATCAGATACTGATGTGGTGTAAAGCCAGTCTCGGCAGTAAATACTCTGGTAAAATGAAACGGGCTCATATTGGAGTTCTTTGCAAGAACATCCAGAGAAAGCGGTTCACTAAAGTGTTCATTGATATAGGCAAGAGAGTTCTCCACAATCTGAGAATGGGAAAAATTACTGCCGGTGTCAGAACGAATATTCAGCAAACTTGTGAGCATCTGTGTAATATAAGAAGACACACGGGCTTCTTTGATAGGCTCCGAGTTACGGAACATACTTAAAATCTTATTCATATCATGAATAACCGGATAAAGATTGCCAGAGGAAAAGATATTTCCCTGAGAAGCTGTGATCAGGTCATAATAATTGCGCGCCAGTGGACCGTCAAAATGTATCCAGCATACATTTGAATCCTTGAGGAATCCGTATTCGTGAGGAGAATAACAATCCAGCAGAACGAGCTGATCCTGTAAAACGGTGCCGATCTGATCCGGATGATAAACCTGACAGCTTCCTTTTTCGATATACATCAGCAGAAAGCTGTTATAACTGGAGCGCTTCAGACGATAACCGGACTGGTAATGAAAGCGGCCAAGAGCAACAGGATAGAGATAGACCTTAGAAGCAATTGTGCTTGGCTGGTAGGGAAAGTAATCGGAATCATCTGGTAAAATACCATATTCAATCGGACGCATAAATAGTCTCCTTCTCATCTGTATATGCAGAGCAATTTTTTTAAACTTACAAGCAAAATCAAATAATGACTTTTGTATCAGACGTGAGATATAATCAAACCAGAAACAAAAGGTATATAGTGATAAAATCAGTTCAGAAAGAATACATGACAGTTTTCTGAATCAGATTTCAGATCATATATTATGACAGTAACATAAAAGGAAACGAAAAGCAATAAAAAGATATAAGGAGGTTCCTATGGAAGAAGTAAAAATCTGGGAAGAAGACGTGGTCATCCCTACTTATGAGATCGGAGCAGCAGAGAAAAATCCAATTTTTTCAGAGAAACGTGTATACCAGGGAAGTTCGGGAAGAGTATATCCATATCCGGTCATTGAAAAAATTGAAGATACGAAGCATGATAAAGTATGGAAAGCGCTGTATCTGGAAAATCAGTATCTGAAGGTTATGGTTCTGCCACAACTGGGTGGAAGAATTCAGAGAGCTTATGATAAGACCAACGATTATGATTTTGTATACTATAATCATGTGATTAAACCGGCGCTGGTTGGCCTGACAGGCCCATGGATCTCTGGCGGTATCGAATTCAACTGGCCACAGCATCACCGTCCGACTACCTATCAGCCGGTGGATTATACCATAACTGAGCATGAAGATGGCAGCAAGACTGTGATGGTCAATGATGTAGACCAGATGTATGGCACCAAGGGTATCGCATCTTTCACGTTATATCCGGATAAAGCTTACATTGAGATCCGGGGACAGCTGTATAACCGTACTCCGATGGCACAGACATTCCTGTGGTGGGCAAACCCTGCAGTCGCAGTGAATGATAATACCCAGTCTGTATTCCCGCCAGATGTTCATGCGGTAATGGATCATGGCAAACGTGACGTATCTAAGTTCCCGATTGCGACAGGGGTATATTATAAACATGATTATAGTGCAGGTGTGGATATTTCCCGTTACAAAAATATTCCGGTGCCGACCTCTTACATGGCTGAAAAGTCCGACTTTGATTTTGTGGGCGGATATGATTACGGAAAAGAAGCTGGTATCCTTCATGTTGCGGACCATCATATCTCTCCTGGTAAAAAGCAGTGGACCTGGGGCTGCGGCGATTTTGGAAAAGCATGGGACCGCAACCTGACAGATGAAGATGGTCCATACATCGAGCTGATGACTGGTGTATATACGGACAACCAGCCAGACTTCACTTGGTTAAAACCATTTGAAGAGAAGACTTTCAAGCAGTACTTTATGCCATATAAGAAAGTGGGTTATGTAAAGAACGCTACCATCGATGCTATGGTCAACATGGAGATTCATGATGGAAAAGCAGATCTGTGCGTATATACTACAGGCGAAGAAAAGAATGCGAAGATTGTATTGGAGCAGAATGGAAATGTGGTATGGGAGACAACGGAAGATCTGTCTCCGGTAAAAGTATATGAGACGGAAGTAGAGCTGCAGGTAGAAGATAAGACAAAAGTGACGGTTCGTGTATTGAATGCAGATGGAAGAGAACTGGTATCCTTCACGCCTTTAAAAGAAGAGATCCCGAAGATTCCGGAACCGGCACAGGCAGCAAAAGATCCAAAGGAGATCCAGACCTGCGAGGAACTGTATCTGACTGGTTTACATATCGAACAGTATCGTCATGCTACCTATTTGCCAGATGATTATTATCTGGAGGGATTGAAGAGAGATGAGGGCGATATCCGCCTGAATACTGCATATGGTATGTTGCTTTTACGTCGCGGCCTTCTGACAGAGAGTGAGAAGTATTTCCGTAAAGCACTGGAGCGTATGACCTGGAAGAATCCAAATCCATACAACAGTGAAGCATATTATGATCTGGGTCTTACCCTATTTTATCAGGGGCGTTACGAGGAAGCATACGATGCGTTCTTCAAAGCAACCTGGTCCAATGAACAGCAGGAAATGTCCTTCTATTTCCTGTCAGCCATTGCAGCACGTAAAGGTAATCTTCCACTGGCACTGGAACTGATTGAAAAAGGTCTGGTAAAGAACAGCCACAATATCAAAGCCCGTGGACTGAAGGCAGCGATTTTAAGAAAACTTGGAAAGAAAGAAGAAGCAAAACAGTGGATTGCAGAGAACTTAAAAGTCGATCCATTTGATTATGTATCAGGCTACGAAGCAGTACTTCTGGCTGAAGAGACGGAAAAAGCTGCAAAAGTGCAGACCTTAAAGGCTCAGATGCGTAACTTCCCACAGAACTTTATTCAGGCAGCAATTGATTATTGTGAGAGCGGCTGCTTCGAAGAAGCACTTGGACTCCTGAATCTGTGTGATGCACAGTGGCCGATGCTGGATTACTATCGTGCAGCATGTCTGTATAATCTTGGAAGAGAAGAGGAAGCCAAAGCAGCTGTGAAGATTGCAGATGCAGTCGATCCATATTGCTGTTTCCCGAACCGTCTGGAAGATATCACCGTACTGCAGCTGGCAGCAAAATTGCAGCCTGAATTGCCGAAAGCATATTATTACATTGGTAACCTCTGGTATGACAAACGCCAGTATGAAGCGGCACAGGAAGCATGGGAGACTTCTGCGAAGCTGGATGACACCTATCCGACCGTACTGCGTAACCTGTCTCTGGTATATTACAATCAGAGTGATATGCCGGAAAAGGCAAAAGAAGTACTGGAAAAAGCATTTGCGCTGGATACCACAGATGCACGTATTTTCCTGGAACTGGATCAGTTATATAAGAAGCTTGGCTATTCCGTAGAAGAACGAATTGCATTTTATGAAAAGTATCCGGAGACTTTTGCAAAACGTGATGATGTGTTTATTGAATACATTACCATGCAGAACTTTGTTGGAAATCATGAAAAAGCATATGAGCTTCTCATGAGCCGTAAGTTCCATCCATGGGAAGGTGGAGAAGGAAAGGCAACAACCCAATACACTACTTCTCTGGTAGAACAGGCAAAGAAAGCGATCGCTAAAGAAGAATTCACCAGTGCAAAAGAATTACTGGAAAAGGCACTGGTTTATCCGGAAAACCTGGGAGAAGGCAAACTGGAGGGAACCAAGGACAATCATATTCATTATTATCTGGGACTGGTGGAAAAAGCACTGGGTAATGAAGACAGAGCGAAAGAGCTGTTTGCAACAGCCAGCACTGGTACAGACGAACCAGCCGGCATGATGTTCTACAATGACCAGCCGGCCGATATGATTATGTTCCAGGGCATGGCACTTCGGGAACTGGGAGAACCGGTAGCATCGAACTCCAGATTCTATAAGCTGATCAGTTATGGAGAAGCACATATCTATGATAAAGTGAAGATGGATTATTTTGCAGTATCCTACCCGGATCTTCTCATCTTCAAGGAAGACTTTACCAGAAAGAATCGTGCGCATTGCTGCTTCCTGATGGGACTGGGTAACATGGGACTTGGCAATAACGAAAAAGCAATAGAATACCTGAAAGAAACACTGGAACTGGATCCGCATCACCTGATGGCAAGATTGTATTTGAGAAGTGTGGAAGAAACAAAATAATAGAGTTACTGGATGTATTGTGATGTGCAATACACTGGGCAATGTATAAAGAGATCCCCGAAGCAGTTTAAATGCTTCGGGGATCTCTGGTATGATGAGCGCTGTAGCTGACAACTCTGAAGCAGATGTCTGAATTTCTACATATGTAAGACTTCATCCCAGATTTCTTCCACAACAGGGATTCCAAGTTCTTTATTTTCTTTGATGCTGCGTAAGGCCAATTCTCCAGGATAGTATACTGCCTCTCCTTCTTTGACTGGCTCTGAAGATTTCACATCAGCAAGGATGGCATCTATGATAGCATCGGTCTCTTCAGCAGTGTTAAACCGGGAAGGATCAATGGCAATCATGATCTGGGTCAGTCCCACTTCGTCATCAAAGGTACCGATTTTTGCTACCGAATTCCCATTGGAGAGAACCGTTGCGATCAGGTCAAGAACAATAGACAGTCCGCTGCCTTTCCAGTAGCCCATTGGAAGTACGCGCCAGGTCTTCTCGATCTCAACAGGATCGGTAGAAAGGTTGCCTTTCGTATCATAGCCGCCAGGTACCGGGAGCTGAGTGCCCTGAAGTTTGCACTGTTCGATTTTTCCATAAGAGAACTGAGACACCGCACAGTCCAGCACCACATGTTCTCCATTGGATCTTGGGACAGACATGACCAGGGGATTATTGCCGATTTTCCGATTCTTGCCTCCCCAGGCTGGCATATTTGGCATAGTGTTGGACCAGCAGATGCCGATACATCCCTGATCAGCGGCCTGCCATCCATAGGTACCACCGCGCATCCAGTGATTGTTATTACCAAGGGCTACGATGCCGGCGCCGTTTGCCCTGGCCAGTTCACAGGCACGATCCATGGCACGTTTGGCATTCAGAGGGCCGAAGCCACGGTGGCCGTCCCAGCGCTCCATGATCCCCATACTCATTTCGCAGGTCGCTCTGGCCGATGGATCAATACTTCCTTTTTCCAGGTAGGTGACAAATCTTGGAAAACGATTCAGTCCGTGGGAATACACTCCGGCAAGACTGTTTTGTGCAAAAATCATTGCTGCATCAGCAGCATCCTGTGGAGGAAATCCTTTCTTTTCCAGGACTCTTGTAAACTCTTTGACCATATCTTCATATTTGATTCTCATAATACATGCTCCTCTCAATGAAATATGAAAACGCTTTCAGATAAAACTATTATATCCTGAATTTTTAAGAAGTCAATCTTTTTTGATAAGAAAGAAAAATACTATGAAATTCAACAAAAATGTAAGTAGAATCTCAGAAAATAATATGAAAGCGTTTTCTGCAAATTTTCTTGAAAAATGAAATGTGATGTGATACACTGCAAGAAATAATGACAGACAAAAAGGATATTCCCTGGAAAAGGGAAATAGTGTCAAGATCAGGGTGCAGAGCAGTGAAACGAAAGCAGATCTGACCCCGGAAAATGGGGAGAATGATAAATCCGCGGCTACCAGCACGGAAATTATAGAAAACAAGGTATAGTATCGGGAGAGAAAGAAGAATATGAATATTTATGATATTGCCAGAGAGGCCGGTGTCTCGATCACCACAGTATCTCGTGTGATCAATCATCGGGAACAGGTGAATGCAGTAACAAGAGAGCGGGTGGAAAAGGTTTTAAAAGCACACAATTACAAGCCCAATGCCACAGCCAGGAATCTGGTGACCAAGTCTTCCAGAACGGTTGCAGTGTTAACGATAGATATTCGGGAACCGCATTATGCAAGAACGGCATATACGATTGAACGAGAGCTGAGTCATCGTGGCTATGAAGCCATCATATGCAATACCGGAGGAGAATTGAAAGAGACGGAACGATATCTGCAGTCTTTGATGGAAAAGGATGTGGATGGAATCATTCTGGTAGGATCTGTATTTAATGAAATTGGAAAAGATGCCAGAATCCGGGATATGCTGAAGACGTTTCCGGTGGTATTGGCGAATGGAAGGCTGGATCTGGAGCGTTCGTATTCGGTATTGGTAGATGATCAATATGGCATAGGACTATCAGTGGATCATCTGGTAGAAAATGGACACAGAGAAATCTGTTACTTTATGGATCTGGATACCGGAAGTGCCAGAGAGAAGAAAACAGGATTTATTCAGAGTATGAAGAAGCATGGCCTGGAATGTGGACAGAAACAAGTGATCAAGGTGGCACACTCTGTGGAAGGTGGACGGGTTGGCGTCCAGCAACTAATAGAAGAGAATCGACAAGTGACAGCGATCGTATGTGGCAATGATGAGATCGCGGTTGGGGCAGTAAAGGAGTTGACCAGTCGGGGAATCAAGGTGCCGGAACAGATTTCAGTGACAGGATATAATCATTCCGAATATGCCCGTATCTGCCAGCCAGAGCTGACCACAATTGATAATAAGCCAGAGCTGGTAGCCATGCTGTGTGTGCAGCTGATTATCAGCCTGATTGAAAAGACAGACAGTTATTCTTCCGGAGTGATCCGCCCTGAGTTGGTGCCGGGAAAAAGTGTTGCGCAGTTATAATAGGCGGAAAAATATATATAAACAGGAGGAAAAAGGTTATGCAGATGACATTTCGCTGGTATGGAGAAGGAAATGACAACATTACTCAGGATATGATTCGCCAGATCCCAGGAGTGACGGGACTGGTATGGGCGCTTCATAACAAGCAGCCAGGCGAGGTCTGGGAAGTGGACGAGATTGAAGAGGTGAGAAAACAGATTGAAGGTCACGGATTCCATATGGATGTGGTAGAAAGTGTGAATGTACATGATGATATCAAAGTGGGACTTCCGACCAGAGACAAATATATTGAAAATTATAAGACAACACTGAGAAATCTGGCAAAGTTTGGCGTAAAGGTAGTGACCTATAATTTTATGCCGATTTTCGACTGGACCAGAACAGATTTGTTTCATCCACTGCCGGATGGATCCAATGCTTTATATTATGAAAAAGCAAGAATACAGGATGATTATAAAGAAATGGCACAGTACATTCTGGAAAATCTTCATGGCATGACATTCCCTGGATGGGAGCCGGAACGTATGGCGAAGCTGGATGAATTGTTTGCACTGTATCGTCCGGTGACGAAAGAAAAACTCTGGGAGAACCTGAAATATTTTCTGGAGCAGCTAATGCCGGTGTGTCATGAGACAGGCATCAAGCTGGCAATTCATCAGGATGATCCGCCATGGGACATTTTTGGCATTCCACGTCTCCTGGTAGATAAAGAATCCATAGGGCGTTTTTTGTCCATGGTAGACGATGAATACAACTGTCTCTGCCTCTGCTCTGGTTCCCTGGGAGCCAATCCGAACAACAATGTCCCAGATATCATACGCACGTATTGTGACCGAATTGCATTTGCACATATCCGAAATGTGAAACATTATAACAATGGAGATTTTTCAGAAGTATCCCACAGAGACTGCGACGGAGATACACAGATTCTGGAAATCATGAGAGCATATCATGACTGCGGATACAAAGGATATATCCGCCCGGATCACGGACGCCATCTGTGGGGCGAAGAAAAACAGTGCCGTCCGGGATATGGATTATATGACCGGGCACTGGGAATCATGTATTTGCTTGGATGCTGGGATATGCTGGATCGCATGGATGGAAAATAGCAGCTGGTAGTCAGCCTGGGGAGTAATCCACACTGCCAAAACGGAATAAAAAAGTCCCTGAAGATCGCACCTTCAGGGATTTTTGTTTTGCTGCGTCACTAAGAACACATTTCTTCATTTCGCCTATTAGCATTATGGCATATGAGATTTTAAAGTGCAATATGCGTTTTGAACTTTGAAAATAACCTTTCCGAAATATTGTTGATGTCGATAAAGCGGAAATGGATTTTTCTCTATATGAAAAAGATGTAATAGAAAACCATATTCGAATTCCACAACTTAGAAATTTGTATGAGAAGAAGCGAGAAAAACTCTGAGGACTATGAGTTTAATATTTTTTTATTTTTGTAAAAAAGTGGAATAGATATGTCTGGAAAAGTGTGGTACCGTAGAAATGACAGGAAACAAAAAGAATATATGTGGAGGAAAGCAGGTAATGACATTACGGGAGGATGCAGATTTTATTATAAAAGAGGCAATTCGTCATGTGCTGCCAGACGAGGCAGTAAGGAAGGCTTTAGAGGGAAAAGCATTTGGGCAGGGCAGGTTGTATCTGGTGGCGGCAGGTAAAGCTGCATGGCAGATGGCAAAAACTGCCGGGATGCTGCTGGGGGATCGGCTGGAAAAGGGTGTTGTGATAACAAAATATGATCATGTAATGGGAGAACTGCAGCGAATCAGTTGTTATGAAGCTGGCCATCCTGTTCCGGATGAGAATTCTTTTCGGGCAACGCAGGCGGCTCTGGATCTGGTTATGGATTTGCAGGCGGAAGATACCGTATTATTTCTGCTTTCTGGTGGAGGTTCTGCACTTTTTGAAAAACCGCTGATTTCAGGAGAAGAACTGGCAGATGTTACGAAGCAGCTACTGGCGTGTGGAGCGGATATTGTGGAGATGAATACGATTCGAAAACGTCTTTCAGCGGTAAAGGGTGGAAGATTTGCAAAGTTGTGTGAGCCTGCTAAAGTGTACAGTATCGTATTAAGTGATATATTGGGCGATCCACTGGATATGATTGCTTCTGGTCCGGCTTATCCGGATACATCGACCTGTGAGCAGGCAACGGCGATTGCAGAGAAATATCATCTGAAGTTATCAGAACAGGCGACTGGATTGCTGCGGCAGGAGACACCAAAGATATTGAATAATGTGACGACAGAGATTACAGGCAGTGTGAGAAATCTTTGCCAGGCTGCAAAAGAAGCCTGTGAATCCCTGGGATACGAAGCGGTGATTCTGACAGACCAACTGGATTGTGTGGCAAGGGAGGCAGGAGCTTTTCTGGGGGATATTGCAAAAACCAATCAGATTACAAAGAAGAGTCTGGCTTTTATCGCCGGCGGTGAGACGGTGGTTCATTTGACCGGCTCAGGTCTGGGAGGCAGGAATCAGGAATTGGCGCTGGCGGCCGCTGAAAAAATATCCGGATTAAAGGAGGTAGCAGTTTTTTCAGTAGGATCAGATGGCACAGATGGTCCAACGGATGCGGCAGGAGGTTTCGTGGATGGTGAGACGAAGAAAAAACTGGCAGATGCCGGATACCGGATTGAACAGGTACTGGAAGAAAATGATTCCTATCATGCACTGGAAAAATGCGATGGTCTGATCAAGACCGGAGCTACGGGAACGAATGTGAATGATGTGGCAGTGGTGTTGATAAGAAGGTAGAACTAAAATATTATATGCTATAGGCTATAGAGTGCAGTTCTGGAAAATTATGTAACATGAAAAACCAGTGGAATGTGAAAATGGGGTTCGCATTTCACTGGTTTTGTTATATCAGATGTGAGATGACTCCCACCTCTTTAGATAATATGAAGGACCTCACATTTGTAGCAACGTGGATTTACCTGTATACTAAAGTTTGAACAAGAACAATGGTAACAGGGATTACCGCATACAAAAGGAGGCCACTATGTATAGAATAATCAAAATCGGGATGGATGTCCATAGTAAAAATTACACACTTTGCGCAATGGAGCCAGTGATCGGCGAGGAAGACCGCATTTTTGCAAATATCCAGGTAACGGCAGACTACAAAAACGTTCTGATGTTTATCGAGGAACTGAAATTGAAGCTGGGTCTGGACAATGAATATGATATTGTCTGTGGATATGAGGCGGGCTGCCTTGGATATTCATTATATAACCAGCTCACAGCGGCAGGGGTAAAATGTGTGATTCTTGCGCCGACAACCATGTTGACACAGCAGGGGAAACGGGTAAAAACGGATGCAAGGGATGCCCTGACGATTGCACAGTGTTTATCCTATGGCGGCTACCATGCTGTATACATTCCTACGGAGGATGATGATTCGGTCAAAGAATATCTGCGGATGCGGGATGACCACAAGGATGCACTTAAGAAAATCAAGCAGCAGATTAATGCGCTGTGTCTTCGCCACGGATATCATTATGATGGCACAAAGTGGACAATAAAACATGTGACATGGCTGAGGTGGCGCAGGAGCAAATTAGTATCAGTGGTGGGAGTCAATCCCCCATCTGATATAGCCTCCGGCAGGATTGCAGAGATGCGCAAAAGAAATATGTCATGCTTTGCATGACGCGCATCTCGCAGCAAGAATGCCGAGGCATTCTTGAATTCGGAATCATTAATGTGAAACCGGAATAGAGGTGTTTTTCCGATACTGATTTGGGGTAATACCCATTTTCTTTTTAAAGATAGTACAAAAGTATTTAGCATCAGAGTAACCGGCTTTTTTGCAATTTCACTGATTTGAAAGTTTGTTTCTGACAGCATAATCTGAGCCTGTTCCAGACGACAGACAGGTACACCAGTGATCCGGCCCTATGTGAATGAATTGATGGAAGATCAGTATCTGTTTGGTCCGGATATGGTGGTGGCACCGGTATTGTATGAAGGATGCCAGACACGGCAGATCTATCTACCGGAGGGGGAATGGTGTGACATTCATACTGGTGAAATATTCCAGGGAGAAAATTCTTATACAGTAGATACACCAGTTCAGAAAATACCAGTCTATGTGAGAAAAGAAAGATATAACAGAAATTGCTGTTGAGTATGTTTTGCAGTGTCGATAATTCATTTTTAATGAGTTATCGACACTGCTTTTGTCTAGTATTCTATTTTATAACAGGTCTTTCATTCCTGTGAAAGAGCATAATTCTGAGATTTTTACAAACAGAGGTGGAAGAATATTGAAAAAAATGGTATGATAGAACGGATCTAGAGATTTTCTATCAGAAAGGATGCGGGATATGAAGAGATCAGAAATCAACACGGCATTGAAAAAGATGGAAGATATGGTAAACAGACTGAATTATTATCTTCCACCATTTTGCCAGTTTACTCCGGAAGAATGGAAGACAAAAGGACATGAGTATGATGAAATCCGGGACAATATGCTTGGATGGGATATTACAGATTTCGGACAGGGGAATTTTCAGAAGACAGGTTTCTCTCTGGTGACGATCCGTAATGGTAATCAGAAAATGCAGGATGTATATAAGAAGCCATATGCAGAGAAGCTGTTGTATCTGGATGAAGGGCAGTATGCGATGAATCATTTCCACTGGTACAAGATGGAAGATATTATCAACAGAGGTGGTGGAAATATTCTGATCCGTGTATATAATTCACTTCCGGATGAATCCGTTGATAAGACTGGAGATGTGACGGTACATACAGATGGTCTGACTCGCGTGGTTCCGGCTGGTACACAGATTCGCCTGACTCCGGGCGAGAGCCTGACGATTACACAGGGTATGTATCATGATTTTGAAGTGGAGCCGGGAACCGGTGCGGTACTGATCGGTGAGGTCAGCCAGTGTAATGATGATACAACAGACAACCGTTTCAACCCTCCGGCAGGAAGATTTCCGCAGATTGAGGAGGATGAGCCGCCGTACAGACTGCTCTGTAACGAATACCCACCTGCCAGAGACTGAGAGATACGGAAAAATATAAAAACAGGGAGGCAGAGATGTTAGTTACATTAAAAGAGATATTGAAGATTGCAGAAGAAAAGAATATTGCAGTCGGTGCATTTAATGCTCCAAACCTGGAGTCTCTTCAGGCTGTAATGAGCGCAGCAGAGGAAGTACAGCTTCCGGTGATTATTCAGTTTGCACCGGTACATGAGACGTTTAATCTGCTGGCAGATATGGGGCCACTGATGATGAGTTATGCAAAACGTGTGTCTGTGCCGGTATGTGTGCATCTGGATCACGGAGATACGGTGGAACGTGTACAGCAGGCCCTGGATCTGGGATTCACCGGCGTGATGATTGACGGCTCCACACTTCCATATGAAGAGAATGTGGCACTCAGTAAAAAAGTAGTAGAGATAGCACATGCTGCTGGTGCTTCTGTAGAAGCAGAGCTTGGCTCGATGGGAAGAACTGAAACAGGAAGCGGAGAAGGTACAGGGGCTAACGATGAAACGAAGATCTATACGGATCCGGTACTGGCAAAGGACTTTGTTGCGCAGACAGGTATTGATGCACTGGCCTGCTCTTTTGGAACAACACATGGTATTTATCTGACGGAGCCAAAGCTGGATTTTGATGTAGTAAAGAATGTACGTGCTCAGACTGGCGATATTCCGGTAGTTATGCATGGCGGATCTGGTGTCAGCCATGATGATTATCATACAGCGATTAAATCTGGTGTACGTAAGATCAATTATTTTACTTATATGGATGTGGCTGGCGGAAAGGCAGCTGCAGAAGCAGTAAAAGCAACAGCAGACGGAAAGCCATATTTCTTTACGGAGATGGCAACAAAGGCCAGAGAAGGAATGAAAGCAAATGTGATGGCTGCCATGAAGATGTTTGCATTGCAGGAATAGGCAGAAACAAAGATGTTTGGGAAAAATCAAAATAAAAATTAAAACAGAAAGGAGCAGCAGGGGAATGGCTAGAGAGAAAATATTATTTGTAACTTCAGAAGCAGTGCCGTTTATTAAGACCGGGGGTCTTGCCGATGTTGCAGGCACACTGCCAAAATACTTTGACAGAGAGAAATATGATGTACGTGTAATTTTACCGAAGTATGCATCTATGAAGGGCGAATGGAAAGACAAACTTCAGTACAGAACGCATTTTGAAATGCAGCTGGCATGGAGAAATATGTACGTGGGAGTACTGGAGACGGAGATTGATGGAATTCCGTTCTATTTTATTGACAATGAATATTATTTCAGCGGTGGCTGGCCATATGAAGACATTCGGTGGGATATTGAAAAATTTGCATTTTTCTCAAGAGCTGTCCTGAGTGCGCTTCCATCAATTGATTTCAGACCGGACATTATTCACTGTCATGACTGGCAGGCAGCACTGGTACCGGTATATCTGAACGATGCATTCCAGTCCAACCCATTTTATCAGAATATCAAGACTATCATGACGATTCACAATCTCAGATTCCAGGGAATCTATGATAAGAATATCATTCGGGATATTATTGGTATCTCTGACAGCTATTTTACACCGGATAAGCTGGAAGCATACGGTGATGTGAACCTTCTGAAGGGCGGTATTGTCTATGCGGATCGTGTGACTACTGTCAGTGAGACTTATGCAGAAGAAATTAAGACAGAGTTTTACGGAGAGAAGCTGGATAAGCTGCTGCAGGCACGTTCCAACGTGCTGACCGGTATTGTGAATGGTATTGACTACAATATCTTTAATCCGGAGACAGATATTCATCTTCCATATAAGTTCAACAAAGAAACTGTTACAACAGAAAAAGTAAAGAATAAAGTGGAACTGCAGAGACAGCTTGGCTTAAGAGAAGATCCAAACGTGATGATGATCGGTATTGTGTCCCGACTGACAGATCAGAAGGGATTTGACCTGATTGAATGTGTACTGGATGAGATCTGTCAGGATGAAGTGCAGATCGTAGCACTGGGTACCGGAGAGGAACGCTATGAGAATATGTTCCGTTACTATGCATGGAAGTACCCTGGAAAAGTATCTGCAAACATTTATTATTCAGATGAGCTGTCTCATAAGATTTATGGCTCCTGCGATGCATTCCTGATGCCATCACTGTTCGAACCATGTGGACTGAGTCAGATCATGAGTCTGAGATACGGAACTGTACCGATCGTTCGTGAGACCGGTGGATTAAAAGATACCGTGATTCCGTTTAATGAATTCGAGAACAGTGGAACAGGATTCAGCTTCCGCAATTACAATGCTCATGAGATGATGGCAATGGTACGTTATGCAGAGCGGATTTTCTATGATCAGAAGGATCAGTGGAATGACCTGGTAAAACGTGCCATGAAGGTAGATTTCTCCTGGAACGCATCAGCAGAGAAGTATGAGATTCTGTATGATCACATGTTGGGATGGTACTGGCCAAGAGGAGAAGAACAGGTGGAAGCAACGCAGCCGGCAGAGGCTGCAGAACTGACAGAGGTAAAAGCAGAAGAGGTAAAAGCAGCAGAGGTGGAAGCAACAGAGGTGAAAGAAGCTGCACCTGCAGAGAAGAAAGCACCAGCGAGAAAAACAACTGCCAAGAAGGCTACAGCAACCAAAACGACAACTAAGAAGACTGCTACAGAAAAGAAGACTACCACCAGAAGAACTACAGTTGCGAAGAAAAAAGCAGAAGAACTGAAGAAGGTAGAAGAGTCGGCGAAAGTGGAAGAACCGGAAAAGGCTGTTGAGACAGCTGCAACTGTCGAAGAAAAAGCACCGGTTAAGAAACGCACGACCAGAAAAACTGCGACTAAGAAGGCAGAGGAACCGGTAAAGGTCGAAGAGCCGAAAAAGACAGAAGAACCAGTAAAGGCAGAGGAGCCAAAGAAGGCTGCAGAACCAGTAAAGCCTGAAGAGCCGAAGAAGGATGCGGAACCAGCAAAGCCTGAAGAACCAAAGAAGGCTGCGGAACCAGTAAAGTCTGAAGAGCCAAAGAAGGCTGCGGAGCCAGTAAAGGCAGAGGAAGCGAATAAGGTTGCAGAACCAGAGAAGGTTGTAGAGCCAGTGAAAGCGGCTCCAGCGAAAAAGACTGGAAGAAAGTCCAGAAGAAAAAATAAATAAGAGTTTCTGCACGGAGCTCTTTGCGAGAATAACTCTGGCAGAAATGCCAGAGTTATTTTTTGTCTAACGACATAAATAGAACAGGAGGAGCATACGTGCATGGAACGTATCAGATAATGAAAATGGGGAATATTCAGAAGATAAGAGAACAACTGGATGGCCGGATATTAGAGACGATGGAAGATAAAATAACAGAAAGAGTAAAAGACAGCAGATTAATGGATAATTTCCTTACCAATGAAAAGTTACTGGATAGGATTTCCAGGCGTCTGGAACCGATTGAGCAGATGAATGCGTATTATCGCTGTGCGATCATGGAGATTGAGACGAAATTCAGAGTGCTGAGTGAGCAGTTTTCTCTGAAATATGACCGTAATCCAATCGAGACCATCAAGAGCAGATTGAAGTCACAGGATAGTATTCTGAAAAAGATGAATCGAAAAGGAATACCGGTGTCTCTGGAGGCAATGGAACGAGAAATTGATGATATTGCCGGAGTACGTGTAATCTGTTCTTTTGTGGAAGACGTATATATGCTGGCGGATTGTCTGCTGCAGCAGGATGATATCACACTTCTGGAAAAGAAAGACTATATTAAGCATCCAAAAGACAGTGGATACCGCAGCCTGCATCTGATTGTACAGGTGCCGATTTTTCTGCAAAATGAAAAACGTCCGATGAAAGTGGAAGTACAGATTCGTACTCTGGCTATGGACTTGTGGGCCAGTCAGGAACATAAATTACGTTATAAAAAACAGATTCCGGAAAATGAAGAAGAAGCCATCAGTCAGGAACTGGCAGAATGTGCTCAGATTCTGGCATCGGTGGATAATCGAATGCAAAACCTGCGCGCAAAGCTGAGTGATTCCAGATTTCAGGAGGATGAGAGAAGACGGCCATGACATTAATGCAGTTAAATTATATTATTACGATTTCGGAGACAGGCTCTTTGAACAAAGCATCGGAGCTTTTATATGTATCACAGCCTTCGTTGACCAGTGCAGTGAAAGAATTGGAAAAAGAATTGGGGATTACCATTTTTAACCGCAGTGGAAAAGGTGTGACGCTGACTAATGACGGTGCGGAATTCCTGCTTCATGCCAAAGAAATCTATGGACAATATCAGACGGTTATGGAAAAATATGGGAAAGGCGGCTCTTATAAAAAGAAGTTCGGAGTATCCACCCAGCATTATTCTTTTGCAGTGAAAGCATTTGTGGATATGGTAAAGAGCTATGATATGTCTCAATATGAGTTCGCTATTCGTGAGACCAAAACCAGGGATGTGATCAATGACGTCAGTACCATGCGAAGCGAGATCGGCGTGCTGTATCTGTGTGATTTTAACCGGAAAGCCATCCAGAAGCTGCTCAGCTCGGCTGGGCTGGAGTTCCATCATCTGATTGATTGTCAGGCTTATGTTTATCTGTGGAAGAATCATCCACTGGCAAAGGAAAAGTTCATTTGTTTTGAACAACTGGATCCGTATCCGTGCCTTTCCTTTGAACAGGGAGACAACGGTTCTTTCTATTTTGCAGAAGAGATTTTGTCTACTAATGAATATTCCAGAGTAATTAAGGCAAATGATCGTGCGACCATGCTGAACCTGATGGTGGGGCTGAATGGGTACACGCTTTGTTCCGGTATTATCTGTGAAGAATTAAACGGTACCGATTATATAGCGGTGCCATTCTCTGATGATGAATACAACCATAATACCACTATGGAGATAGGGTATATTGTGCGGAAAAACATGGCATTGAGTAATATGGGAAATCTGTATATAGAGAAAATCCAGAATTATCTGGGAATGAGATGAGACAACTTATCAGGGACGGGAAATCACTCTTTTGAGCCATTTTCCCGTCCCTGATGATTTACGCCTTGCTATATGCCTTGATTCCACAGCAATAGGTGGCTGCTACAGAATAGTCATCTTCCAGGATGGCGAGATCGGCATCGTATCCGGCGCAGATTTTTCCTTTACGGTTGTCTACGTTCAGGATCCGTGCAGGATTCAATGTGCAGGCATGGACAGCAGTGAGTACCGGAACCCCAGCCTCTTCGATCAGAACACGCAGCCCCTGGTTCATAGCCATAGTGCTGCCGGCAATCGTATCGCTGCCCGCCAGACGCGCCAGACCGTCCGCTCCTACTTCGATATCATGTCCGCCCAGCTGATAGTGTCCGCCGGCTGGTGCATGTTTTACCCGGAGAGAATCAGAGATCATAATGCTGCGCTCTGCTCCTTTAGCCTGGAAGAAGATTCCAAGGGCAGCTGGATGAGAGTGGTGCCCATCGCAGATGATTTCCCCGTACAGATCATGAATACGAAGGGCGGCTCCTACCAGCCCTGGTTTACGATGATGAAGCGGTGTCATACCGTTGTAAACATGTGTCATAGAAGAAGCACCGTTGGCCACAGCCATAAGTGCAGTCTCATAATCCGAAGAAGAATGTCCCATGCTGACAACAATGCCATGACGGGCGCAGTATTTCGTCAGTGCAAAATCTTTATCATGTTCCGGACTTAAAGTGATGTATTTAATCCAGCCCTTCGCTGCTTCCTGGTAAGCACGGAACTGAGCAATTGTCGGTTCTGCGATAGCTTCCGGAGGCTGGGCGCCTTTGTAGTCCATATCCAGGAACGGTCCTTCAAAATGAATGCCGAGAATCTCGGCTCCTTCATAGCCGTTTTCAATGACAGAAGCCACATTGGCGGCAGCTTTTGTCAGGACATCTGGCATCTGAGTAACCGTAGTTGGGAGAAATGCAGTAACTCCTTCTTCCGGGATATGGGAAGTCCAGTAGGCCAGGCCCTTCGGATCTGCATCATTGGTGTCAAATCCATAGGCACCATGGGTATGGATGTCAATAAATCCAGGAAAAATACGGTGATTTCCCCAGTCTTCATCGCACTGCTCTGTGCCCCATGGCAGAATCTTTACAATTTTCTGATCTTTCATCTCGATCTGTGCCGGAACAAACTGACCGGCGATCCAGACCCGTTTACTTTGTAAAATCATGTGATAACTCCCTTCATGATGACCAGCGGGGACGGAGTTTTCTGGCTCTAAAGAGCCAGAAAACTCCGTCCCCATTGGCTTTATTCCATCTTGCTCAAAGCTGCCTCATCAGCTACGATAGTTACGTCATTGTGAAGCTGAAGGATAGAAGCCGGAACAGCAGGTGTCACAGGACCCTGGAAAGCGGTCTTTACGATCTCAGCCTTATCTTCGCCTGAGACAACCAGAAGAATCTTTTTCGCCTGCATGATGGTCTTGATTCCCATAGTGTAAGCCTGGCGAGGTACGTCTTCTTCTTTTTCAAAGAAACGTTTGTTGGCTTCAATGGTGCGTTCGGTCAGATCAACACAGTGTGTTTCTTTTTCAAAAGCAGACCCCGGTTCGTTGAATCCGATGTGTCCATTGTGTCCCAGTCCCAGAAGCTGCAGATCAATGCCTCCCACTTCACGGATGATCTCATTGTATCTGGCACATGCATGTTCGCTGTCAGGATCGGTACCATCTGGTACAAAAGTTCTGGATTTGTTAATGTTGATATGATCGAAGAAATTGTGGTTCATAAAGTAACGATAGCTCTGCTCGTTGTCACCGGAAAGTCCCTTGTATTCATCCAGATTCACAGAAGTCACTCTGGAAAAATCCAGGTCACCTTTGTTGTACCATTCAATCAGCTGCTTGTAAGTACCGATTGGTGTGGAACCGGTTGCAAGCCCAAGTACACAATCTGGCTTCATGATCACCTGTGCGGAAATAATATTTGCGGCCTTTCGGCTCATAGAAGCATAGTCTGAAGCACGATAAATAACCATAATAGAAAAACCTCCCTAATAAGTGTGTTATTTTTATTGTACCGTTTTGCAACAGGAAAAACAACCAGAAAAACGGATTTAGAGATAATATATAATGAGAAAGATTAGCATTTGCATCATGTCTGGAAATAGCATATAGTAGAGATAGTTATGGGACGCAAAAAAGGAGAAAGATAAATGAAATACGACTTTACAACGATTATGGACCGCAGGGGGATGGATGCCATTGCGGTGGATAAAATACCATATGAGAATGTACAGGTGGAAGAAGGATTTTCCACGATTCCAATGTGGGTGGCGGATATGAATTTTCAGACGGTGCCGACCATTCCAGAGGCGATGATCGAGAGAACAAAACATGCGGCGTATGGATTATGAGGATATGGAGAAAAAAATAAAAGAAGAACATATCCATGTAGCAATTCTCTGTTCGCCGCACAATCCATGCGGTCGTGTATGGGAGCGCTGGGAACTGGAAAAAGCCATGGAGCTGTATCAGAAGTATGATGTGTACATAGTTTCGGATGAGATATGGTCTGATCTGACACTGACCGTTTATCGACATATCCCGACCCAGATGATTTCGGAAGATGCCAGAATGCGTACGGTTGCATTATATACACCTTCTAAGACCTTCAACCTGGCAGGGCTGGTAGGAAGTTATCATATTATTTACAATTCATATTTAAGAGAAAGGATTCGCAAAGAATCGTCCCTTTCTCATTATAATGCAATGAATGTGCTGTCTATGTATGCCCTGATTGGTGGATACAGTCAGGCGGGCATGGAATGGACAGACGAACTGCGCCAGGTACTGACGGAAAATGTGGATTATGCCTGCGATTACATCCGAAAGCATTTTGACGGAGTGGAAGTATCCAGACCACAGGGAACTTACATGCTGTTTCTGGATTGTCAGAAATGGTGCGAAGCACATGACGTGACCATTGATGAATTGCAGAAAAAAGGTGTCAGAAAAGGCGTGATCTGGCAGGATGGAAGACCATTTCATGGATCATACAGCATCCGTATGAATCTGGCACTTCCAAAGACACTGGTGGAAGAGGCCTTTGAACGTTTGAGAAAATGGGTATTTTGTTGAATTTATGAGGAATAAAAGTTACTTGAAACAACGAATTTTTTTAATCACATATATGATTCTGTTTGTTATTTTTACCATTCAGACAGCTGCTGCAGAGGAAGAGGACTACGATCTTGATCCACGGCTTTATATTTATTATGCGCAGCTGACGGAGGATGAGCGGGATGTTTATGTGCAGGCTTTGGAAGAATTTTCAGCAGGGATTTCTTCATTTGCGCCATGCAGGGGAATTTCCCTGGATTCTGCCAACCGCATCATGCATGCTATCTGCAAGGATCAGCCACAGCTGTTCTGGCTGGATGAAAGCTTTCAGTATAGCTATCGGCAGGGACTTTCCGGGTCAGAAAAAGTGACGGAGATTTCCGCAGATTTTAATTCACTTGCAGATGATCTGGAGACGAACCGCAGTGCGGTAGAGAATCAGAAAGATGTGCTTATTGCAGATCTGTATGACCTGCCTGCCTGGGAACAGGAAAAATATGTTCATGACCGGCTGGCTTCTCTGATTACCTATTCCGGGGAGAGCAGCTATAACCAGACACTCTACAGCGCCCTGTGTCAGCAGGAGACGGTATGTGCAGGCTATGCCAAAGCATTTCAGTATCTGATGACAAGCCTGGGGGTGCCATGTTATTACTGCGAAGGAACTGCACAGGACAGTTCTGCAGAGGATGCTGCCTGGTTGGCACATGCCTGGAATATTGTCTGTCTGGATGGCAGCTATGTAAATGTGGATCTGACCTGGGATGATACCAGCCTTACCAGCGCAGGGCTCATCAGCTATGCACAATATAACCGTACAGATTCTGATGCATCTTTTTTCCAGACGCATCAGCGCAGTGATGACAGTCAGTTCCTTCCTGTCTGTGATGGAGCAGGCTGGTCTTACGAACAGCTCTTTGGTCTCCCGGCAGAACTTGGTGCCCTCACTCAGCTGGAAGATTATGAATCTGTCCGGCATATTACGGATATTTACGAGTACTATGCAGCCATGCAGAACCTGATGATCCAATATGGCACTGGGGAGCATACATTTCGCTTTGCTGTTTACAATAGTGAGTGCAATGACGCAGTTCTTCATGATGAGAACTATCGGGACGGTTACTTAAACACTGTGGCGGATGCTCTCTATCTTGGAAGTTATAATTTTTCTATTCAGACCAGCTCTCTGAGCCTCACCGGGGGCTATTACCTGGTGACGGTTACGGTGGATCTTTCGTGATTTATATGATGCCAGGGTCAAAAGCCTGAAACCACGATGTGCTTGCACGAGAGTGGTTTTATGGCTTAATGACCCGCCCCAAATATGAGCATAAAAGTGGAGCTTAAGCTTCACGATATGCGAATATGGGGCAGGATTGTGAGAGTACGAAGTACGGAACAATCCGTGAGGCATCTTTTGACCTTAACATCATTTATATTTGTAAAACAACATATGACCGAGTATAATGAAAAGAAAAACCAAAGGGGAAAATATTTTGAGAGCACTTTTAAAGTATTTGAGAAATTATAAAAAAGAGACGGTTCTGGCACCGCTGTTCAAACTGCTGGAAGCGTCTTTTGAACTGTTTGTGCCGCTTGTTATGGCTGCTATTATTGACCATGGTATTGGACAGGCTGATGGCGTTTATGTGCTGAAGATGGGGGGTGTACTGATCGCACTGGGCTTGATTGGTCTGGTATGTTCGATTACCGCCCAGTATTTTGCTGCAAAGGCAGCCACCGGATTTTCTACGGAACTGCGTCATGAATTGTTTGAACATATTCAGAAGCTGTCTTACACCAAGATGGATACCATCGGAACCTCCACACTGATCACCAGAATGACCAGTGATATTAATCAGGTACAGTCTGGTGTGAATCTGGTGCTGCGTCTGTTTCTGCGTTCACCATTTATCGTGTTTGGTGCCATGGTCATGGCGTTTACGGTGGATGTGAAGGCGGCGCTGGTCTTTGTGGCAGCTATTCCACTGCTGTCATTGGTGGTATTTGGAATTATGCTGATTACCATGCCATTATACCGTAAGGTACAGTCTAATCTGGATGCAGTACTGGGAATTACCAGAGAGAATCTGACCGGTGTACGTGTCATTCGTGCATTTAATAAAGAAGCGAATGAAAAACAGCGTTTTGAACAGCAGAATCAGATGCTGACAGATGCGCAGAAGTTTGTAGGAAAGATCTCCGGACTGATGAATCCGGTAACGTATATCATTGTCAATGGGGCATTGATTGTCCTGATCTATACCGGAGCACTTCGGGTAGATGCAGGTATCATTACCCAGGGACAGGTAGTAGCACTGGTAAACTATATGTCACAGATTCTGGTGGAACTGGTGAAGCTGGCTAATCTGATTATTACGGTGACCAAAGCATTTGCCTGTGGCAACCGTATTCAGAGTGTTTTTGAAGAAGAGACTGGAATGACAGAAGGAAGCGAGGGCTGGACGGATCCGGGAGAAGCAGATACACCGGTAGTTGAATTCGACCATGTGAATCTGCGTTATGCAGGAGCAGGAGAAGATTCGCTGACGGATATCAGCTTCCGCGCCATGCCGGGACAGACAATTGGTGTCATTGGTGGCACCGGTTCAGGCAAATCTTCTGTGGTAAATCTGATTCCGCGATTCTATGATGCTACAGAGGGAAGTGTCCGTATTCAGGGAAAGGATGCCAGAGACTACCGTCTGGAAGAACTGCGCAGTCATATTGGAATGGTGCCTCAGAAAGCTGTACTGTTCCAGGGCACCATCGCTCAGAACCTGCGCTGGGGTAAGGAAAATGCCACAGAAGCAGAACTGGAGAAAGCCATCGAGATCTCTCAGGCGAAGGAATTTGTAGATGGAAAAGAAGACCGCCTGAATTATCAGATTGAACAGAATGGAAAGAATTTATCCGGTGGCCAGCGTCAGCGCCTTACCATTGCAAGAGCACTGGTAAGGGATCCGGAGATCCTGATCTTAGATGACAGTGCTTCTGCGCTGGACTTTGCTACGGATGCGAAGCTGCGTAAGGCGATTCGCCAGATGGACAGCCATCCGGTGGTATTTATCGTATCTCAGCGCGCTTCCTCTATCCAGTATGCGGATCAGATCCTGGTGCTGGATGATGGAGAACTGGCTGGCATTGGAACTCATGCAGAACTGATGGAAAGCTGTGAGATCTATCGTGAGATCTATGAATCTCAGTTCGAGAAAGAGAAGAAAGGGGTGACGGATCATGGCACAGACAAATAAAGACAAGACAAAACAGAGTGAGACGTTGAAGAAAGTGTTCCGTTACCTTGGAAAGTATCGCATTTATCTGTTGTTTACCATTTTGCTGGCAGCAGTGACCGTGGCACTGACTCTGTATGTACCGAAGCTGACCGGAGCGGCAGTGGATGATATCGTAGCACCGGGGAAGGTGAATTTCCCGGGAGTGTTCCAGATCCTGATCAGGATCGGTGTATGTATCGCCATCACAGCGTTTGCCCAGTGGATGATGAATATCTGTAATAACAAGATGACCTATCAGATTGTACAGGATGTGCGAAATGAAGCATTTCAGAAAATTGAGATTCTGCCATTGAAATATATCGATGGACACTCTTATGGTGAGATTGTCAGTCGTGTCATTGCGGATGTAGATCAGTTCGCAGATGGTCTGCTGATGGGATTTACCCAGTTATTTACCGGTGTGGCTACAATTATCGGAACACTTGGATTTATGCTTTCCGTGAATGTGAAGATCACTCTGGTGGTTGTGCTAATCACCCCAGTGTCCTTCTTTGCAGCGGGATTTATCGCAAAGAGAACCTATGCCATGTTCAAACTTCAGTCAGAGACCAGAGCAGAGCAGACCGGGCTGATTGATGAGATGATCGGCAATCAGAAAGTCGTACAGGCATTTGGACAGAGCGAGCATGTATTACAGAGGTTTGACGAGATCAATGACCGCCTGCAGAAGTGTTCTTTAAGAGCCATTTTCTTTTCCTCGATTACGAACCCGTCAACACGATTTGTCAACAGTCTGGTATATGCAGGTGTGGGAATTACCGGTGCATTTTCTGCTATTCAGGGACGTCTTAGCGTAGGACAGCTGACCTGTTTCCTCAGCTATGCCAATCAGTATACCAAGCCGTTTAACGAGATATCCGGTGTAGTCACAGAATTGCAGAATGCCATTGCCTGTGCAGGAAGAATCTTTGATCTGATCGAAGAAGAACCGCAGATTCCAGAAGCAGACAATGCAGTGACTTTGACAGATGTAAAAGGGAATATTGAGTTAAAAGATGTGAAGTTTTCTTATGTTCCGGAGCAGAAGCTGATCCAGAATCTGAATCTGCAGGTAAAACCGGGACAGAGAATCGCCATTGTAGGACCGACCGGATGTGGAAAGACCACACTGATCAATCTGTTGATGCGTTTTTATGATGTGACCGGAGGCTCAATCGCCGTAGAGGGAACTGATGTAAGAGACCTGACCAGAAGCAGTCTTCGTGCCGGATTTGGTATGGTACTGCAGGAGACCTGGCTGCGCACCGGAACCATTCGTGATAATATCATTATGGGTAAAACGGATGCCACAGAAGAAGAGATCATTGCAGCTGCGAAGGCCTCTCATGCCCACAGTTTTATCCGTCGTCTGCCAAAGGGTTATGATACCTGGATTACCGAAGATGGGGGCAACCTGTCTCAGGGGCAGAAGCAGCTGTTATGTATTACCAGAGTTATGTTGTGCCGTCCGCCAATGCTGATCCTGGATGAAGCTACCTCTTCGATTGATACCAGAACCGAGATTAAGATCCAGAAGGCATTCGCATCCCTGATGGAAGGCAGAACCAGTTTTATTGTAGCACACCGTCTCTCCACCATTCGGGAAGCAGATGTGATTCTGGTCATGAAGGATGGCAATATTATAGAGCAGGGTACCCATCAGGAACTGCTGGATAAGGGCGGATTCTATAAGAATCTGTACGAAAGTCAGTTTGCAGGGTGAACCATAGAAAGGAAAGTGGGGGTAATGGAATGAAGAACTACAGAGCAAATGCAACTTCTGAAATGACGCAGCTGGAGCGGGAGAATGGACAGATTGTCCGGGAGTTGGCCGGAGAATGTATGGTGATTCTGGAAAATGACGGAATCCTTCCGCTGAAAGGAACCTGCAGGGTAGCACTGTATGGAAATGGTGCCAGACATACCATCAAGGGAGGTACCGGTTCTGGCGATGTGAATGCCAGAAAGGTAGTCTGCATAGAAGAAGGGCTGGAAAGCACCGGATTTACCGTAGTGACAGAAAACTGGCTGAATGCCTATGATGCAGAGATCGCAGAAGAGAAAGAAAGACATCAGAAGAAGATCAAAAAGCTGGCAGAGGAACTGCACAAGCCGGAGATTAATGTAGCCTTTGATTATCCTTATGAAGACCCGGATGCACCGGAGATCACAGAAAAAGAGGATGCCGAACTGGCAATTTATGTACTTTCCAGAAATTCCGGAGAAGGAAAAGACCGGTATTGCCGAAAGGGAGATTATCTTCTGACTGACCGGGAAGAGGCCAATATCCGGTTCCTGACAGAACAGTATGAGAAAAGTATTGTGCTGCTCAATACTGGCGGTATCATTGATACCACATTTCTACGTAGTCTGAAGGGCTTAAATGCACTGCTGATTGTGGGACAGACTGGAAGTGAAGGAGGCCATGTTGTGGCAGATGTACTGACAGGCAGAACCATTCCATCCGGCAGATTGACGGACACCTGGGCAAAAGACTATCAGGATTATCCGTCTTCTGCAGACTACAGCCACAACAATGGCAATGTGAATGATGAATATTATAGCGAAGATATCTTTGTGGGATACCGTTATTTTGACACGTTTGAAGTGGAACCGGCGTATTGTTTTGGATATGGAAAGTCTTATACAGAATTTACAATCCAGACAGATCATGTAGAGATAGAAAAATCAGATGTGATGTTCTGGGTAGATGTGAGAAATGTGGGAGATGAATTTGCAGGAAAGGAAGTCATTCAGGTCTATGTATCAGCACCTGGAAAGGACATGGAAAAACCGTATCAGGAACTGGTGGCCTTTCGAAAGACATCCCTGTTGCCACCAAAAGCAGGGGAATGTGTGCTGGTTCGCTTCCCGCTGGCAGCGCTGGCTTCTTACAGCAGTAAAGATGCAGCCTGGGAGCTGGAAGAAGGAGATTATCTGATTCGTGTGGGAAACAGTTCCAGGAATACGCAGCCGGTGGCAGTTCTTCGTATGAAACAAAGTAAAAAAACATCGCAGCTTAAAAATCTGTTTGATGAGGATGATACACTGACAAAACTCGCTGAGACAGAAACAGGAAAGAATGCACTTGCAAAGCGTAACGACCGGGTGAAAAAGGAGACAGAGGCAGCTTTGGCGAATGTACCGGTGCTTACTGTGGATATGTCAAAGATTCGCTGCGAGGAGCCGGGGTATTCTGTCGGTGCAAGAATAGAAATGAAGGATCATTTTCCAGAAAGAACCCTGACTATGGATGAGGTAAAACGGGGCGATGTGACACTGGAAGATCTGGTAGCGCAGCTTACGGTGGAAGAACTGGCTAACTTATGTGTGGGAACGGAACGTCTGGAGGACGATGCCAATGCTGTCGGATGCGCATCTGACAGCGTGATTGGTGCAGCTGGAGAGACCTGGTCAGCTCTGGAAGAAACCAGAAAGATCCCGGCACTGATTCTGGCAGACGGACCGGCCGGTCTTCGGCTTCAGCCACATTTTAAGACAACGTCAGAAGGAGAAAAGATCTCCGGTGGAGAAGTATTTGGAATGGCTTTCCGTCCATTCCCGGAGAATCTGCCGGCAGATACCAGGGACTATTATCAGTATTGTACAGCGATCCCGATTGCCAGTACTCTTGCCCAGTCCTGGGATATGGATTTGGTAAAAAGAATGGGAGAAATCGCAGGTGCGGAGATGAAACAGTTCGGAGTACATCTCTGGCTGGCACCAGGTATGAACATTCACCGTAATCCACTGTGTGGAAGAAACTTTGAATATTATTCAGAAGATCCATATCTGACCGGACGCTGCGCAGCGGCAGACACGCTGGGAGTGCAGTCTTTTGACGGACAGGGAACTACCATCAAGCATTTTGCAGCGAACAATCAGGAGGATAACCGGAATTATACCAATGCACATATCAGTGAACGGGCACTGCGGGAGATTTACTTAAGAGGATTTGAGATCGCAGTAAAAGAAGCTCATCCATATTCGATTATGACGTCTTACAATTTGATCAATGGCATTCATTCTGCGAACCGTTATGATCTGCTTCAGACAGCGGCCCGAGATGAATGGGGATTTGATGGATTTGTTATGACAGACTGGTATGCCACACAGGATACTTCTGTGATGGGACAGGCGCCGGATAAATATACCTGGGCATCTGCGAAACAGGCCATTCATGCCGGAAATGATATGCTGATGCCAGGCTGTGCACTGAATGTCACAGATCTGATCCAGGGTGCAAAAGAAGAGACAGAGATGACGCTGGCCGATCTGCAGCATTGTGTGAGAAATATTCTGAGTATCGGGCTCAGAACCATGAGGTAAAAAAGAGAACGAATAGAGGAAACTATTATGGAATGTGTAATTATTGGAATTGCCGGTGGGTCTGGCTCTGGTAAATCAACCTTTACCAACAAATTAAAAGCACTCTACGGGGACAGAATCACGGTGCTTTATCATGATAATTATTATCGCAGACATGATGAACTGTCACTGGAGGAGCGAAAGCATATTAACTATGATGATCCGGCAGCGCTTGAGACAGATCTTCTGGTAGAACATCTGAAGCAGTTAAAAGAAGGAAAGAACATTCAGTGTCCGACCTATGATTATTCCCTGCATAATCGGAAAGAAGAGACGATAGAGATCAAACCCAACCGCATCATTCTGCTGGAGGGTATTCTTGCACTTCAGAATGAAGAACTGCGGGATATGTTTGATATCAAGATTTTTGTGGAAGCAGATGCGGATGAGAGAATCCTGAGAAGAGTGGTCCGGGATGTAAAAGAGCGTGGCAGAGACCTGGAAGGTATTATTGAACAGTATCTGACAACAGTCAAACCGATGCATTATCTGTATGTGGAGCCAACCAGGGCACTGGCAGATATTGTGATTAACAGCGGACAGAACGAAGTGGCCTTTGACCTGGTGAAAACCAAGATTGATCAGCTGATGGGAGAGGCATAGCAGCTGGAAAACTTTATTTCCAGTTACTTTTCCTTGCCTGGCTCTGGAAAAGATGTTAAGATAAAGATAGCTTTTTAAGAAACGTAAAAAGGGAAAAAAGGAGGATATTTTCATGAAGAAAACAATTTTTGCAGCAGCTGCATTAGGCGCAGCAACACTTTCCATGGCAGCACCTGTTATGGCAGAGGGAGACTACAAAGTAGCAATGGTTACAGACTCAGGCGACATCACAGACCAGTCTTTCAACCAGACCACTTATGAAGCATGCAAGGCATTTTGCGAGGAAAATGGTCTTGACTTCAACTACTACAAACCAGACGGAGATTCTGATGAAGCACGTATTGCCAGCTGTGACCAGGCGATTGCAGATGGATATAACATTCTCGTACTGCCAGGATATCTGTTTGCAGCATCTATAGTAGAAGAATCTCCGGTATATCCAGATGTGAAATTCATCGCTCTGGATATGTCAGAAGCAGATCTGACAGGAGCGGCAGGTGTGGATGATGTGACACAGGCCTATAACACAGAGAATACCTATTGTGCAATTTATCAGGAAGAGATTCCTGGATATATGGCTGGTTATGCAGCAGTGAAGATGGGTTACAAGCATCTTGGATTCCTCGGTGGAATGTCCGTACCAGCAGTTATCCGTTATGGTTTCGGTTATGTTCAGGGAGCTAACGCAGCAGCAGAAGAACTGGGAATCACAGACGAAGTAACCGTAGAATACGCTTACGGCGGACAGTTCTATGGTGATGCTGATATTACAGCAGCTATGGATACCTGGTATTCTACCAACGGTGTAGAAGTTGTATTTGCATGTGGCGGCGGTATCTACACATCTGCAGCAGAAGCAGCAGCTAAGGTAGATGGAAAAGTCATTGGTGTTGACTCTGATCAGGCTCCTATCATTGATGCATATGGAGAAGGTATGACCGTAACATCTGCTATGAAGGGTCTTGCTCCTACAGTAAATACTCTGCTTTCCGCAATCGTTCTGGATGATACATGGTCAGATTATGTTGGAAAGATCGACAATCTTGGTCTGGTATCTGACAACGTAGAAGAGAACTATGTACAGCTTCCATTAGAGAGCACACAGTGGAATGATGGATTCACAGAAGATGATTACAAAGCACTGGTAGCAGATATGGTAGCAGGCAAAGTTACTGTTGACAACAGCATCGATGCTATGCCAGAGACAGCTATCACTGTAAATGATCTTGGAAATATCAAATAATAAAAAAGAAATACGTTTTGAGTGAAAGAAAGCCGCCTGAAATCAGTACTTTGATTTCAGACGGTCTTCTTTTTACCCTTTTTTTCGGTGAACAACTGTGGAAATGGTAGTCAGCATACTGGCAATCTCCACTGGTTTGACAATATAATCATCCATACCAGCTGCAAGGGCTGCCTCTTTATCTTCCTTGAAAGCATTGGCAGTCATGGCAATAATTGGAGTCTGACAACGCATATCAGGAAGCGCCCGAATCGCTTTCGTAGCCTGATAGCCATTCATATGCGGCATCTGGATATCCATCAGAATCAGATCGTAATAACCAGCCGGAGCATTTTCCAGCATGGAAAGAGCAACCTGACCATCGCAGGCCAGATCCACATGAATCTGTGCATCTTCCAGAATAGTCTGAGTGATCTCGGCATTTAAAGCATTGTCCTCAGCCAGAAGAATACGAATCCCTGTCAGATTATCGGAAGGAATCTGAGAGAGACTTTCGGAAGCAATCGGATGCTGGTTCGGAGCAATGCGAAGTGGAAGGGTAACGGTAAAACATGTACCCTTTCCCAGTTCGCTGTCTACTGTAATGCGGCCGTTCATAAGTTCCACAAAAGACTTTACAATTTTCAGCCCAAGTCCGCTTCCGATGATACCACTTTCGGAGGAGTTCCGTTCTCTGGAAAAGGCTTCGAACAGATGAGGCAGATATTCCTGTCCAATGCCGATGCCACTGTCCTTTACAACAATGCGAAGCACGAGATAACCATCCAGATCAGAAGGAAATTCGTCCATGTGCAAAGAGATGGTTCCACCATCTGGTGTATATTTGACAGCATTGCTTAGCAGATTCATTACAATTTCCCGAATTTTCATAGCATCACAGATCACATATGGATGAACAATCTGAAAGTCTTTGTGAATTTCCAGATGCTTACGATGTATTTCATTATCCAGAAGTACATCAACTGTATCTCGTAGATTGGAAATATTCCATGGTTCTTCATGCAGAGTTTCTTTACCGCTTTCCATACGAGCCATTTCCAGAATATTTCCGATTAGGGATAACAGAAATCGACTGGCAGATTGAAGCTTCTTCAAATATCCGTTGGTGAGGGCAGGATTTTCCCAATGTGCTTCCATCAGTTCTGCATATCCAATGATGGCATTCATAGGAGTACGCAGATCATGGGACATGGCAAACAGGAAAGCAGATTTGGCCTGACTTCCCTCTTCGGCTTTCTTTAGTGCGCCCTGCAGAATAACCATATCAGAAACATCCAAGAAAGTTGTCACGACAGCACGTTCTCCACTGGGGATCCAGACAATTTTGGTCTTGGCTACAATATGGCATTCTCGGGCTGAACCATAGTTCAGAATGCACTCATAGTCAACAGAATCATTGACATTACGGAGGTTTTTCAAGGCATCTACTGTAGATGAATCCGGATAATATACCTGGGTGAGCATATGTCCCAGGCAATGCTGAGCCTCATCCATATCTTTCAGTCCATACATGCGCAAAGCCTCAGCATTCATATGAATCATTTTATGACCAGGAAGGGTATAAGCCATAAGACCACAATTCTGAATATCCAGCAGATTATGATAATAATCTTCCTGAATGATCTGTTCCTTGCGAAGTGTCTGATTCATTTCAGCCAGTCGGCGCTCTGCAAATTTATCCTGCTCCAGCCGGGCTGTATCTGAGATATCCTGATGTGTACCGATGATACTGATATAATCTGATACCGAAGCATCGCGACTGCCATTACAACGCACCAGCATGTCCCCCTGGATCGGGTGAATGTAACGATAAACGATCTCCGTATGCTGTTCTGCTAATTTACTGGAATATTCTTCAAAAAGTGCCATATCATCCGGGTGGATATGGGAACGGTGAAAGATAAAACGCTCTTGTGCAGTAAGATTTGCCGGTGCACCGATCAGGAGATCCATAACTGCATCGGCATAGAATCTTGGTGGCTGGCCGTCTTCGAGTTCCACACGCCACAGCCCCATTCGGGAAGAATGTAAAATTTCCTGTATATCTATTTCTTTGAGTAAACTCATAAATGGTATCCTTTCTTTGAAAATGTTTTTCGGTTGTCCAATCGAAATTGGCTGCAATTCGTATGCTCAGAAGTTGTAGATCAGGATAAAACCAATATCTGTCACAGAGGCTCCTGGTGCGATAACGGCATTGTAATCTTTTGAAACGATGTGGAGAGTCTGGCTATCCACGATGGTGTAATCTCCATTCCATCCATCGGATAAAGTAATATTGCCAGAAAATGGGAGATCTATTTCCCAACCAGAGAGTTCTGTGTCAGAAGTATTGGTTAAAGTCAGTTGATATTGATAGTAGTGATCACCATTACTTTCCCATTGATTCACAATTTCTGTGGTACAAGTATAGGCGTTTGTGGATAACTGAGATTTCTCAGCGGAAGGATCAGAACCGAATGATTCGGTTTCTGGTTCCGGAACGTCTGTGCCGGTAAGCATTTCATAGAGCCACCGTCCGGCGGGGCTGAGATCTTCGACAGTAAAATCACTGGTTTTGTCACAGGAGGCATTTAAGAGGGCTGCGGATTCCCTTTTGTTACACAGGCTCCAGTTTACACAGCTGACCTGATACTGATCCAGAAGCTGCATCCAGGCATCGGCCTGTCCGATGTCCAAAGCGCCATTTCCACTGGCATCACAGATACTGTATTCCGATACGAAGACCGGAAGCCCCTGATCCAGTGCAGTCTGTAAGGTATTTCGCAGATCTTCTTTATGAGTAGCAGCATAAAAATGAAGTGTATACATCAGGTTGTCATAATCGGTAATCGGATCAGCAGCCGCCTGATCCACATATTGGGACCAGTTGGGGGTACCCACCAGAATCACAGCATCCGGTGCATTGGAACGAATCACTGGAATCACCTGTTCCGCATAGGATTTTACGTCATTCCAGGTGGTACTGCCGTTTGGCTCATTGCAGATCTCATATAAGACGTTATTGTGATCTGCATATTTTTCAGACATTTCTGCAAAGAAAGCAAGAGCCTGCTCCTTGTATTGATTCGGGTCCTGATCGGACAGAATATGCCAGTCGATGATGACGTACATATCCTCACTGGAAGCATAAGAAACACCCTGATCGATCAAGGATTTCAGATGTCCCTGTTCGCCATCTGTACAGTATCCACCGGATTCTGTTGTATACATAGCCAGGCGGATGACATTCACATTCCATTCCTGACGAAGCTGATGAAAAGCTTTTTGATTGACATAGTCCGGGAACCAGGCAAGACCGTGGGTGCTGATGCCTTTTAACTGCACGGCATTTCCATGTGCATCTGTCAGCTGCCGGCCATCCACATGGAGCGCACCATTTACAGACGGGCAGGCTATGGATTTTACAGAAGCTGGCGCGTCAGCATCTGTGGACTGACTGGCATCAGCATGGAACGCTGGAAATACGGCCAGCAAAAGGAACAAAAGAAAAAGGGAAACATGAGATTTCATGGGAGGAACTCCTTTTCAGCTATTTTCCTCATTATAACATGGAATGAATCATTGGAACGGTGTTTTTGGGCATTTTCGTGCCCTTTTTGAATTTGTAGAAAAAAGTAGAAATTATTTGCAATTCTCAGAAAACAGGACTATACTGTACAAGAATAAGAAAAGGGGAGCTTGCCGTAAGCAGGCTGAGAACAGAATGTTTGGTCTGGACCCGTAACCTGATTTGGATAATGCCAACGTAGGGATAGAGCAGATGCATGTGTTTTATGTGCATGGATTTTTAGCGGATATGTCTTTTTGGCATATCCGCTTTTTATGGTTGTCAGAGAAAAGGAGGAAGAATATGTTAGGAGAATGTCTGAAAAGTGTAAGAGAGCAGGTACCACTGGTGCATAATATTACCAATTATGTAACCGTAAATGATGTGGCGAATGTACTGCTGGCCTGTGGCGGCAGTCCGATCATGTCCGATGAACCGCAGGATGTGGAAGATATCACTACAATCTGTGGCGGATTGAATATTAATATCGGAACCCTGAATGAACGCAGTATTGAGGGAATGTTCGCAGCAGGAAGAAGAGCAAAAGAGCTTGGACATCCGATCCTGCTGGATCCGGTAGGTGCCGGTGCATCAAAGCTTCGTACAGAGACTGCACTGAAGCTGATGGAGGAACTGCATCCGACCGTAATCCGTGGTAATATTTCTGAGATTAAGACCCTTGCATTTGGAAGTGGAACAACGAAAGGGGTAGACGCAGATGTGGCAGATGCTGTCACAGAAGAGAATCTGGATGCATCGGTTGCATTTGTAAAAGATTTTGCGAAGAAGAGTGGTTCCATTATAGCGATTACCGGAGCAATTGATCTGGTCAGTGATGGAGAACATTGTTATGTGATTCGCAACGGAAGACCGGAGATGGGGAAGATCACAGGAACCGGATGTCAGTTGTCCGGTATGATGACCGCTTATATTACTGCCAATCCAGATCAGAGACTGGAAGCAGCAGCGGCTGCAGTCTGTGTGATGGGACTGGCAGGCGAGATTGGCTGGAGTCATATGCAGGAATGGGAAGGTAATTCTACTTACCGCAATCGGATTATTGATGCTATTTATCAGATGGATGAAGCCATTCTGGATGAGGGGGCAAAGTATGAATGTCGATAAAAAAGACCTGCTGTTATATGCTGTGACAGACCGTCACTGGTTAAACGGGCGGACATTGTATTCTGTAGTAAAAGAAAGTCTGGATGGGGGAGTAACCTTCCTGCAGCTGAGAGAAAAAGAGCTGGATGAAGTACATTTTCTGGAAGAAGCAAAAGAGTTACAGCAGCTTTGCCGGGAATATCAGGTACCGTTTATTGTGAATGACAATGTGGATATCGCCATTTCTATGAATGCAGATGGTGTCCATGTGGGACAGAGCGATATGGAAGCCGGGGATGTCCGGGCTAAGCTGGGACCAGATAAGATTATTGGAGTATCGGCACAGACCGTGGAACAGGCAGTCCTGGCAGAAAAGCACGGAGCAGATTATCTTGGCGTGGGAGCAGTATTCCCGACCGGCTCCAAGGATGATGCAGATGATGTATCTTATGAGACTCTGAAGGCTATCTGCGAAGCTGTATCTATTCCGGTTATCGCCATCGGTGGTATCACGCAGGAAAATGTAAAAGAACTTGCGGGCAGCGGTATCTGTGGCATTGCTGTGATCAGCGCAATCTATGCACAGCAGGATATTCGGAAAGCGTCAGAAGATCTGAAAAAAGAGACCCAGAGGATGGTGGAAGCATGATCCGGGGAGCAATTTTTGATCTGGACGGAGTATTGCTGGACTCTATGGCAATCTGGAATGATCTGGGAGCCAGATATCTGCTAAAACAGGGTGTTCGGCCAGAACCCGAATTAAGAGAAGTCTTATTTTCTATGAGTATGGAGCAGGGCGCAGAATATATGAAGCAGCAATATCATCTGGACAAGTCGTCAGAAGAGATTCTGGATGGTATCCAGGAAATGCTTCAGGACTTTTACTTTTATGAAGTACAGGCAAAAGTGGGCGCAAAAGAATTGCTGACTTTTTTGCAGGAAAAAGGAATCCCTATGACAGCGGCCACGTCCAGTCCGCGGGAGCATGTGACAAGAGCCTTAAAGAGAAATGGACTTCTGGAGTTTCTGAAGCGAATCGACACCACCAGTGAAGTCGGGGAAAGTAAACACTCTCCACTGATTTATCAAAGGGGTGCAGAATTCCTTGGAAGCAGACCAGAGGAAACACTGGTATTTGAAGATTCCCTGTATGCACTGCAGACGGCAAAGAAGGCGGGATTCCGGGCGATCGGAGTCTATGACAGCGAGGGCGAAACGAACCAGGCAGGAGTGGAAGAAACCGGAGAGGTGTATTTGAACAATTTAAAAGAGTTTATAAGGTATTATAAAAAACTGGAAAGTGAATAACACTCTGCAGAGAGTGTTTGGCCAGCCGTCTCAGGCTGGCAGCGGCAGATTGGGGGCACCACCTTCTGTCGCGATAGAAAACGTATGCGAAAAGGAGAAGAAAAATGAGAAAAACCGCATTAACGATCGCTGGAAGTGATTCCAGCGGAGGCGCCGGCATCCAGGCAGATATCAAGACAATGATGGCAAATGGCGTATATGCCATGAGCGCCATCACTGCTTTGACCGCCCAGAATACCACCGGCGTGACAGCAATTTTAAACGCAACACCAGAATTTTTAGGACAGGAGCTGGATAGTTTATTTACGGATATTTTCCCGGATGCAGTGAAGATCGGTATGGTATCTGACCGTGAACTGATCTGTATCATTGCAGAAAAACTAAAACAGTATCAGGCAAAAAATATCGTAGTGGATCCGGTGATGGTAGCTACCAGCGGAGCCAGACTGATCAGCGAAGATGCCATTGAAACATTGAAACAGGAGCTGTTCCCATTGGCGGCTATCCTGACGCCAAATATTCCGGAGGCAGAAGAACTGACCGGAATAAAGATTAATAGTGCAGAGGATATGATCTCTGCAGCAAGACAGATATCAGAGACTTATCACTGTGCGGTGCTCTGCAAAGGCGGCCATCAGTTAAATGATGCCAATGATCTGTTGTATGCAAATGACAGTTATCAGTGGTTTGAGGGTAAGCGGATTGATAATCCGAATACGCACGGAACTGGTTGTACTCTGTCTTCTGCCATCGCCTCCAATCTGGCAAAGGGTTATGATCTGAATACTTCTGTGAAACGTGCAAAAGACTATATTTCCGGAGCGCTGGCAGCCATGCTGGATCTGGGTGCGGGAAGTGGTCCGATGGATCATGGATTTGCCATTCACAATGTGTATACAGAGGAAAAGGAGGATTAGCAGATGGAACGACGTACATCTCTTATGGAAAATGGACTGATCTGGTTTGGCGCCGGAGTGTCCATAGCAGAGATTTTGACAGGAACTTATTTTTCCTCATTAGGATTTGGCAAAGGGCTGGCAGCCATCCTGATGGGACATGTGATTGGATGCCTGATGCTGTTCCTGGCTGGGGTGATCGGTGGAAAAAGCCGCCTGAGTGCCATGGAGACAGTAAAAAGCAGCTTTGGCAGCCTGGGAGGACTGGTGTTTGCTTTCTTAAATGTCCTTCAGCTGGTAGGCTGGACTGCGATTATGATTTACGATGGGGCACTGGCAGCAGATGGCATTTTTTCCACAGGCAGATGGATCTGGTGTCTGGTAATCGGTGCCCTGATTATTCTGTGGATCGTGATCGGCATCACCAATCTGGGCAAGATCAATACCATTGCCATGGGACTGCTGTTCCTGCTGACACTGGTTCTCTGTAAAGTGATTTTCTTTGATGGCAATGTGATGACAAACGCAGCAGATGACACTATGTCCTTTGGTGCCGCAGTGGAACTGGCTGTAGCCATGCCGCTTTCCTGGCTTCCACTGATCAGTGATTACACCAGAGAGGCAAAAGAGCCGGTAAAAGCAACAGCGGTCAGCGCTATCGTATATGGTCTGGTCAGCTGCTGGATGTATGTGATCGGAATGGGGGCAGCGATCTTTACCGGAGAGTCTGATATCGCACAGATTCTGTTAAAAGCAGGATTAAGCATCGCAGGGCTGTTGATTATTGTATTTTCCACAGTTACTACCACATTCCTGGATGCTTATTCTGCCGGAATTTCCAGTGAATCTATTGTATCAACGATAAAAGGAAAATATGCTGCCATTGCAGTAACCGTTATCGGTACTCTGGGTGCTATCCTGTTCCCAATGGATGATATTACGGATTTCCTTTATCTGATCGGATCAGTATTTGCACCGATGATTGCTATCCAGATCGCAGACTTTTTCATCCTTCACAGAGATAAAAGAGAAGAAAGTTTCGACTGGCGAAATCTCATTATCTGGATAGTTGGATTTATTTTATATCGTATCCTTATGCGAGTGGATCTTCTGGTGGGAAATACCCTGCCAGATATGGTGATTACTGCAGCGATATGTGTAATAGCAGGAAAGATCTGGAAAGAAAACAAATAGTGTAAAAGAGCCCTTTTGTGTGTTAGACTATTCTTATTTTAACAGGACTATTTGATGAGACGTGGAAGTGAGGTGGAAAATATGTTACTGGTAGAATATGACTATGAGACAGATATAGCAGTGCAGAGAGAAGAGGCCTGGGAAGAAGGAATGGAAAAATGAATAATGTAAATGTAAATGCCTCTTGCACAGCCAAAATGAGTGTGCTATACTTGGCTTTGAACAAAAGAGAGCAATACAATTACATAAGTTAAACAAAAGGTGTCAGACAAATTGTCTGCTGAAAAGAGAAACAGGTGTGATTCCTGTGCGAACTCGTCACCGTATTTTGAGAGTGAAGGCTGATGACCACTGGGTAACTGGGAAGGGGGCCGGAGCGTCTGATCAATAAGTCGGGAGAACTGCCTTTTGTTGTACGGGAACCAGAGGTTCCATGTCACGAGGGATTGGCAGTACATATGAACCGAATGAGAGACGGAATGTATTTTCAGAGAGTGTTTACCTCGTGGTGAGCGCTCTCTTTTTAGCATTTAATTTTTATGCGTCATATGCGCAAGGAGGAAGATTCTTATGAAGAGAAAAATGGCAGTGGTACTTTCCGCAGCAATGGTAGCATCTTTACTGACCGGATGCGGTAGCAGCACGACAAAGACAACAGAAGCTGAGACAAAAGCTGCAACTGAAGCAACTACCGAGGCGAAGACGGAAGCAGAGACCACAGAAGGGGCAACAGAAGCAGAGACTACAGAAGCAGCATCGGAAGAAGAGACAACGGAAGCTGCAACAGAGGAAGCTACTGAGGCAGAAGAGACCGAGGCTGCAACAGAAGAAAAAGCAGAGGCTCAGACAGAGGGAGCAACTGAAAAAGCAGTAGCGGTCGCAGCAAGTGAAGCAGAGTCTGAGGAAGAAACCACAGAAGCTGCAACAGAGAAAGAAACAGCTGCTGAAGCTGCAACCGAAGCCGCTTCAGAAGAAGAAACCACCGAAGCAGTATCGGAAGAAGAAATGACAGAGGCAGCGTCAGAAGCAGAAACCACAGAAGAAGAAACCACAGAAGCAGCATCAGAAGCAGCTGATGATGATCAGGCAAAGGCGGATGAAGTAGCAGATCTGATCGATGCCATCTATGTTCAGGAAAGAACAGATGATACAGATGAACAGTGCAAAGCCGCTAAGGAAGCATGGGATGCCCTGACAGATGAACAGAAGGAACTGGTAGAAGGTGAAAATGCAGATCCTGATTACTTCGGAAGAGATACCGGAGATGCCAGCAAGGATGATCCATTAAATGAAGATGAAATCGGTGAAAACGAACTGCTGGTAGTTAGCTTCGGTACATCCTTCAATGACAGCCGTGTGGCTGATATCGGAGGAATCGAAAAAGCCCTTGCAGATGCATACCCAGACTGGTCTGTAAGAAGAGCCTTTACTGCACAGATCATCATCAACCATGTAGAAGCGAGAGATGATGAATGTATCGACAATATGCAGCAGGCTCTGGATCGTGCAGTAGACAACGGCGTAAAGAACCTGGTAGTACAGCCAACACATCTGATGCACGGAGCAGAATATGATGAACTGACAGAGGCAGTAGAAGAATACAAAGATAAGTTTGATTCTATAGTGATCGCTGAGCCACTTCTGGGAGAAGTTGGAGATGATGCAGAAGCAGTCAACGATGATAAAGAAAAAGTAGCAGAATCTATTACGGCAGCAGCTGTAGCAGAAGCAGGATATGATGATCTGGACGCAGCAAAAGAAGATGGAACCGCATTCGTATTCATGGGCCATGGAACATCCCATACTGCAAAGGTAAGCTACAGCCAGATGCAGACACAGATGAATGATCTTGGATATGAGAATGTCTTCATCGGAACTGTAGAAGGAGAACCGGAAGAGACCGCATGCGAAGCAGTGATTGAAGCAGTGAAAGAAGCAGGATACAAGAAAGTAGTACTTCGTCCACTGATGGTAGTAGCAGGCGACCATGCCAACAATGATATGGCAGGAGATGACGAAGACTCCTGGAAGAGTCAGTTCGAAGCAAGCGGAGAATTTGACAGTGTAGACTGCCAGATTGCAGGACTTGGAGAGATCGCAGATATCCAGCAGATCTATGTAGATCATTCAGCAGCAGCCATTGACGAGATCGGTGGAGAAGAAGAGACCACAGAAGCAACATCCGAGGAAGAAACTACAGAAGCAATCAGTGAAGCAGATTCTGAAGAGGAGACTACTGAGGCAGCCACAGAAGAAACAGAGACAGAAACGGAAAAAAAAACTCTAAATTAGAGAATGCCTTAGAAGATGGTACTTATACCGCTGATTTTGATACCGACAGCAGTATGTTCCATGCCAATGAAGCATGTGATGGAAAAGGTACTCTTACCGTAAAAGATGGTAAAATGACCTTCCATGTTAGCCTGGCATCCAAGAACATCGTGAATCTGTTTGTAGGAAAAGCAGAAGATGCACAAAAAGATGGTGCAGAACTGCTTGAGCCTACTACAGATGAAGTAACTTACAGTGATGGAGAGACCGAAGAAGTATATGGCTTTGATATTCCTGTAGAAGCAGTAGATGAAGAATTTGATCTGGCACTTCTGGGAACAAAGGGGACATGGTATGATCATGTAGTCAGCATTTCCAATCCAGAAAAAACAGAATCATAAGCTTGACATTTGTATTCAATGTGGTAGCATAGGAAATACGAAGACGCACAGACGCAGAGTTCGGATTTGAACTCTGCGTCTTTTTTCTTCATTGGGACGGAGTTTTCTGGCATTAAAGAGCCAGAAAACTCCGTCCCCAATGGCTGTCCCCAATGGCTGTCTACTTCAGAAACATATGGATCAGTTTGTTATGAAAGGCACGATATGGCTGGTATCTCATAGGAAGGTCCAGCCATGTTTTTTTATCTACGATGCTCTTATAATGGCTGAAAGTATCAAATCCATCTTTCCCATGGTAAGAGCCCATGCCACTTTCTCCAAATCCTCCAAATCCCATTTCGCTGGTGGCCAGATGGATAATGGTATCGTTGATGCAGCCACCACCGAATCCACAGCGGGAAGTGACTTTCTGTGCAATAGTCTGATCGGAGGTGAACAGATACAGAGCAAGCGGATGGGGCATGGCTTGGATCTGACTGATGGCTTCATCAAGTGTCTTGTAAGTGAGCACTGGCAGAACCGGGCCAAAGATCTCCTGACCCATGACGGAATCCTGGAAGGTTACGTGATCCATGACCGTAGGAGCAATCCGCAGATGTTCCGGGTTGGTTTCTCCACCGACTACAACTTTAGATGGATCTATCAGAGAACAGATACGTTGAAAATGTTTCTCATTGATAATGTTTCCATAGTTGGCATTGTTTAATGGCTGTTTTCCAAACTGTTTGCGAATCTGATGCCGGATCTCTTTGAGCAGTGCATCTTTCACGGATGCATCACAATAGATATAATCCGGTGCTACGCAGGTCTGACCACAGTTCAAATATTTTCCAAATACGATTCTTTTGGCAGCCAGCTTCAAGTTGGCGCTCTTTTCCACAATGCAAGGGCTCTTTCCACCCAGCTCCAGGGTAACTGGTGTCAAATGTTCTGCAGCTTTTTTCATGACTTCTTTTCCCACAGACTGACTTCCGGTAAAGAAAATATAATCAAATTTTTCTCCAAGAAGGCAGGTATTTTCAGCGCGTCCTCCGGTGATAACAGAAACATATTCTGGTGAAAAACACTCACTGATCATACGGTAAATAACGGCGCTGGTATTCGGGGAGTAAGCACTTGGCTTGATTACAACAGTATTCCCTGCGGCAATTGCATCCACCAGAGGCTCTATGGTCAGCAGAAATGGATAGTTCCATGGACTCATTATCAGCACCACACCATGTGGAGATGGCTTGCGATAACTTCTGGAATGAAACTGTGCCAGAGGTGTGTGAACCCGTTTCTCTTTTGCAAAAGAGCGCACATGCTTCAGCATATAACTGATCTCGCTTAAGGTAAGGCCGGTTTCGCACATATAGCTCTCGAAGTTACTCTTTCCCAGATCTTTTTGAATGGCAGCGTGGATCTCTGATTCATATTTTAAAATAAAAGCTTTTAATTTTTGCAGGGACTGAATGCGAAATTCCACATCCAGAGTATTGCCGGTAAGAAAAAAGCTTCGCTGTCCGTCTACGATACAGCGGATTTCCTGTTCAGTCATTGCTCACACCTCCTGATTTGATTCTTCAGTTTCGTTTTTCTCCATTAAAAGATAATAAAACGATTCCAGCTGTCTGGCATCCATAAGAACTGGTACGGGATAAAGGGGGTTGGCTTCTTTTTCGGCATAAAAAGCCAGCTTTGGAATGTCTTCTTCCCGAATTTGAGGAATGGTATCGCCGATGGAAAAACGTTTCTTCATATCCTTGATGGCCTGAATAAACTGCGTGGCAGCCTGTGACTCCGTGGCAGTCTCGTCTGCGACTCCTGCGGCGATGGCCAGCTGATGAAGCTTTGCATCGATTGTATGTCCGTAAGATTCCAGTACAAACGGGAGCAGGACGGCATTGGCCAGTCCGTGAGGCACATTATATTCTCCGCCCAGTGAATGAGCCACTGCATGAACATATCCCACATAAGACTTGGAAAAAGCACATCCTGCAGAAAAAGCTGCCAGCAGCATATTCTTTCTTGCTCCCAGATCAGAACCGTCACAGTAGGCACGGTCGATGTTTTCAAAAATCATTTTTACAGCAAAAAGTGCATCCGCTCTCGTGCCGGCTGTAGTAGAATTGCCTATATAGGCTTCCACGGCATGCGTCAGTGCATCCATGCCGGTGGTGGCAGTGAGGGCAGGAGGCAGACTGGCAGTGACCTTTGGATCCAGAACGGCGACCTGCGGAATCAGGGGAAAATCATTGATGGGATACTTGTGACGCGTCTCGGCATCCGTAATTACAGCAGCCAGAGTGGTTTCACTTCCGGTCCCGGCTGTGGTAGGGATGGCAATGAGAAGAGGCAGTCTCTTGTGTACCTTCAGAATCCCCTTCATTTTTGCAAGGGACTGATGAGGTTTGGCCACCCTGGCGCCTACGGCTTTGGCGCAGTCGATACTGGAACCTCCGCCAAAGCCAATGATGGCATTGCAGTCGTATTCATGATAAAGGGCAAGTGCTTCATTGACATTCGTAGTGGTAGGATTAGCCACTGTGCCATCATAGATGATATAAGGAATAAAATGGCGGTCCAGGGTATCCTCCAGACGGGTAATCAGGCCGTGACGGATGATACCGGTATCGGTAATAATCAGCACATGATCACACTTTTTCTTTTCCAGAATTTGCGGAATGCCGTGGACAGAGTGGATAATCTCTGGTTTGCGATACGGCAGAAATGGGAGGGCTGCTTTCAGGACAGACTGAAACATTCGACAGTAGGCTTTTTTCAATGGATTCATAATGACATATCTCCTAAAAACTTTTAAAATCAAAACTTTTCATGTTAAAAATATACGCTCAGGAGATACAGTTTGTCAATGTACCGATTGGTATGGAGAAAACGTTGTTGACAAAATGAGTAATGCAGCAGTAAGTAAAATTTGCAATTCTTCATAAGTACTCATAATAATCACACAACATAATACATGAATATAGCAACAAAAAGAAGATATATAAATAACAATATAGACTTACAATTTGACTGTCTCTGTGCTATGATAAAACGAGTAAATAAAGAGATGGAGAACGTTATGGCAAAGTTATATTTCCGGCATGGTGCCATGGGAAGTTCCAAGACAGCCAATGCCCTGATGGTAGTATACAATTATTATGAAAGAGGCAAAAATGCCCTTCTGGTGAAGCCACAGCTGGATACCAGAGACGAGGGCGTGGTACGCAGTCGGATTGGTCTGGAACAAAAATGCAGATATGTGGAAGAACTGGTACAGATGGAAGACAGAGAGATACAGGAATATGACTGCGTGGTGGTGGATGAAGCGCAGTTTTGTAAAAAATCAGATATCGAGTTTTTTGAACATATAGTAGATGATCTGAACATACCGGTGATCTGCTATGGACTGCGTACGGATTTTCGCAGGGAGCCTTTTGAAGGAAGCATATGGCTTCTGGCATGGGCAGATGTAATCGAAGAACTGAAGACGGTATGCTGGTGTGGAGATGGAGCCAGCTGCAATACCCGCTTTAATGAAAAGGGAGAGATTATCCGGGAGGGGGCTCAGGTATTTCTGGGAGCGAATGATGACTACGTGGCGTTGTGTCGCCGCCATTACAAAGCGGGAAACCTTGGACCCCAAATAAGAAAATAAGCAACTGTGAAGGTACCGAACAGTTGCGAAAATAAAAAAGCAGACAGCATCCGGGAAAACTCCCGGATGTATTTATGTTAAAACTTTATCATTCACTAGGTAGCAGAATACTCCTACAAATTGTATGAAAATGTTGGGAAATATGACAGAAAACGTGGCTTGAAAAACTGGAGTAATTTGGTAAAATGTCAATAAAGGTTCGGATTTCGAAAAATCAAAACTGATATCATGTATTTGGAGGAAAAGTAAATGATCGTTATTGGCGAAAAAATCAATGGTTCCATTCCATCTGTAGCAGAAGCTATCGCAAAGAGAGATGCAGACTTCATTAAACAGAGAGCAATTGCTCAGACAGAAGCAGGAGCAACCTTTATCGACTGCTGCGCATCTGTACCGGAAGCAGAAGAAGTAGAGACATTAAAATGGATGATCGAGTGCATTCAGGAAGTCACAGATCTGCCAATTTCTGTTGACAGTCCAAGCCCGGATGTCCTGATCGAAGCATATAAGTTCTGTAACAAACCTGGTATTTTCAACTCTGTATCAGGTGAAGGTGACAAGATCGACAAGATCTTCCCTGAAATGGTAAAACCAGGAAATGAAAAATGGCAGGTTATTGCACTGCTCAGTGATGATACAGGTATTCCAAAATGTGCAGCTGACCGTCTGAAAGTATTTGATAAGATTATGGCAAAAGCAAAAGAATATGGTATCGCACCGAATCGTATTCACATCGACCCACTGGTAGAGATGCTTTGTACATCAGAAGATGGAATTGCTATGAATATTGAAGTAATCTCCACTATTCGTAAGCAGTATCCGACGATCCACATTACAGCGGCTGTAAGTAATATTTCTTTCAACTTACCTGTTCGTAAACTGGTGAACTATGGATTTACTGTACTGGCTATGAACTACGGACTGGACAGTGGTATTCTGGATCCTTGCAACAGAGATATGATGGGTCTGATCTATGCAACAGAAGCACTGCTTGGACAGGATGACTATTGTATGGAATACATCACAGCATACAGAGAAGGACGTATCGGACCGGTTAAAAAATAAGAATTACGAATGAAAAAGTTTGCGGAAACTTTTCATAAATAAATCAAACACCCAAGAAAATATTTAGGAGGTAGAATCATGGGATCAATTAATGAAGTAGCTGAATTAGTAGAAAAAGGTAAAGCAAAACTGGTAGGAGCAGCTGTACAGGACGCACTGGATTCCGGATGTGACCCAACAGAGATCCTGAACAAAGGTATGATTGATGCAATGGCTATAGTTGGTGAAAAATTCAAAAACGGAGAAATCTTCGTTCCAGAAATGCTGGTTGCAGCACGTGCTATGAAGAAAGGTGTAGAAGTTCTGAAACCACATCTGTCTTCAGGATCTACAGGATCTAATGGTAAGCTGATTCTTGCAACAGTAGCAGGTGACCTTCACGATATCGGAAAGAATCTGGTAGGCATGATGATTGAATCAGCAGGTTTTGAAGTAATCGACCTTGGAGTTGATGTTCCTGCTTCTAAGATTATCGAATGCTACAGAGAAAACCCAGATACAAAGATCATCGCTCTGTCTGCTCTGTTAACAACAACAATGCCATCTCTGAAAGATACTGTTGCAGCAATCGCAGCTGAAGATTTCAGAAAAGATATCAAGATCATGGTTGGTGGAGCACCTATTACACAGGAATTCGCTGATGAGATTGGTGCTGACGGATATTCTGAAGATGCAGCTTCAGCAGCAACACTGGCTAAGAAACTGGCAGGTGCAGCTTAAGAAAATATGGAAGGCTGTTGAACCCGAAAAGGTTTAACAGCCTTTTTTTTTGATTAATAATTTGCTATAATAAAAGCAGTATGAGTTTGGAGGCATAAAATGGGTGTAGTTATATTTATCAGAGAACAGAAACAGATCGAAGTCCCAGATGGGACGACCATTCTGGAGGCAGAGATTCAGGCGGGATTGTGTCCGGATGCACCCTGTGGGGGACAGGGTAAATGCGGAAAATGTCTGGTAAAAATAAATGGAGAGATAGTAAAAGCGTGTCAGACTCTGGTACATAGTGAAATGAAAGTAGACACACTGATTTCCAGTCAGAAGCATGCTATTCTGACGGAGGGGCTGAATCGTCCGGTAGCTTTTAAACCAGGACTTTTTATTCATCCGGTGAAACTGGAGAAGGCAATCGCCGGAGATAATCGCTCCGACTGGGAACGTCTGGTGACAGAGGTAAGAAAGACATCCGGTCTGGAAATGACGCATGTGGAGCCCAATCTGAAGCTGGCAGCTTCTCTTTTTGACAAAAGAAAAGAAGGAGAAGACTGGTTTGCGATACATACCAGAGACAGCATTCTGGAATTGAAAAAAGAAAAACCGAAGGCTTATATGACAGCCTTTGACATAGGAACTACAACAGTAGTAGGTTATCTGATGAACGCAGAGAATGGAACGGTATGCGCCATTGAGAGTATGATGAATCCGCAGGCACAGTACGGCGCAGATGTGATCATGCGAGCTAATTATGCATTGGAACATGGCGTGGAAGCACTTAGCAGTTGTATTCAGACAGCGATAGACGAGCTTTTGCACAAATTGGCGAAAAAGAAAAAGATACAGCCGGAAGAGATCTATCAGGTAAGTATTGTGGGAAATACCTGTATGCATCATCTTTTTCTGGGAATTTCACCTGGATCGCTGGTACATGCTCCGTACAATCCGGCATTCAGTGAACGGCTGACGTTGAAGGCGAAGGAATATGGACTGCATATTCATCCACAGGCGCAGCTGCTGATGCTTCCAGATATAGCCGGTTATGTAGGCGCAGATACCTGTGGCTGTCTGTTGGCGTTGCGTCAGGATTTAAAGGATGAGATATCTTTGATGATTGATATCGGTACCAATGGAGAAATGGTGCTGGGGAACAAAGAAAAAATGGCTGCCTGTTCCACAGCAGCCGGACCGGCTTTTGAAGGAGCCAAGATCGAATGTGGAATGCGTGGCGCAGCCGGAGCGGTGGATCATGTAGCTTATGAAGACGGATCATGGACCTATACCACGGTAGATCATCAGCCTGCCATCGGATTGTGTGGATCGGGTCTGATAGACCTGGTTGCGCAGTTGTATAAAGCTGGCCTGATTGATGAAATGGGACATTTGGAAAGTGGTCAGGAAAACGACAGTATTTTTGTTCTGGTGTCACCGGAAAAAGCAGGAAATGAAAAAGGTGTTTATCTGACTCAGAAGGATGTGCGGGAAGTGCAGCTGGCCAAGGCAGCCATTGCAGCAGGCATTCAGCTGTTGATGAAAGAACTGGGAATTACTGAAAAAGAGATCCAGAAGATCTACATTGCAGGTGCGTTTGGCAATTACATGAACCCTGCTAGTGCCTGTGCCATCGGGCTATTGCCGCCAGAATTGGAACATCTGGTAGAGCCTGTGGGAAATGCTGCCGGAGAAGGTGCCAAGATCGCATTACTAAATACAGATGAATTAGAAGCGACAGACAGGCTGGTAAGGGGCATTCGTTTTCTGGAACTGGCTGCATCAGCAGAATTTCAGGATACCTTTGTGGATGAACTGGCTTTCCCAGAGGAGGAATAGAAATGTTAGACTATAAAGAATTGGAAAAACAGGGACTGGCACATGGGTTTTCCCATGTGGCACCGCTGGATTGCAGTACGATAGAATTAATGTCGGAGGTACGGGCAATGTGTGAAAAGAACACCTGCCACCGATATGGAAAGTGCTGGAGCTGTCCTCCGGGGTGTGGAAGCCTGGAAGAATGCCAGAAGATAATAGATGCCTATCAGCATGGTATTATTGTGCAGACTGTGGGAGAACTAGAAGACGAGCTGGACGGCGAGACTATGATGGAGACAGAGGCGCTGCATAAGGAACATTTTCTCAGTCTGGAAAAAGAACTGAGAAAGCAGTATCCGAAGATGAGACCGATCAGTGCCGGAAGCTGCGTAAAATGTAAGGTCTGTACTTATCCGGATGCGCCATGCCGATTTCCGGATGAAGCATTTTCCTCCATGGAGGCTTATGGCATGCTGGTGACGCAGGTCTGTAAGGCCAATCATATGGAATATTACTATGGTCCATGTACGATTGCATACACAAGCTGTTTCTTGCTGGAGTAATACAATATAAATAGAAAAAAGAAAGCAGTAATTTAAATGAAAGAGATTTTAGAACAGATTCGAACAGCAATAAAAGACGGACATCCGCAGGAGACAACGGAACTGGTGAATACTGCCCTTGCTTCAGGAGTTACGGCAAAAGAGATTGTAGATGATGGAATGCTGTCTGCAATGAAAGATATGAGCGAATTCTTTAAAAACGGAGACAGTGATATTCCAAGGATTCTGGCAGCAGCCAGATGCATCCGAAAGGGTTTTGAACTGATTGAACAGGATGACCGTCTGAGTCAGCAGCCACGAATTGGCAAAGTGATACTGGGAACTGTAGAAGGAGATCTCCATGATGTGGGGAAGAACCTTGTAGCATTGATGTTTCGCAGTGTGGGTTTTGAGGTGATTGACCTTGGAGTAGATATTTCAGAAAAGCAGTTTCTGAAAGCAATCCGGGAGAATCCTGATGTATCAATAGTATGTCTGTCATCGCTTCTGAATACATCCATACCAGAGATGGCACAGGTAGTAAAGAGTCTGCGGCGCAATACAAAAAGAACGTATAAGATTCTGGTAGGCGGAGGTGCTGTGACCAGAGAGCTGGCAGAACAGATGGGAGCAGACGCCTATACAGAGACCGCAGCAGATTGTGCCAGTCTGGCAAAAGAGTTGATAGAGAAGCAGTCGGAGGTGGCGAAAAAGTGAAATTATCAAGTGCTTATCTGGCAGACAGATTAAGAGAACGTTATGAGATCGTCTCGCAGGATCATATTTCCGGTGAGGATGAATATTTTCGGCCATTTTTCCTGACATCCGGAGCAGGCGTGCCCCGGGAAAGAGTCTGTGTAATGACGGGAGCCTATCTGAAACAGCTTCAGAAAAATGAAAAAGGAATGCAGATCTTAAAGGAGCTGGATGATGTTCTGCTGATTCTGACGGAATGGAAGTTTGAGGATCGACAGATTCAGGCACCGAAAAGTCCCTACATTCGTTTGAATGAGACAATTCCTGCCATTGATGTATTAAATACACTTCAGCGTATCTTTGACCGGTGCGATGACTGGATAGACCAGTTGAATACACTGGTACTGCAGAGTGGATCAATTCAGCGTGCGTTAAAGTTATCAGCAGAGATGCTGGGAAATCCCCTGGTCGTAATGGGAATGGATTTTACACTGACTGCGGAAGGCAGAATCGGAGCGATCGCAAAAGAAAATCAGCTCTTTACTGATCAGATCGTGAATCTGGAATATATGAATGCATTTATCCAGGACGAAAGCTATAAGAAGTCACTGACAGCAGAGAAGCCAATACTGCTTCCGGCTTTTATTAACGGATGCAGAATGATCAGTATGAATCTGTGGACAAAGGGAGAAGTAACACATCGAGTGGCAGTTCTGGAATCTCATAATAAGCTGTCAGAAGGAGATAAATGTCTTCTTGCGGCACTTGCGTCTTACCTGGAGTATATTTTACTTCATGAACCATCTTTTCAGGAAAAGGATGATCTGGATGATGTATGTCGTACAATTGTGACAGACCGCACGGCAGATTACCTGACAATGAGTAATCGGCTGGCAGCTCTTGGATGGAGCAGCCGGCATGAATATTTTTGCCTTGTGCTTCAGACTGCCAGAGGGGATAAAGAACATACAGCTGGAACCATCTGCAAATATATCAAAAAGCAGTTTCCACATTCTACCAGTTTTCAGGTACATCAGGAGATCGTCTGCTTTTTTAATCTGACCAGGACTGATCAGACAGAAGAGGAAGTAGAAGCATCATTGATCTATTTTATTCGTGACAGTTATCTGAAGGCAGGATACAGCAGAACGATGGAAGGACACATGAATCTGCGCAGGCAGTATCTGCAGGCTAAGATTGCTCTGGATGTAGGTGGCAGGAAAAAGCCATATGTATGGATTCACAAGTTTGATCAGATCGTACTGACATATATTATGGAGCAGACGACCAAGAGACTGCCAGCTTCCATGTTGTGCCATGAACGTCTCCTGGAACTGAAGAAGCTGGATGAGATACACCATTCTGAATATATGCTGACGCTGCGCACCTATCTGGAACAGAACCTGAATGCTACGCAGACAGCAAATGAGATGTTTATTCACCGTAGTACATTCCTGTATCGTCTGGAAAAGATAAAAGCAGTGCTCCAGTCCAGTCTGGAGGATCCGGATGAGATCTTTTATTTAAATCTCTCGCTGCGTCTTCTGGAGCAGGAAGAAAAAGAAGGATAGAAAAGAGGCATAGGAGGACAGTATGAAAAGATGGAGTAGAAAAGTAATGATAGCAGCCGCCGTGATGCTTGCAGGAAGTCTGCCACAGGCTGCAACAGCAGAAGAAAGCCAGACAGCTGAGACAGAGGAAGTAAGCAGTATGGTAACTGTACAGCAGCTGGGGCTGGAAGATGGTACCTATATTGCGGATGGAACTCTGGAAGGAGGAAGCGGAAGAGCTACGATTTCCTCACCGGTGGAGCTAACAGTAAAAGATGGACAGATGACAGCCAGGATTGAATTCAGCAGTCCTTATTATGATTATATGATTGTGGATGGGGAAAAATACGAACCGGAAAATACGGAAGGAAATTCACAGTTTACGATCCCGATGGCCGGATTTGATGCTGGTGTTCCGGTGACTGCTGATACGGTTGCCATGAGTGAGCCACATGAGATTGATTATGAGATCGTTCTGGATTCCGCCACGTTGAAAAGCTGGGATGGACAGACAAAAGAGTCAGAAGCTGTAACAGAGGCAGATACCACCGTACCTGATGAAACAACGGAAAACACCGACGGTGTCAAAAGCACCGGAACCGGGCTGGAGCATGAGATACTGGAGATCCCGGGGCTGACGTATGATCATAGTATGGAACTGGAGTATGCCACACAGTTTGCAGTGGATTACTATCAGGATGACTATGCAGTGATTACGATTGCGCAGGAAGGGTCTTATCTGGTCGTGCCGGAAGGAAAAGAGGCGCCGGAAGGGCTGGATAAAGAGATCAAAGTCTTGCAGCAGCCATTGGATCATATCTATCTGGTAGCGACTTCTTCTATGGATCTGTTCCGCGCCATTGGTGGCATTGAAAATATCACATTGTCAGGAACTGATGCGAATGGCTGGTATATTGAGGAAGCAAAAGAAGCTATGGAAAATGGCAATATACAATATGCAGGAAAATACAGTGCACCAGATTATGAACTGATTCTGGCAAATGGCTGCGATCTTGCGATAGAATCAACCATGATCTATCATTCTCCTGATGTACGGGAGAAGCTGGAAGAATTTGGCATTCCGGTGCTGGTAGAGCATTCCAGCTATGAAAGTGATCCACTGGGACGCATGGAGTGGCTGAAGCTGTATGCAGTACTTCTGGATAAAGAGGAAGAGGCTGATGCGTACTTTCAAAGTCAGACGGATATGCTGACGGATGTCCTGGGAGCAGAAAATACAGAGAAAACGATTGCCTTTTTCTCGATTAACTCCAATGGATATGTGACAGTGCGAAAAACCGGAGACTATATCTCCAAAATGATTGAACTGGCAGGAGGTCGTTATATTTTCCAGAATCTGGGGAATGATAATGCGCTTTCCACCATGAATATGCAGATGGAAGACTTTTACGCAGGCGCCTGTGATGCAGATTATATTATTTACAACAGTGCCATAGAGAGTGAATTGCATTCTCTGGATGAATTACTGGAGAAGAGCAGTCTGCTGGCAGATTTTAAAGCCGTGAAAGAAGGAAATGTCTGGTGTACAGAAAAAAGCCTTTTCCAGGAAACGACAGGTATTGCTACCATGATTTCTGATATGCATACGATGTTGACAAGTGATGATCCAGATCTGTCACAGCTGACTTATATGTATCGGCTGACGGATACGAAGTAGAAAGAAGGAAGCTGACGCATGAAGAAAAAAGCACAGATTCGATATGCGGTATCGTTTGTGATATTAATTGTTTTACTGTTGATGCTGTTTTTCTGGAATATCAACGCAGGCAGTGTACAGATGTCGGTAAAAGAAATCTTTGATATCATAGTGAAAAAGACAGGTGAGCAGACGGCTTACAATATTGTCTGGCAGATTCGTCTGCCCCGTATTCTGGCGGCACTGCTGCTGGGAGGGGCTTTATCCGTTTCCGGATTTCTCCTGCAGACGTTTTTTGGAAATCCCATTGCCGGACCATTTGTATTGGGAATTTCATCCGGTGCAAAGCTGGTGGTATCTCTGGTGATGATTTTTCTTCTCAGCCGTGAGATTGCGTCCAGTTCCCTGGTGATGATTCTGGCTGCTTTTGTGGGATCTATGATATCCATGGGCTTTATCTTGCTGGTTTCCAGAAAAGTAAAGAGAATGTCCATGCTGGTTATCTGTGGTGTTATGATTGGATATATTTGCTCGGCGGTGACTGATTTTGTAGTAACCTTTGCCGATGATTCCAATATTGTGAACCTGCATAACTGGTCACTGGGAAGTTTTTCCGGTACAACCTGGGGGAATGTACAGGTTTGTACGGTAGTGGTATTGATTTCACTTGCCCTGGCTTTTCTTATGTCCAAGCCAATGAGCGCCTATCAGCTGGGGGAAAACTATGCACAGAATATGGGAGTGAATATCAAAGCATTTCGTATCAGCCTTATTTTGCTGTCCAGCGTGCTGTCCGCAACGGTAACAGCCTTTGCAGGTCCTATTTCCTTTGTGGGAATTGCAGTTCCTCATCTGATTAAGTCACTGATGAAGACGGCAAAACCAATTTTGATTATACCTGGATGTTTCCTGGGAGGTGCAGTATTCTGCCTGTTCTGTGATCTGATCGCAAGAACGGTATTTGCACCGACAGAGCTGTCTATCAGTTCCGTGACAGCGATATTTGGAGCACCGGTTGTGATCTATATGATGGTGAGGAAACAGCGATGATGGATGAGAAAAAAGATTATTTTGTATATACAGATAAAATGACGGTGGGTTATAATGGTGAACCGTTGATCAGAGATATTGAGATCCGGCTGAAAAAAGGAGAGATTCTGACGCTGATCGGACCAAATGGCGCCGGCAAATCCACCATTTTAAAAAGTATTACCAGACAACTGACGCTGATTGCCGGAACCGTGTATATTGATCGGCAGTCAATCCGTGAAATGACGGAAAAGGATACCGCAAAGAAGATGGCAGTGGTGCTGACGGAGCGTATCCGGCCAGAGCTGATGACCTGTGAGGATGTGGTAAATACCGGACGTTATCCTTATACCGGGCGTCTTGGTATTTTAAGCGAAGAGGATCATCAGAAAGTGCAGGAAGCTATGAAGCTGGTACATGCGGAAGAACTGGCAGATTGCGATTTCTCTGAAATCAGTGATGGTCAACGGCAGAGAATTCTGCTGGCCAGAGCCATCTGTCAGGAGCCAGAGATTATTATTTTGGATGAGCCGACTTCTTTCCTGGATATTCGACATAAGCTGGAACTGCTGACGATTCTGAAGGATATGGTCAGACAACGGAATGTGGCGGTGATCATGTCTTTGCATGAACTGGATCTGGCACAGAAAATATCTGATCAGGTAATCTGTGTGCACGGCAATAAGATTGAGCGTTACGGAGCACCGGAAGAGATCTTTACGTCTGATTATATTAAGACACTGTATGGAGTGACGAAGGGCAGCTATAATGCAGACTTTGGCTGTCTGGAGCTGGAACCGGCACGGGGAGAACCGGAGGTATTTGTCATTGCGGGAAATGGCAGTGGCATACCGGTATTTCGTAAGCTGCAGCGAAAAGGCATTCCATTTGCAGCCGGTGTGCTGCATGAAAATGATATTGACTGCCAGGTGGCAAAAGCACTGGCGGTAGAGGTAGTAACGGAGAAGGCATTTTGCGAAATCAGTGACAGTACGCTGGACCGGGCGAGAGCATTGATGCATCGCTGTAAAAAGGTAGTTTGCTGCCTGAAAGAATATGGCACCATCAATGAAAAGAACAGACTGTTGCAGGAGGAGGCGGAAAAAAATGGGAATTGTGTATGAAGAAGACCAGAAAGTTTTTGGACTTCATACAAAGCATACCACATATCTTTGTGGACTGACGGAAGATGGTCAGTATCTTGGACATATCTATTATGGAAAAAGAATGACAGACCTGTCAGCATCTTATCTGCTGAGGACAGAAGAACCGCCTTTTACGCCGGAGACAAATGTACGGGAAAAGGCTTCTTTTATCGGGTGTTTTCCACAGGAATATCCGACAGCCGGACTGGGAGATTACCGTGAGACAGCTCTGGCTGTGCGGACAGAAGCGGGGCATCGGGGATGTGAGCTCCATTACGAAAAACATGAGATTTTTCATGGCAAGAAATCGTTGGCAGGTCTTCCTGCAACATTCGGATCTGAAGAAGAATGTGAGACACTGGAGATCACCCTGAAAGATGAACTCCTGGATCTGGAAGCAGTACTTTGTTTTTCTGTTTTTGAAGATGTGGATGTCATAGCCCGAAGCGTGCAGATTATCAATGCAGGAACGGCGCCATTGTATCTGGAAAAAGTATTGAGCGCATGTCTGGATATGGATAACGAAGGTTTTGAGATGATGACACTGACCGGGGCCTGGGCAAGGGAACGGCAGATTGAGAGAACACCGCTTCCCAGAGGAAGACATCAGATTGGCTCCTGGAGAGGAGAGAGCAGTCATCAGGAACATCCATTTCTGGCGTTGGTGACACCTGGAACCAATCAGGATATGGGTGAAGTCTATGCGATGCATTTTGTGTATTCCGGAAACTTTATGGCGCAGGCGGAAGTGACAGAATTCGATACTGTTCGCATGGTAATGGGAATTCATCCAGAAGGATTTTCTTGGAAACTGAATCCACAGGAGACATTTCAGGCACCAGAAGTGGTGATGGTTTATTCTGATGCAGGAATCGGAAAGATGACAAAGACTTTCCATGACCTCTATCGTAAACATTTGATTCGCAGCAAATATCTTCATGAGAGCCGCCCGATTCTGATTAATAACTGGGAAGCAACTTATTTTAACTTTGATACAGAAAAGCTCCTGGATATTGCCAGAGAAGCGAAAAAGTCTGGCATTGAGATGCTGGTAATGGATGATGGCTGGTTCGGAAAAAGAAACAATGATGACAGCTCTCTTGGGGACTGGATTGTGAACGAAGAAAAGCTGCAGGGAGGCCTGAAAGTACTGGTTGACCGGGTAAAAGCACTGGACATGAAGTTCGGTATCTGGTTTGAACCGGAAATGGTGTCACCGGATTCTGAGCTTTTCCGAAAGCACCCGGACTGGGCCATTCAGATCCCTGGAAGAGAGCCATTGATGAGCAGAGCACAGTATGTGCTGGATCTGACCAGGTCGGAAGTGGCGGATTATATTTATGAAAGCGTGGCAAAGATTCTACGGGAGACCGGTATCGATTATGTAAAATGGGATATGAACCGGCAGCTGACGGATATTGGAAGTTATGGCCTGACGGCAGAATGTCAGGGGGAACTGATGCACCGTTATATGCTGGCTGTCTATCAGATGCAGGAACGTCTGGTAACAGAGTTCCCCGATTTATTGTTAGAAAACTGTTCCTCAGGAGGTGCAAGATTTGATCCGGGTATGCTGTATTACAGTCCTCAGATCTGGTGCTCTGACGATACTGATACGATCGAGCGCCTTTCCATTCAGGAGGGAACGGCAATGCTGTACCCGTTGTCTGCCATGGGGGCACATGTCAGTGACTGCCCGAACCACATTACCGGGAGAACAGTACCATTTCAGACCAGAGGGCACATTGCGCTGGCTGGAACATTTGGCTATGAACTGGATATCACCAGAATCTCTGAAGCTGACAGGGCACAGATACCGGAACAGACAGCGATGTATCATAAGTACAATGAGCTGATTCGAGAAGGTGATTATGACCGAATTGCGTCCTGGCGAGAAAATCATTTTTATGACTGCTGGCAGGTGACAGACAAAGAAAAGAGTGAAGCACTGCTGACTTATGTACAGGTGCTGGCACGTCCAAATGTGAAGAGCCGGAGGATTCGCTGGAAGAACCTGATCCCGGAAGCACAATATGTGCTGGAAGAGACCGGAAAAGTATACAGCGGCGAAATGCTGATGCAGGCTGGCATCCTCATTCCACCGCTGAAGGGAGATTACTGGAGTAAGTTATATCATGTGGTCAGGTTATAATAATGCCATACGGATTGCTCCGTACTTCGTACTCTCACATCTCCGTTTCACTCCGGTCGGTGCTAAACATGTGCCACCGGCACATAGCACACTGGCTTATCATAATTCAAACTCGTCCAGATCATCTGGTACATAGAGGGTTCCATGGTAATACATGGAGCCTTCTTCTGTGTACAGCTCCTTCCGATGCTCCAGTGTGGCATCTTCTGTATGATATAAGATCAGATTTTTTATGTGCAGGGATTCTGCCAGTTCACAGGCATCCTTTACCGTAGAATGATGCTTCTTATATGGCTGATATTTGTCAGCCTGCCCATAGAGACAAAATGCCTCGTGAAGCAGCCACTTGCTGTCTTTGGCGTATTTTTCTTCACAAGGATTAAATGGTTCATCACCGCAGCAGGTGAGTTTTTCATCATCACCCAGATCCATGGAAAAACCAAACTGTTTTGCTTTGGTGGACTGGATGTCGAAAAAGGTCACTTTCTGACCAAGAATCTGCCTGCTTTCGCCATCTTTCACTTTGATCATATGAATCTGTTTTCCAATGGCATCACAATGTTTCTTCTGAAGAAGCAGTTCAGCCATAGAATGAAGAATATGAATGACCTCTTCATGACCATAGATGTTCAGCTCACGTTCCAGTCCCTTTTCGGCAATATTTTGTCCGAAGAGACGCATAATCCAGATAATCCCCATGATGTGATCCACATGCTTGTGGGTAACGAAAACATCAGTGATCTCCCGCCAGTCAATATCCGCACCTTTCAGCTGTTTCATAATGGTATTGCCGCCACCACCATCAACCAGAAAATAATGACCGTCTTTTTCAATGGCGAAACAGGTGTTATAGCATTTGGTGACCATAGCGTTCCCAGTGCCTAAAATCGTAAGTTTCATGTTATGGACCTCTTTTCATTTATAGTGAAAATTATTTTAGCAGATAAATTCTAAGCTGTACAGTCATTTGGAGTTAGTGTATAATAACCTCAAATAAACAACAGGGAGGAACAGACAGTGGAACCAATTGAATTTCGATATGATACACAACTTTTAATTGAAGGTGAGAATCTGGATGAGGATGAAATCAGTGAATATTTTACAGAGCATTTTAAGGGAGATTGTCTGCTGGCGGTTGGAGATGAAGAGCTGATTAAGATTCATTTTCATACTAATGAACCGTGGCAGGTGCTGGAGTATTGTGCGAGTCTTGGAGAAATCTATGATATCGTTGTAGAGGACATGGGCAGACAGGCACGTGGACTGAAAGGCTAATTGTGAACCGGCTTCGTACAGAGTGATGGAAAGAATTTAAAACTGTCATACATAATACATATATTGCACAAAAAAATATATAAAAACGATAGAAAAATATTAAAAATAAACAAAAAATGCGATGTTTTTCTTGAAAAAGCACCAGAATTTCATTATAATAAGACCATGCAAAAACAACGCAGGGGGAATGTTGTAATGGAGAATGTAAAAAAGAAAAAGAAACAGGCACGCAGAGTAGAAGAGATCATTTATGTAGTGCCGGAAGAGAGAGAGGAATATCTGAAGACTCATCTGAATCCACCTGAGAAGATTCAGCAGATCATGTGGATGCACGGCATGAGAAAGCAGTTCTATTTTTATCTGAATGATATGATTCTCATGAGTTTTGAATATGTGGGAAAGGATTTCCACGGCGATATGGTGATGATGATGGAACATCCGGAGATGAAGGATTTCCTGATTCCGAAAAGAAGAAGAGATGTACCGGCAGATGAGCTGCTGACAACCAACTGGTGGGCGCCATTGCAGAGAATTGGTGGAGCACTTTTGGAGAGTCCGATGCCAGATGATGATATGGAAGAGATTGCTCAGGAAGAGTATTATCATGCAATGCTTGGCGGATATACGAAAAATGGAGGCCGTGAAGAAGTGGATCTTGCTTATGATGAAGATGACTGGAGTGATTCTATTCATATCTAAGGATATGCAAGTAACCATATGCAAGTAATCATATGACACACAGGGGCTGACAATGGGGAGTTACGCAAAGTGTGAACGGCAGGGAGCTGTTGCAAAGTAGATGGAGAACATCTAAGATGCAGCAGCTTCTTTTGTGATATAATGGGAACAGTGTACAAATGAGAATGGGGAAAGGAGTCGGCCATGAAAAATTTAAGACAACAGTTACATAACATACCGGAACCTTCCATGCAGGAAAAGAAGACAAAAAAGACACTGATAGAGTTCTTGCAAGCAGAGACAGACTTGAAGATTGTGGACTGCGGCAGTTGGTTCTATGCCTGGAAGAAGGGAGTGAATAAGACTGCACAGGGAGCGATTGCTTTTCGGGCAGATATGGATGCGGTCAGTCTGGATGGAAAAACAGTAGGACATTTTTGCGGACATGACGGGCATAGTACAATTCTGGCCATGACAGGGAAAAAGCTAACTGGAAAAACTACGAACCGGGATGTATATCTGATTTTCCAGCCGGGAGAAGAAACTGGTGAAGGTGGAGCCATTTGCAGTACTTTGATCAAAGAAAAAGGAATTGCAGAAGTTTATGGTCTGCACAACATTCCTGGATATGCAAAAGGTGCGATTCTGCTTCGGAAGGGTACCTTTGCCTGTGCATCTACAGGGCTTCGGATTCATATGACAGGAAGCCCAACTCATGCAGCCTATCCGGAAAATGGAAGGAATCCATCTGAGACACTGGCACGTCTGATTTTGGAGGTGGAAAATATTACCAGAGAATTCCAGAGGCAGGGGAAAATCGTCCGCATGACGGTAATTGGCGTGGAGATTGGCAGTAACAGTTACGGCATGTCTGCGTCAGAAGGAGAAGTGCGCTTTACGGTTCGGGCAGAAAAGGAAGCAGAATTTGAGAGTTACCTGAAAGAGATACGTAAGATGGCAGAGGGCATGGCGAGGAAAGGTGGATTCACTCTTGAGATGGAAGAGATTGAGCGTTTTCCTGCTACAGAGAATCACGCTAAAGAGGTGGAAAAGGTAAGAGGGGCAGCGCAGAAACTGGGGCTTCAGACAATGGAACTTTCGGAGCCCATGCGCTGGTCTGAAGATTTCGGATATTATCTGAGAGAATGCAAGGGCGCCTTTTTCGGAATGGGAGATGGAGAAGAGTATCCACAGCTGCATACAGCAGAGTATGAGTTCCCGGATGAGATCATAGAAGATGCAATCATGTTATTTTTCACACTTGCGATAGAGGAAAGAAGTGTATTATCATAAAAAGAGAATGAAAAGGTGAGGAGGAAAAAAATGAATCAGGTTACATTAGGAAAAACAGGCATTACTGTTCCACAGAATGCATTCGGTGCGCTGCCGATTCAGCGTGTCTGTCAGGACTATGCAGTGAAACTGCTGCGCAGAGCTTATGAAGGAGGCATGCGTTTCTTTGACACTGCAAGAGCTTACAGTGACAGTGAGGTAAAAGTAGGAGAAGCCTTTGATGGTATGAGAGAAAAGGTGTACATTGCCACGAAGACAGCGGCTAAGACCCCGGAAGAATTCTGGAAGGATCTGGAAACATCCCTGAAGAACCTGCGTACAGATTATATTGACATTTACCAGCTTCACTGTGTACCACAGTGCTATCGCCCTGGAGATGGTACAGGCATGTATGAGTGTCTGGTAAAGGCCAAAGAAGAAGGGAAAATCCGTCATATTGGTATTACGGCGCATAAGCTGGGAGTAGCAGAAGAGATTATTGAAAGCGGCCTGTATGAGACACTTCAGTATCCATTCAGCTATCTCTCTTCTGAAAGAGAGCAGAATCTGGTAAGAGCGTGCAAAGAAAAGAATATGGGATTCATCGCTATGAAAGGGCTGGCGGGAGGACTGATCAACCGTTCCGAAGCGGCAATGGCTTATATGACTCAGTATGACAATGCCCTTCCGATCTGGGGAATCCAGAAAGAAACGGAGCTGGAAGAATGGCTGAGCTATATGGAACAGACTCCATCCATGACGCCGGAACTGACAGCATACATCGAAAAAGAACAGAAAGAGCTGAATGGTGATTTCTGCCGCGGCTGTGGATATTGTATGCCATGTCCGGCAGGCATCCAGATCAACAACTGTGCAAGAATGTCACTGATGCTCCGCCGTGCACCATCCAAGAACTGGCTGACACCTGCCATGCAGGAAGAGATGCGCAAGATCGAAGGGTGTCTGCATTGCGGCAAATGCAAAAAGAAGTGTCCATATGAGCTGAACACTCCAGAGCTGTTAAAGAAAAATTATGAAGATTACAAGAAAGTGCTGGCTGGAGAAGTGAAGGTACAGTAAAATATGAAAATCGTATCTGTGAAGATACTGAACAGCTAAAAAAATCATGCTTTACAGGAATTCCATTCTGTAGAGCATGATTTTTAAATGTGCGCCGGGAATCAAAATTACAGATTCAAAGTTTCTTCTATTTCTGAAAATGCTTTTACCTCCGGTTGCTTTTCTTTATGTTCCCCAATCGTTTTTTCCATCCAAACGATATCATACCAGCGGTTAAATTTGTATCCGCATTTATGAAAATGAGCGGTATGTGTATATCCCAGATACTCATGAAAATGTACGCTGTCTTCCGTCAGGTAAGGATCTTTACCAATCGGAAAAGCAATACAGGCGTATAGATTCAATATACCCATAGCAGACAATGCCTGCTCCAGAGCATCATGGAGCTTACGTCCAATGCCCATTCTCTTACAATTCTGATTTATATAGATGGAAGTCTCCACCGACCAGTCATAGGCCTGACGGCCATGCAGAATCCCTACATAGCAGTAGCCGACGATCTGTCCATTTACTTCGGCAACCAGATAAGGATATTTTTTTAAAGTCCCCCGGATGCGGTCCGCGAATTCTTCAACAGACGGGACATCATATTCAAAAGACACTGCGGTATCCGTAATATAAGGGGCATAAATGGCAAGTAATGCAGGGGCATCAGCCGGGGTGGCGGTGCGGATGGTAATAGTTGTTGTATTCATGGAAAACCTCCTGCTTGAGTCAAATATGTGTGTAACCTTGTGCTCTGCAAAGCGTTTATCTGTCTACTATTATAGGACGAGTGTAATAGATGTCAATAAAGAAGGCAGGATGAACAGATTATGTTAGAAGAAACTGTATATGTTATCTGTAAATAGTTATTACATGTAAAGGAAACGGTTACATATTTGAAAATCACATTTTTATTGTGCATTATTTATAACAAAACAAATGTAAAACTATTGCAAATATACGAAAAGTAAATAATGTATTGACAGAAGTACAAAACTGATATATGCTTTAAATAACAAGAAAAGGAAACGGTTTCACAATTATGATAACGATCAAAGATGTAGCAGAACTTGCAGGAGTTTCGAAAGCGACAGTATCAAGAGCATTAAATAATAGTGGCTATGTGTCACCAGAGACAAAGAAGAAGATAGATGAGATTATTGAGAAGTATCATTATCTTCCTTCAGCATCTGCAGTAAATTTATCAAAGCAGGAGACAACCACAATCGGAGTGGTTGTACCTGAGATAGGGAATCTTTTTTATGCAGATATTGTTCAGGGAATTACCCGCAAGGCAGATGAGTTGAATCTTTCATTGGTCTTGTTTGATACAGGAAATAACATGGAGCGAGAAGAAAAAGCGATTCGAGTGTTGCAGCAGCAGCGTGTAAAAGGAATCATTTTGGGACCCTCCATTGATTATGCAGAGAGCAAGCGCGGAAAGAAGCTGCTAAAGCAGCTGACAGATATGCATCTTCCAATTGTAATTATTGACCGAGACTTTGAGCAGATGCCATGGGATGCGGTAATCTATGAGAATTATCAGAGTTCTTATCGCGCAGCGCAGGAGTTATATAGAGCGGGGAATCGTACCGCGGCAATGATTGCCGGCGATATGAATCTTAAAATTGGACGAGATCGTTTAGATGGATTCCGAAAAGGTGCTCAGGATTGTGGATTGGAATTAAAAGAAGAAGATATATTTTACGGGAATTTTTCAATGGAAGACAGTTATCAACTGGCAAAGAAATTATTGACAAGAAAAGAACTTCCGGATGCACTTTATACTTGTAATAATGCTACAACACTTGGATTTTTGAAGGCAGCCAAAGAAGTAAAAAGAAAAGCGGGAGTAGATATTGCTCTTATAGGAAATGACCGTATTGATATTGTAGATATTCTTGGAATGAATATCAGCTGGATTTACAGAGATACATATAATATGGGGTACACTGCGATGCAGCTTCTGCAGGAAAGATTTGAGCATCCAGATAAACCAAGGAGTCTGTGTATGATACCATATCAGGTTGAGTTGAACGGATCAGAAAAAAAGAAAAAGTAATTTTTCTTTTTTCTAAAATATGAAACCGGTTACACCATATAGGGACAAAATTCCCTGTTATATATTTTCTAAAATGTGAAACCGGTTACACCAACAGATAGAATATAGAAAGGAAGAAAAATATGATTTACAAAAAAGTCGCAAAGATAAACGAAGAAATATCAGCAATCGGTATTGGATGCTGGAACATGGGGGGTGACTGGGATTCATCAGAGGAAAGTAAGTCTATTGACGTAATACATGCAGCTATCGATATGGGAGTGAATTTATTTGATGTGGCTCCTGTATATGGATGGGGAAATTCAGAAAAAGTTCTCGGAAAGGCATTAAAACAGGATGGCCTGAGAAATAAAGTCCTGATTGCATCAAAAGCCGGATTGACATGGGATAAACCGCATCATACTGCCAACAATCTATCAAAAGAAAGTCTGTTAAAAGAAATCGATGATTCTCTGATGCGCCTTCAGACAGATCATATAGATATTTATCAGATGCACTGGCCAGATCCGAACGTGCCATTGGAAGAAACGGCAGAAGCATTGAATATTATGAAAAAAGCGGGAAAAATTCGTTACGTAGGATTGAGTAATTTCGCACAGAAAGATGTAGAAAAAATGATGGAATATATTTCTGTTGACTGTCAGCAGAGTCTATATAATATGCTTGAGAGAAATCCGGCAACCTATCATGGAATTCCACTGGATTATCGAACAGAGAAAGAAGTATTTCCGGTAGTAAAGAAATATGGTCAGGCATTTTTGCCTTACAGCCCATTGATGCAGGGGCTTTTGGCAGGAAAGTTTCTGGATGGAATGACAATTTCAAAGCATGATATCCGTAATGAAAACCCTAAATTTTCAGGAGAAACTTTTAAAGTATATCAGGAAGGTGCCAGAAAATTAAAGGCATTTGCAGATGAGATTGGAAAACCGATGAATGAAATGACGCTGAACTGGACAAGACAGCGTGAAGAAGTGACATCCATTATTGGAGGTGCATCTTCTCTGGAACAGCTGAAGCACAATATTCATTGTACAGAATGGAATCTGACAGATGAAGAAATTGCAAAGATTAATGAAATTTTAGTACCATTTGAAAATATGGATTAAAGTTTTATTGATGTAATGGGGGAATAAAATGACAAAGTTTTTAATTGCACATGACCTGGGGACTTCGGGTGATAAAGCAACGTTATTTACCACAGATGGAGAACTGGTAAAAAGTATTACATATGTGTATAATACACATTTTTTTAACAGTACCTGGGCAGAACAGAATCCAGATGACTGGTGGAAAGCAATTTGTGAAAATAATGAGGAACTGCTGAAAGAAATAGATAAGAAACAGGTAGCCGGTATGGCTTTCAGTGGTCAGATGATGGGATGTGTTCCGGTTGATAAAAATGGAAGAGCTTTAAGACCTGCGATTATCTGGGCAGATCAGAGAAGTCAGGACCAGGAGAAGCAGATCAAAGATAAAATTGATGAACAGGAATTTTACCGGATTGTAGGACATAAAATAAGTGCTTCTTATAGCATTGAAAAATTGATGTGGATAAGAGATCACGAACCGGAAGTATTTCAGAATACTTATAAGATGCTTCAGCCAAAGGATTATGTGATTTATAAACTGACAGGAAAATTTCTGACAGATTATACGGATGCATCCGGTACAAACTGTTTGGATTTGAATGAACTCAAATGGTCAGAAAGAATTTTGGCAGCGGCAGAAATCGGAGAAGAAAAATTACCGGATTTGTATCCATCTACGCATGTGGCAGGCGAGGTGACAGGCAGTGTTGCAGCAGAATGCGGATTGGCACCGGGAACACCGATTATCATTGGAGGCGGTGATGGAGTATGTGCGGCAGTAGGAGCAGGAAGTGTCAGAGAGGGAGATACTTTTAATTATCTTGGCTCCTCCTCCTGGGTAGCAATGACCAGTGCAAAACCGATTTTTGATCCACAGCTTCGAACATATAACTGGGCACATATGGTTCCGGGAATGTATTCGCCGAATGGAACTATGCAGGCAGCAGGCAATTCCTATCAGTTTATCAAGAAAACAATATGCAAAGATCTGGAAAAAGAGGCAGCAGAAAACGGTATCAGTGCATACGAACTGATGAACCGGGAAATAGAGAAATCACCGGTTGGAGCAAATGGATTATTGTATCTGCCATACATTCTGGGAGAGCGAAGTCCAAGATGGAATACGAATGCAAGAGGCGCTTTTGTAGGCTTGAAAATGGAACATACCAGAGGTGATATGCTCCGTGCCACAATTGAAGGAATTTTGATGAATTTATGTATTATACTGGATGTTTTCCGAAAGGACATGGACATCACAGAGTTAAACGTAATTGGCGGATTAGCAAAAGGCGATGTGGTAAGAAGGGCATTGGCAGACATCTATGGAGTTCGAGCAAAGAGATTAAACTGGCTGGATGAGGCAACTTCCATGGGAGCAGCTGTTTGTGCAGGAGTAGGTGCAGGAGTATTGGAAGATTTTGGAGCAATTCATCGTTTCATCAAAGTAGATGATGTGCTTGAACCAGATATGGAACACCATAAACGCTATAATGAACTAAAACAATATTTTGACGAATGTTACACTGGATTGCTGAAAACTTATGATAATTTGGCACAGTGGAAATAAGAAAGGAGCATGAATATGAACAAAAATGAAATCACACCGGAGAAACTTGCAAAAATGATTGATCAGACGTTACTGAAACCTTATGTAACACTAGACGATCTGAGAGAGCACTGTGAAAAAGCAAAAGAATACAATTTTAAAACCGTTGCGATCAATAATGCACCAGTTCCATTTTGTAAAAAAGTGCTGGAAGGTTCTGATGTGCTCTGTGATGCAGCAGTAAGCTTCCCACTTGGTCAGTGCACGATTGATACGAAAGTGTTTGAAGCAAAGGATGTTATCGAAAAAGGTGCCGGCGAAGTAGATTATGTAGTGAATATTGTAGAATTAAAGAGCGGTAACTGGGATTATGTTGAAGAAGAAATGAGACGAATTGTAGAAGCCTGCAATGAAAAAGGTGTTACCAGTAAAGTGATTTTTGAGAACTGTTATCTTACAGATGATGAGAAGAAGAAACTTTGTGAGATCGCTTTGAAAGTAAAACCTACCTTTATAAAAACTTCTACAGGTTTCGGTACAGGCGGAGCAACCGTAGAAGACGTAAAACTTATGAAGTCCTGTGTAGGAGATGCAGTGAAGATCAAAGCGGCAGGAGGTATTCGAGATTATGACACTGCAATGGCAATGATTGAAGCCGGTGCGAGCAGAATCGGAACCAGCGCAGGAGTTAAAATTGTAGATGAATGCAGGGCCAGGATGGCAGAAAAATAGGAGATAGTTAATTTGATGAAATACGGAATCTATTATGCTTACTGGGAAAAGCAGTGGGGTGCAGATTATCTGAAATATGTAAAAAAAGTAAAAGATCAGGGATTTGATATCCTAGAAATATCCTGTGCCGGATTAAAAGATATGCCGAAAGAAGAAATGGAGAAACTTAAAGCATATAAAGATGAACTTGGTATTGAATTAACAGCAGGATATGGACCAAAGCCAACAGAAGATATTTCTTCATCCGATCCGGAAATTGTAAAAAATGCATTTCAGTTTTGGAAAGAGACATTTCCGATATTAAAAGAACTGGATGTACATATTGTGGGAGGTGGACTCTACTCCAGTTGGCCGGCAGACTATTCTAAGGTGCCGGATAAAGAGGGAGATCTGGATCGAAGTATTCGAAATATGAAAGAACTTGCAAAAATGGCACAGGAATATGAACTGATCCTGGGAATGGAAGTCATGAACCGACACGAAGGATACTTGATTAATACAGCAAAAGAAGGTGTTGCATATGTAGATGCGGTAGGAGCAGAAAATGTGAAAGTAATGCTGGATACCTATCACATGAATATGGAAGAAGATGATTTTGCAGAAGCAATCCTTACTGCAGGAAAAAAACTGGGACATTTTCATGTAGGAGAAAACAACCGAAAATTGCCTGGTCAGGGTCACATTATTCCGTGGAATCAAATCGGAGACGCATTAAGAAAAATCGAATATCAGGGAGCAGTGGTTATGGAACCGTTTGTCATCTGCGGAGGACAGGTGGGGAAAGATATACGAATTTGGCGAGATCTGAAAGATGATTGTAGCGAAGCAATTTTGGATAAGGAAGCAGCTCAATCCGTGCAGTATCTCAGAAAAACATTTGAACAGCAGTAATCTAAATATTTATGAAACAAAGTATCGTTAGTGATACTTAAAAAATAAAAAGTAAAGGAGAAACAAAAAATGAAAAGAAGGTATTTATCAACACTGGCGGGAACAATGGCAGCAGCAATGATGGTTTGTGGGGGAACTGTATTTGCTGAAGAGACTCCGGACTCACTGGACATTGTGTGGGTAACCTGCTCAACAGAATCAGAATTCTGGCAGTATCAGCAGATTGGTATGGAAAATGCCGTAAAGGATATGGCAGAGAAATACGGTATTGAAATCAACTTTACGACCGTAGGACCTGCAACCGAAGCAGAAACAGAAGCTTATATCCGTGCATTTGAAAATGCAGTAGCATCTAAACCAAATGCAATTATTTCAGCAACACAGGTTCCGGATTCTACAATTGCAGTATCCAAAGAAGCAATGGATCAGGGTATTGTAGTAAACTTCACAAACTGTGGACTGGAACCAATGGATTCTGATGAATATTCAGACTGCTACAATCAGTTCTATACCACAGTCAGTGCAGACATCGGTGATATGGCTGGAAAGGTTATGCTGGAATTAATGGAAAAAGCCGGAATTGAAGCAAAGGGAACCGTAGCTATGGAATTTTCAAATGTAAACCCTGCACTTCAGCCACGTATGGATAACTTCAAAGCTTATCTTGAGGCTAATTCAGAATTAACCGTTTTGGATACACTGTACAACAACAACGACCTGAATCAGGGACAGGCAGATATTGAAAATGAAATCGCTACATATGGTGATGATTTAGTTGGTATTTATGGAGCAAATAATACATCTGGTGACGCAATTGCTCTGGCAGTAGAAAATGCAGGCATCAAAGATAAGGTCATTACAATTGGTGTTGACTCTGATCCTACTGAAATTGCAGCACTGGAAGCAGGAACTATTGATTGTATTATCGTTCAGGATGCTTATGGACAGGGATATGCAGCATTGGAAAATGCAGTAGAAACGATTATGGAAGGTGCAAATCCTGAATCAGAACAGAAAGTAGCAATGGCACCTGTAGCAGTTACCACAGATAATATGCATGAAGATGAATATGCAGCTATGCTGGATCCTACTCTTAAAAAAGCAGAATAAGATGTATATTATGTGAGAATGTGAACTGGCGGAATATCATTTCCGCCAGTCATATAAAAGGTAAGCTCAAAGACAGTGGGAGGTTATAGCATGGAACAGGAAGTACTGTTAAAAATCGAAAATGTTGTAAAAACCTATCCTGGCGTTCAAGCTTTAAAGGGAATTACGACAACTATCAAAAAGGGGGAAGTCAGGGCACTCGTAGGTGAGAATGGTGCAGGAAAATCAACATTGATTAAATGTATCATGGGTGTAGAATCTCCAACTGAAGGAAAAGTAGAAATCAATGTAGACGGGACATGGAAGAGCCCGAAAAATGCGATCGAAGCAAAAGATTATGGCATGCATGCCAATTATCAAAATGTAAATATTGCAAAGAACTTAAGTATTGCAGAAAATTATTTCCTTGGAAGAGTTCCATTAAAAGGAAAATTTGTGGATTGGAACACCATGTATACAGAAAGCCAGAAGGTTATTGACAAGTTCCAGTTAAATGTAAATCCAAGAGATACCATAGTATCCTTGCCGGTAGCGATGCAGGCTATGATTACCATCAGTAAAATATCTGTAAATGATAATATCAGATTGGTTATTTTTGATGAACCGACAGCGTTACTGGAAAATGATAAAGTAGAAACATTATTTAAATATATCAGAGAATTGAAAGAAAGTGGTGTCAGCGTAATCTATGTTTCTCACAGACTGGAAGAAATTATGGAGATCTGTGACAGCGTAACCATTATGAAAGATGGAAGCTATGTGGAAACGAAGGATATTAAAGAGGTGGATAAGGACTATTTGATTTCGAAGATGGTTGGAAGATCCATGGTTGACATTTATAATATTGAACGCCAGAAGCCTGGAAAAGAGCTTCTTCGTGTGGAACATTTAAGCGGTGATAAATTTACAGATGTAAGTTTTACGCTTAGAGAAGGAGAGATTCTTGGCTTCTTCGGTCTGGTAGGTGCCGGACGAAGTGAAGTCATGCGGGCAATTTTTGGTGTAGATAAAATACATTCAGGGAAGATATTTGTAAAAGGTGAAGAAGTCAGTATTAACAGTCCAAAACAGGCAATTTTAAAAGGTATAGGTTTCCTGACAGAAGACAGACGAAAAGATGGGCTGGCACTTCAGCAAAGTGTAAAACTGAATACAAATATGTATTCTTACGATATGATCAGTAAAAATGGAATTATTAATCTGAAAAAAGAAACGGATCGTGCTGAGGAATATCGAAAGAAAGTGGCTGTAAAAACACCTTCTGTGAATCAGATTGTAAATAATCTTTCAGGTGGAAATCAGCAGAAAGTAGTTATAGCAAAACTGCTTTGCAGAAATCCGGATATTCTGATCTTTGATGAACCGACCGTTGGCGTAGATGTCGGTGCGAAAGACGAGATATTTAAGATTATCGAAAAACTGACTGCCCAGGGAAAAGGTGTCATCATTGTATCGTCCTATCTGCCAGAGGCAATGGGATTGTCAGATCGGATGATTGTCATGTCAGAAGGGCATGTGGCAGGAAGTCTTGACAGTCAGGAGTTACGTTCTCTTCAGGAAGAAGACGTATTAAGACTGGCGTCAACTGTAAATTTTGATTAGCAAGAGAAGCAGCAGAGGAGGTTTATTCATCATGAATACAGAACAGCAGAAAAAGAATAAAATTATGTCCATTCTTATGAAGACCGAAGTGTCTATGGTGGCAATCATTGCAATTATCTTTATTGCGGCAAGTCTTGGAACGCAGAACTTCCTGACAGCCTATAATTTGACAAATATTTTAAAACAGTGCGCAATTATCGGCATCATTTCCATTGCAGAAACTTATGTTATCATCACAGCAGGTATTGATATCAGTTGTGGAGCAATTGTCGGTATGAGTACCCTGATTGTAGCAATGTCTCAGGCAAAATGGGGATTAAGTGTACCGGTGTCTTTGTTACTTGGTATTTTAGTAGCGATTATTTCAGGTGTATTTAATGCAGCATTAGTATATGAATTCCGTGTTCCGGCGTTTGTAGCAACCCTTGGATCACAGACAATTCTTCGAGGTTTAATCAAAGTAATTTCCAATGGTGGTACTGTAGCGGGCATTAACAAATCCTTTGCAGGATTTGCATCAGCTTCTGTTGGATTTATTCCGAATCTTGCGATTGTATGGTTTGTGCTTGCAGTAATCTGTTTCCTGATTTTGAAATATACGATCTTTGGAAGAAACTTATTTGTACTTGGTTCAGGAGAAGAAGTGGCAAAACTGAATGGTATATCCATCAGAAAAACAATTTATTCCACATATGCTTTTGCAGGACTGCTTTATGGAATTGCCGGTATTCTGTTGTGCGCACGTATCAATTCAGCAATCCCAACCGCAGGTGAAGCGTATGAAACCAATGCAATTGCTGCAAGCGTGTTAGGAGGTGCATCACTGGCAGGAGGCTGTGGATCTGTTTTTGGTACTGTACTTGGAACAATTCTGATTATACTGATTGACAATGTTGGTACTCAGTTCGGTATTGGAGCATTTGTAATGCAGGTGATTACAGGATGTGTTATCGTAATCGCAATTGTAGTTGACCAGTTAAAGAAACGGGGAAAACGTTAAATAATTTATTAGAACAGCAGGAGGATAAGCTCCGGTTGCCAGATTGTAGACAAAGTTGGTGCCTGGTTATGAACCAGGCACCATTGTGTTGTCAGGGTTAAGCTCTGCTTAAAAGAATGCTTTCCAAACGAATTCCTCCCTAGCCCTTCGATCGGTTTTGTGCTATGATAATGGAAGAAAATGACAGGAGGAAATCGAATATGGCATTTCGAGAAATCAAACCGGAAGAACTGAATTTTAATCCATTTCAGAGAATTGGAAAACAGTGGATGCTGATCACTGCCGGAACCGAAGAAGGCTACAACACCATGACGGCCAGCTGGGGCGGTGCAGGAGTAATGTGGGGCAAGCCGGCAGCGACCGCTTATATCCGTCCACAGAGATATACGAAAGAGTTTGTTGACAGAGAAGAGACTTTTACCCTGTCCTTTTATGGGGAGGAGTATAGAAAGGCTCTGAACCTGTTCGGAACGGTATCTGGAAAAGATCGTGATAAGATCAAGGAAGCCGGATTTACCCCATATTTTACAGACGGAACGGTAGCTTTTGAAGAAGCAGAGGTGATTCTGGTCTGTCGCAAGATGTACGCAGATGAGATCAGGCCGGAAAAGTTCATTGATAAACAGGCAGAAGAGAAATGGTATCCACAGAAGGATTATCACACGATGTATATTGCAGAGATTGAAAAAGTTCTGGTAAAAGAATAGGAGTATTCTATGGTTAAGATTCTTTCAGACAGTACCTGTGATCTTTCACAGGAGTTACTGGAAAAGTATGATATTTCCATACTGCCGTTGCATATTTTGCTTGGTGAAAAAGAGTATTGTGACGGCGTGGACATTACACCAGATGAGATTTTTCAGTGGTCAGATGCACAAAAGACCACACCGAAGACGTCAGCTCCGGCGCTGGACATGGCGATGGAGATGCTGGAGCCTTTTGTTAAAGAAAAACAACCTGTAATCTGTTTTTCCATATCGGAGGATATGTCTACTTCTGCTAATGTGATGCGTATGGCAGTCAGTGAACTGGAAGCAGAAGATCTGGTGACCGTGATAGATTCCGCCAGTCTGTCTACCGGAATTGGTCTTCTGGTGCTTCACGCAGCAGAGATGGCGCAGGCAGGAAAGACGGTGGAAGAGATTCAGACAGAGATCGAAGAACTGAAGTCAAAAGTGCGGGCCAGCTTTGTAGTAGATACACTGCTCTATCTTTATCGAGGCGGACGCTGCAGCGGACTGGCTGCTATGTTTGGCAGTGCCCTGCATTTGCATCCGATGATTGTTGTGGAGAACGGTAAGATGCACAGCAGTAAAAAATACAGAGGAAAGCTTTCCAAAGTGATTCTGGACTATGCAAAAGATCTGAAAGAACAAATGGAACAGGCAAGATCAGAACGAGTCTTCATCACCCATTCCGGCTGCAGCCCGGAAGTGGTGGAAAAGGTGCGAAGTTACTTAGAAGAACTGCACATTTTTGATGAGATTCTGATTACCAGAGCCGGTGGTGTGATTTCCAGTCACTGTGGACCTGGTACACTGGGAGTTTTGTTTATTGAAAAATAATAATGATAAATATTGGGAGGATAAGAAAATGGCAAAATTAATGGATTATTGTGATGGAGTACAGCATATCGGTATCCCGACAGCGGACATGGCTGCTACCTGTAAGTTTTATGAGGAACTGGGATTTGAAAATGTGCATCAGGCAGAATTTGGAGAAGGCCCTCAGCATGTCTGCTTCCTGAAATTCCAGAATCTGGTTCTGGAATGCTACGACGAACCAAATCCGGCAGGACAGGCTGGCGCAATCAATCATTTTGCGATCAACTGTACGGATATTGATGGCGCTTACAAGCTGGCACAGGAAAAAGGTTATAAAGTAGTCAGTGAGGGGATTGAAGCACTGCCGTTCTGGGAGAAAGGAATCCGTTTCTTTATTATTGAAGGACCAAATAAAGAAAGAGTAGAGATCGATCAGATTCTGTAATCATATGGGAAAAATATGTGAAGGTACTGAACAGATACGGGAGAATTTTATGTATACTATTAAAAATGAAAAACTGAAAGTAGAGATCAAACAGCCAGGTGCAGAATTACATTCTATTCAGACAACGGATGGATGTGAGTATCTCTGGCAGGGAATTCCGGAAGTATGGGATGGACAGGCTCCGAACCTGTTCCCGTATATAGCAAGACTGACGAATGAGACCTATGTGTATGAGGGAAAAGAATATCACATGAAGATCCATGGATTTATCAAAGACAGTGATTTGACAGTGGATAGTGCAACGGAGAGCAGTGTCACATTTCGTTATGACAGTAATGAAAAGACATTGGTGCAGTATCCATTCGCATTTTCTTATTTCCTGACTTATGAGCTGGATGGCAGTACATTGAAGATTATAAATAAAGTAGAGAATCATGATGAAAAAGCAATGCTTTTTGGCATTGGTGGTCATCCTGGATTCAATGTACCGCTGGAAGAAGGACTTCGCTTTGAAGACTATGTTCTGGAATTCGGCAATCCGGCACATCCGACTCGTGTGGGATTTACGGAAGACTGTCACCTGAATGGTCAGGATGAATTGTATGCACTGGAAGAAGAACGCCGGATTCCGTTGCAGCACAATCTCTTTGATCAGGATGCAATTGTACTGAAGAATATGGATCGTTGTGTGACGCTTCGTTCCGATAAGGGTACCAGGGCTGTAAAGGTAAGATTTCCTCAGTATACGCATCTGGGATTCTGGCATATGCCGCACACCACAGCCCCATATGTCTGCATTGAACCATGGAGTTCATTGCCATCCAGATATGGAGTGGTAGAAGATCTGTCTCAGCAGTCAGATCTGGTTCGCCTGGAGGCAGGAAAGATCTATGAGAACCAGTGGAGTATCGAGATTATAGAATAAAATAATGAGAATCAGAACAAAAATGCCCATGCCGAATGTATTTTATTTCAGCATGGGCATTTTGTTGTGAGTTATGGTTCTATCGCGGTAGCATGAAGAAAAATCTTCAGTAACAAACTTACATGGACAAAATACATCCCCCAATGGGGCTTGCGGCAGATATTTCTTTCTGATAAAATATTCACAACTTAGTGCCTGCGGAGTGAATATGGCACAGAGAAGCTAAAAATAAGATGACTGTTCAGTTGCTATCGATGAAGGTACTGAACAGATATGAAAGAGGTATGATATGGAGTTATTACAGGAGATTGAGTCCTACTGGACTACCCGGACGGACGGCTATTCTGAGGTAAACCAGAAGGAATTGGCAGGAATGCAGAAAGCAGCATGGCTGAAGGTGCTGACAGAACATTTTCCCCAAAAAGAGAAGAAAGATTTACGGATTCTGGATATTGGTACCGGACCTGGATTTTTCCCGACAATTCTGTCAGAGGCCGGATATGAGATTGATGCGGCAGACTATACCCCTGGTATGCTGGAAAAGGCAAAAGAAAATGTAGGAAAATATGTGGATCATGTGCGGTTCTGGAGAGAAGATGCGCAGAATCTGGATTTTGAAAATGAGACCTTTGATGTGATCATTTCCAGAAATCTGACCTGGAATCTGGAAGAACCGGCAAGAGCCTATGCAGAATGGATGCGTGTGTTAAAGCCGGGAGGAAAGCTGCTGAATTTTGATGCCAACTGGTATGGGTATCTGTATGATGACAACAAGCGGGAGGCTTATGAGGAAGATCGGAAAAATGTAGAGAGTGCAGCTTTGGATGATCACTATACCTGTACAGATATCGACCGTATGGAGCAGATCGCCCTTCAGATGCCACTGTCAGCGATCCACAGACCGGTGTGGGATGCAAAAGTTCTTCGTAGTATTGGCTTTACTGAGATCGCTATTGACCAGGAGATCTGGAAAACGGTATGGAGTGAGGAAGAGAAGCTGAATTATGCATCGACACCGATGTTTATGATTGAGGCAGTAAAGCCGGAGATAGAGACAAAGAAGAGAGTGACCAGTTACTGGAGCAAACGAAGCGATGACTTTATGAAGCATAAGAGAGCAGAACTGCACAGTGTACAGGCAGAACGCTGGATGAATGAGATTCATAGATTTCTGCCTGCAGAGCGCCCGTTGAAGATTCTGGACATCGGATGCGGAGCAGGATTCTTCAGTATTCTGCTGGCGAAAGAAGGCCATCAGGTGACTGGTGTGGATCTGACTCCGGATATGGTAGAACGGGCCAGATTTCTGGCGCTGGAAGAGGGAATTAGTGAGGATATTGCCGAAGGAAGCTGTCGTTTTATGGTGATGGATGCAGAAAATCCGGAATTTGCTGATGAGAGCTTTGATGTGGTGATCTCCCGTAACCTGACATGGACATTGCCTCATGCTGACCGGGCTTATGAACAGTGGATTCGGGTGCTGAAAAAGGGCGGATGTCTGATCAATGCGGATGCAGACTATGGTGCAGACAATTTCGCAGATACCTCTGCACTGCCCAAAAGTCATGTACATCATATGGTAGGAAATGAACTGATGGAAGAGTGCGAGACGATCAAGCAGCTGATGTCGATCAGCGAATGCAGGAGACCGGCGTGGGATGTACAGGCGTTAAAGTATTTTGGAATGGAAGAAGTGCAGGCGGATACAGAGCTGAGTAGTCGTTTATATAAGGAAAAAGACGAATTTTATAATCCGACACCAATGTTTCTGGTGTATGGAAAGAAAAAGAGGTAAGATATGACAGATCTCAGACAACTGCAATATTTTATCGCCTGCGTGGAGACAGGATCTTTCAGTGAAGCAGCCAGGATACTGTATACCACCCAGTCCAGTGTGAGTAAGGCTATGAAGGCAATGGAAGAATCCATGGGGCTTCTGCTGTTTGAGCGAATGCCAAAGGGCATTGTCCCTACAGCACAGGGAAGAAAGGTATACCGCTATGCCTGCAGAATTCTCAAAGAAGTGGAAGCTCTGAACCATATTTCCGCATCGGGGGAGACGAAATGGCTGAGGGTATCTACCAATCCAAGTTCCTGGTTTGCAACGCAGTTCGTTTCGTTTTATAATCAGAATTATGAGAAGAATTATCACTGTCAGGTCTATACATCTGGTGTGCGTACTGTGATGGAGCGGGTACGGGATTACAAAGATGATGTAGGGTTTATCTATCTGATGGAACATCGGGAACAGGGATTTCAGTATGAACTTGGGAGAAATCATATGGAATTTGTGCCACTTCATCAGGTAGATGCCATGTTGTATCTGGGAGAACAGCATCCGGATTATGGGGACAGCCGGGAGGTACCATCCTTATCCAGTCTGCGTTTTATTCAGAATTATCAGGATGAGTTCCTGAATGATGATACCTGGGAAGGAGAAGATGGAAGTCTCCTTTCCGAACAGATGGATGTGTCGGTGGTCACCAACAGTGATTACATTATGGAAAGGATGCTGCGGGACGGAAAACTTGCCAACATCAGCGGCAATTATCTTCCTGGCAGTGAACGTAAAACAGACCGGGGAATTCCCCTGAATCTGGAAGGCAGCAAGGTGACATTTGGCTACTTAAAACGAAAAAGAGAACCATTGGATGAGCTGGCACAGGAGTTTGTAGAATTCCTGAAGAAACAGCTGGCAGGGCCAATGGGGACGGAGTTTAATGGCTCTTTAGAGCCAGAAAACTCCGTCCCCACTGGCCTCCCCATTGACCCTCGTCCACGGCAGAGGAGTGTAGAATATGAAGATTAAGATTTGCGGACTGACAGATCTGAAAGAAGCGGAATATGCGAATCAAAATTACGTAGATTTTATAGGAATGGTTCTGTTTTTCCCGAAAAGTAAGCGTAATATTACACTGGAGCAGGCAGCAGGTATTATGAAGTGTCTGGATCCGAAGATCCAGAAGGTAGCTGTTGTGGTTTCACCTTCTCTGGAACAGGTGAGAGCAATAGAGCAGACTGGATTTGATTATATTCAGATCCATGGGGAGATACCATCCGGATATGCAGAAAGCTGTTGTTTGCCAGTATTAAAAGCATTTAACATTCGTGACATGAAAGATTTCTCGCAATACTCTGCAGATCCTGCCGTGGCCGGTTATGTGTTTGATGCCATCGAGCCTGGCAGTGGCCAGGTATTTGACTGGAGCCTGGTAAAAGAAGTGCCGCGGGATGAGAAATTTTTCTTTCTGGCTGGAGGCCTGAATCCGGATAATGTGGCAGAGGCTATCCGTTCGGTTCATCCAGATGGAGTAGATGTATCCTCCGGAGTGGAGTATGGCAGAGAACGCACTGGGAAAGATCCGGAAAAGGTCAGGAAGTTTGTCGAAGCTGCCCGGAAAGCCATTGGGGATAAGGCTGTTTGTGATCAGGTATATTGCAGACCGGAATCATGGTAAGGAATGAGAAAATGAAAAAAGAATTATTGAGACTGGAGCATGTAGTACAGAAGTATGAAGGGCGAAAAGTTCTGAATGATTTCAAGCTTAATTTGTTTTGTGGTGAAATCGTCAATCTGGTCGGAATAAGAGACTATGAAAATGATTGCTTAATGGATTTGTTTTCGGGAAAGATTCGGCTTATGGAGGGAAATTCCTTTTTAGAGGAAAAAACCATAGATTTAATGAAAAAAACCATTCCGGCTGTGATGAAAGTAATATGTATTCAGAAAAAGAATACATTGATTTCCCAGATGACAGTCGGTGAAAATCTGTTTGTTATAAAATCCAATGGTCATAAGTTGTTTCTGAATCATCATGCCTTGCGTCATCAGACGCATTATTTATTGGAGAAAGCGGGAATATCATTACAGGGAAGTGAACTGGTGTCAGATCTTCGACTTGCACAATGCCATTTTATTGAAATATTAAGGGCACAGATACAAAATGCAAGATTGATTGTACTTGAAGATATTACAGGTACTTACAGTGATGTAGAAAAATCTCACTTATGTCAGATGCTGAAAGCAGCAGCAAAAGAAAATGTTGCTATATTGTATTTATCTTTTTACCCGAATGAAATATCTCAAATAGCAGACAGAACAATTCTGGTACACAGAGGACAGCATATTCGAACATATTATAAAGGTGAAATAGAAAATGAAAAACTGACAGAATTAGTTCAGAAATTGAATTATGGAGGAAATACACCTGTTTTGGAACATTCAACAGGGCGGGTTATTTTTGAAATAAAACATCTTAAAACAGAAAGTATGGCTGAACCATTTTCATATGCCTTGCGTGAGGGAGAAATCGCAGGACTTTATGACAATGGACAGAAAATATGTGACGAAATCATTAAAACAATATTTGAAAAAAGAAATTGGAAATCAGGAAATCTGTTATTAGATGGAAAAATAGTAAAGCCATTTCAGAATGTGAATCAGCTGGTTAACAGCGGGATCATATTTCTTCCTGATGCAATAAAAAAGAATATATATATGGATAATGTCTCAGAACAGGAAAATGTATTTTTCCCAATTTTGAAAAAAAATTCTCGATTCTTTTTTCAGAAAAATAAAAGAATGCAGAAATATGTATGGAACGCATTCCAGGAGCTGTTAATGACATATTTTCCGGATGAGACACTAAATGGAAAATATCTCGAGATGAGTATTGGGTATTATCGATACATTATAATGAATCCATATCTGATAATATGTATCAATCCATATCGTTATGCAGACTCACTTATGTGTCGTATAATAGCCTTTTTTATAAAATATGCAGCATCAAAAGGGATTGCAGTTTTAATTATTTCAGGTGAGTATAAAGAAATGTTGCAGGTATGCGATCAGATTGTGGAATTAAAGTAGACAGGGAGCGTATAGCTCCCCGTTTTAGTTTTGGATGCAGTGTTTAAAAAAATCAGCCATAGAATTGATCGCTTCTATAGCAGAAGGAGTGTTATCGTAGGTAAATCCGTGAAGCTCGTCTGGATATTGATGCAGTGAAACCGAGACACCTGATTTTTCTAACATAGAAGCGTACTGTATCCCTTCTTCATAAAGAGAATCGTGACCACAGGTAATAATGAATGCTGGTGGCATATTGTGTAAGTTTTCTGCTTTGGTAAAAATAGGACTTATTTCTGGAAAAGCAGCATCATAAGAACCAACATAGCAGGCATTAAATAATTCGGCAAGATCAGGCGGAATACAACCGGTCGGAGCAGGCTTCTCTTTGGCTGGTGTTTTTAGATCTAAAGGTGGATAATCCAGTATCTGTCCTTTAAAGAAAAACTCTCTTCTTTCCTGGCAACGCAGGCAGGTAACAGTAGCAAGATTTGCTCCGGCAGAATGACCGCCAATCACCATTTTTTCAGTATCAATGCCCAGATCCTGTGCATGCTCAACATAGAATCGAATGGTTTCATAGATAGAATCGGGTGCAGCTGGAAAAGGATATTCTGGTGCCTTTGGGTAGTCAATGCTGATAAATTTTGCATGTGGGACTACTCTGCGCATTTGCAGAATGATTTGCTCATCAACATCTGCGGTGTTAAAGATGAAGCCACCTCCGTGCAAATCAATCATGAATGGCTCTGGTGTATCAGAGCTAAATCCATATTCTAACACGGTAATATCACCAACAGTTGTGGGAACGATACGCTTGTGTGCCATATGTGCAACATCCAGCCCTTTCGCACAATTCTTTTTGTGTTCGCTTTCTCTGGCTTGTTTTACAAGTGTTGAGATATCTGCTTTTATATCTGACATATCATAATCCTCCTTATCGTAAGAGAATCCTGAGATTGTGTTAAAAACTGAGATTATTATAACATACAAACAACATCTGTGGCTGCAAACAGTGAAAAAAGTGAAATTTACCTACCAAAAGATAAAATTGTCACATTGAGAAGAAATGTGCATAATGCTACAATAATTCCAGAATCATTGATGATTTGTGTTAAAAAACTACAATGTATGGAAGATATGAAAGGGGAAAAAAGATGAAAAAGAGATTTAAAAAGAAAGTTTTGTTGTCATTGATGACAGCTGCTGTGACATGTGTTTCAGCAATGGGAATGGTAAATGCAGAAGAAACAAATAGTACAGAAGAAGCAAAAGGTGTGGATGGTTCACTGGTAGGATTCTGTGCACTGGATACAGGAAATGCTTTTGTTGCAGGTCTGGCGGAGGATACGAAGTCACTCTTAGAAGCTGATGGTGCGGAAGTTCAGATTGCGGATGCGTCGCTGGATTCATCCAAACAGATAAGTCAGATTGAAAATTTTGCTGTAATGGGAGCTGATGCAATTATTGTAATTCCAGTAGATCCAGACAGCCTTACAGATTCCATAAAATATGCACAGGAGCAGGGAGCCAAAGTACTGGTTATGAATGGTGATACAAAAGCGTATGACTGCTTTATGACATCGGATCGATATGAAATAGGAAAGGCTGCGGCACAGCTTGCTGCAAACTGGATTGATGAAACATTTCCGGATGCTGAAGATGGATCTGTAGAAGTAGCTATTTTTGAAAGTAGAACAAATCCGGAAGAGGCAAACAATTCAGATGGAATGCATGAGATTACGAATTTGTGTCCTAAGGCCAACATTGTAAAAGTAGTGGATGGAATCGCAACAAATCAGGCGGCACAGGAGGCTGCATCTACACTTTTCCAGACAAATCCAGATGTAAAGGTGGTATTGTGTTTTAATGGAGAAGGATGCCTTGGGGTAAATGAATATGCTATGTCAAGCGGAAATGTGGAAAAAAGTGAATTCGCAACGTTTGGAGCTGACTGGTCAGATCAGATTGCAGAAGAAATACATAAATCTCTGACGGATGAGAGTCTGTATCGTGGAAGTGTAAAATTTGGAAGTGATAATATTCCACAAAATGCATATGAAATTGTTACGAAGATGCTGACTGGACAGCCATATGAAAAAGTTCAGCTTGATCCAATTGTTACTGTTGACAAAACCAATATTGATAAATATTATAAGGCGGAATAGTAAAAGCAGAGAGCAGTGTGGAACTTTTCCCACTGCTCTTTACTATAACAGGGGGGATTAAATTTGGAAAAAGAAATATCTCTGGCATTAAAAAATATTACAAAGCGTTATCCTGGTGTCGTTGCCTTAAATGATTATTCTATCGAATTTTACAAAGGAGAAATTCATGCTCTTGTGGGAGAAAATGGAGCAGGGAAATCAACATTAATAAAAGTAATATCAGGTGCTATTGAACCTGATGAGGGAAGAATCTGGATAGAAGGAAACGAATATCATGCAATGAACCCTGCAAAAGCAAGAGAACTTGGAATAGAAGTGATTTATCAGGAGTTTAATCTGATCGAAACACTTTCAGCAGCTGAAAATATTTTTCTTGGATGTAAAACAGGAAAATTAGTGAATCAGAAGATCATGAATGATAAGGCAAAGCAATTGTTTCAGGAATTTGAAATTGATATAGCCCCGGATTCTATGATTCGAGATTTGTCACCAGCGCAGCAGCAGATAATAGAGATCCTGAAGGCAGTTTCCAAAAATGCACAGATACTGATTATGGATGAGCCAACAGCACCACTTACGATGAAAGAGGTGGAACTCCTTTTTAAAATTATAAATAAGCTTCAGAAAGAAGGAGTAACGATTATTTACATTTCACATCGACTGGACGAAATTTTTGAAATTGCAGATCGTGTAACAGTTATGCGAGATGGAAATTACATAGGGACAAAATTGATATCAGAAACAAATAAAAAACAATTAGTAGCAGAAATGGTTGGAAGAGAATTGCAAGAAACTTACCCAGATGCTAAGATGGTATTGGGAGAAACTGCATTAGAGTTACAGAATGTAAGTGGAAATGGATGTAACAATATCTCATTCAATGTAAAACATGGAGAAATCCTTGGTATTGCAGGACTTGTGGGGGCAGGAAGAACCGAATTAATGCGTATGGTATATGGTGCAGATCATATGGTAAGTGGAACCATTCTTGTTGATGGAAAGAAAGTGAAAATCCATCACCCCAAAGATGCTATTCATTATGGAATAGGATTAATACCAGAAGACCGAAAGAATCAGGGATGCTTCTTAAATATGGATGTTTCCTGGAATATTTCCCTTATGAATATTCGTGAATTACAACGATATGGTGTACTAAGCAATGAAATGATACGCAATAATGCAAATAAGTATGTAGATGCGCTGCATATCAAAGTTCCTGATATTTTAGTGAAGGCTTCCACATTAAGTGGTGGAAATCAGCAGAAAGTAGCGTTAGCCAAGACACTTGCTGCAAAATGCAATATATTGATTTTCGATGAGCCAACAAGAGGTATTGATGTGGGAGCTAAACATGAAATATATCTGTTGATGCGTGAGTACGTGAATCAGGGAAATACAATTATTATGATATCCTCTGACATGGAAGAACTGCTTGGTATGTCTGACAGAATCGTGGTTATTCGAAATGGAGAAAAAGCGGGCGAATTGGAAAAAGAGGATTTCTCACAGGTAAAAGTTCTGGAATATGCATCCGGGCTGGTAGAATAAGAGAGGTGAATGAGATGTTGGAAAAAAATGAGAAACATGGACTGTTGTTTTATATGAAGGAATTAACTCTGGTAATAGTGTTGTTTGTCCTTTTGCTGCTATTTTATTGCTTTGCACCGAAGTTTATGACGATAGAAAATATAAAAAATATTTTAGTACAAAATGCTTATATTATCGTATCATCCATTGGAATGGCTTTTGTTATCATCGGTGGTGGAATAGATCTTTCGGTTGGATACCAGATTTCTCTGGTAGGGGTAATCACTACCATATCAATACAATGGTTTCATTTACCGGTATGGTGTTCTGTATTAATCGGATTGATGATAGGAACATTATTAGGTGCAATAAACGGGTTTTTGTCAGTAAAGCTGCAGGTACATCCGATGGTTATTACATTGGCAACAATGGCCATATATCAGGGAATTTCCTATATCATAACAAATTCAAATTCCATCTATGGTTTGCCGGACTCTTTCAAATTTATTGGACAGGGAAAAATATTGGGAATCCCTGTTAGTATTATCATAACTGTTATAGTATTAATAGGTGCGACATTTTTCCTTTCCAAGACTTATCCTGGACGCTACATTTATGCATTAGGAGGAAACGGAGAGGCGGCCAGACTTTCCGGAGTGAATACATCAGCCATGAGGGTAATTTCATTTGCGATATGTGGTTTCTTTGTAGCAGTGGCATCTATTTTACTGGTGTCCAGAAGTGGATCTATGAACTCATCAGTAGGTGCAGGAACAGAGTTTACCTGTATTACGGCAGCAGTACTCGGAGGAGTAAGCATGGCAGGTGGGGAAGGAAAAGTCTGGAAAGTTTGCGTCGGGGCCATTATTTTAGGTGTATTGTCTAATGGAATGCAGTTTGTTGGACTTGGTGTTTACCCACAATATGTGGCGAAAGGTATTATTCTTATGGCAGCCATCAGTTTTGATACTTATCAGAAAACTGCAAAAAGTAAGTAATTTGGAGGCAAATCTATGTGCAAAGTATTGATTGTAGATGATGAGGTGTATATATGTAAATTAATTGAAAACCTGATTGACTGGGATCAGCTTGGCATGTGGATTGTCGGAATTGCAAATGATGGATTAATGGCATATCAGATGATACAGGATAAACAGCCAGATATTGTGATCTCTGATATTCGGATGGCAGGATATGATGGAATCGATCTGATACGCCATGTAAGGGAAAACGGGCAGCATACGCATTTTATTTTTATAAGTGGCTATCGACAGTTTGAGTATGCTCAAAGTGCAATGAAATATGGTGCGGCAGATTATTTATTAAAACCAATTAATAAAGAAGAACTGAATACTGTATTGATCCGTATTCAGAAACAGATTGCAGAGGACTCCATATATCAGCTGGAAAAAGAAAAAATCCGTGAAATACAAAGGATGAATGAAAAGCTGACAGGAAAGCAGCTGATTGATTATCTAAATCGAAGAGAAGATGCCGATGAACTATTATTAAAAAGAGATTATGGATTGTTGATGGAAGAATGTAAAGCTCGTTTTGCTGTAATAAAACTATTTACAGAATCCGAGGGAGCAGAACACAGACAAATTGAGTTCGTTATTCGAAAAACAATACAAAGCCTGGAAACAGAGTGCCAGGTTTTGAAAAATAACTGTACCATAGCGAAAATGGAAGATGATATTGTTGCGCTTTTTGTTTATCGTAATTCTCAGGCTGATGAAGCACGAGAGATCATACAATCTTTGTGGAGACGGTTAAAAAATCTTACCAGAGAATATGGTAACTATTGTGTATCAGTAGGGTGTGGACCTGAAGCAGATACAACACAACAACTTCAGCAGTCATTTCGTATTGCTCGTCAGGCTTCCAATATGCGATTTATGCGGAATGCAGACAGCCAGATCGAATTAGATAAAATGTTGCCAAAAGAACTTTCATTTCAGGAGACATTCCCTCAGGGAATGCGAGAAATTTCGACTGCCTTATTATCATTTAATGCGGAAGTCGTATGGCAGGTTATAGAAAGAAGATTTGATGCAATTCGTGAAAATAAAAAGGCAATTCCGGAGAATTTTTCTGAAGGAATAGATATGATCGTTCATTGTATCCGGGAACAGTATAGCAACGTGAAAAAAGAGCAGCTGGAAGAGTTATGCACGATTCCTCGAAGAAAAGGATCCTATCTGCAGATGAAGCAGGCGGTGAAAGAGATTGTTTCCAAAATAATGAAAGATAGTTATGAGGAAAAACGTTATCAGGAAGAACAGCCAATACGAATTGCAAAAAAATATATAGAAGAAAACTATGCAGAAAATGTTTGCCTGGAAGAAGTTGCAGAATTGGCCTGCCTGAATGCGAATTATTTCAGTGCATTGTTTAAGAAAATCACGGGAAAGAATTTTAGTGAATATCTTACAGACTGGAGGATGGAGGAAGCAAAGAAACTATTGAGAACAACCACTAAAAACATGTCACAAATTTCTCTTGCGGTAGGATATAAGGATGCAAAATATTTCAGTAAATTATTTACGAAAACAGTGGGATTGAAGCCAAATGAGTATCGTAAACTCTACTCATAGAGAGGCAGATGAAAGCATGAAAAACAAAAAGCCAAATTATGAAAAAGGTCTGAAGGCAGTATCAGGAATATCAGGCATATTAGTACTACTGTTTTTGTTAATATCATGTTATACAGTAATGGCTCAGTGGAAATCAGGAAAACTCATAGTATTTGTTATTTTAGCTGGAATATTCTGTAATGTCATACTTCTTATTTTTCTTGCAAAGAAATGGAGAGAGCAGTTCCGTGGTATTATGGCGGAATTCCGAAAAATGTATAGTGATTTACTCCAGCTGCCGTCACCATGTATGAAGGAAAAAAGTGTTTTAAATGAGCTGTCAGATATGATAGATTATCTGGAGAAAGGGTTGGATAAAGCACTGATTTCATCATTAGCTTTAAAACAGGCAGAAATAAATGTATTGCAAAGTCAAATTAATCCGCATTTTTTATACAATATCCTGGATTCTATAAGAGGGCAGGCTTTATCAGAGGGAGTGCCAGAAATAGCAGATATGACAGAATCCCTGGCAAATTATTTCCGCTATTGTGTCACAAAGGATGATGGAATAGTTACATTGGCAGATGAATTAAAAAATGTGCAAAATTATTGGAAAATACAACAATATCGTTTTGGTGATAAAATTTCAATGGAAATTTTGCTGGATGGTACGTCACTTTACCCGGAAGAATATGAAATACCTAAGCTTATACTTCAGCCAATTGTTGAAAATGCCATTTTTCATGGTTTGGAGACAAAAACCGGAAAAGGGCATGTCGTCATACGTATCGAAAATACAAGCACATTATTAATGATTACAGTTATGGATGATGGAACTGGTATGGACGAAGAGGAACTGGAAAAACTAAGGACGCATTTAAAAGAGAAACAGCATGTAATAGGAAAAAATGAATATGGGACTCAGAGGAATTCTGGAATTGCATTATTGAATGTGAATGAAAGAATTAAGCTTCATTATGGTGATGAATATGGGCTGCAAATATCCAGTTCCAGACTTGTTGGAACAGAAGTAGAATTTGTATTGCCGGTAAAATCACCAGTTTATAAATAAAATTATGGGAGGAGAAAAATGAATATACAGGCAGAAGAGATTATGCGATTGCATGTGAATATTGAAAAGGAATTAGAAGTTGGTGAGCATCCAGAAGGGTTCTTGCGTGTCATTCCAATTACAGGAGGTACGTTTACAGGAAAGATGTTTAACGGAAAAATATTACCTGGAGGAGCAGACTGGAATACACAAATAAAACCGGATTATACACATGTTCATGCAAAATATTGTATAAAAGAAAACGATGGAACCATTATTTCCGTGGATAATGAGGGATATATCAATTTTACAGAAGAACGAAGAATCAGAACGATTCCAAGGTTTACCGTTTCTTCCTGTGATGCAAAGTATCAGGTTTTTCTAACGGGGATATTTGTTGGAGAACTGGATGCGTCAATGTCTGAGCAGGGGAAGATTGAAATAATAATATATAAATTAGAATGAGGAAGCCATCGGGAAGCCATCGGG
>NZ_JAOQKE010000003.1:178090-267851 GCF_025567005.1 Muricoprocola aceti
GATGGAACATATGGAAATGGTGGAAAAATTACGGGAAAAAGCCAATATCACAATTGAGGAAGCAAAAGTAGTTCTGGAGAAAAACAACTGGGATATGCTGGATGCGCTGATTGAACTGGAGCGTCAGGGAAAAATCGCAGATGGAGTGAAGATGTCCACGGAAAATCAGAACAGCGCCGCGTATGAAACGGTCAGTCCGACTGTCACCGGACAGGCATTTGAGGGGGAGGCAGAGGGAAGCACCGCGGAGAAAAAGAACAGAGGTAAAATCAAACGTACTCTGAAACAGATCCTTCGTATGAGCATTGATAACAGTTTTGTAGTAAAGCGAAATGGAGAAGTACTGGTTCGAGTGCCGGTGCTGATACCGATTGTATGTGCGGCAGCATCCTTCTGGATCACAGCCATTGTATTATTTGCAGGATTGATTTTTGGACTGAAATATTCTTTTGAAGGAAAAGAACTTGGAAAAGACACCATTAATGATACAATGGAAAAGGCAAGTGATTTTGCGCAGAATATTGTGGATGAGATCAAAGAATAAGGAGACAGGAATGGCTGCAATTTTAATTGTAGAAGATGAAGAGAAAATTGCACGTTTTGTGGAATTGGAACTACAGCATGAAGGATATGAAACAGGAAAGGCAACTGACGGGCTCAGTGGCCTTTCTCTTGCGGAAAGCGGCAAGTATGATCTGATGATTCTGGATATTATGCTTCCGGGCATTAACGGACTGGAAGTGCTGAGGCGTCTCCGGAAAACATCAGACATGCCGGTGATCCTGCTGACTGCCAGAGATGCCGTGATGGATAAAGTAAGCGGTCTGGAAATGGGAGCGGATGACTATATGACGAAGCCGTTTGCCATAGAAGAACTTCTGGCAAGAATCCGGGTTGCACTGAGAAAAGCAGCAAAACAGAAGGACAGGGCAGTGGAAACGGTGCTTTCCTGCAAGGGCGTGGAACTGCGCCCTGATGCCCATGAAGTGGCGGTGTGCGGAGAAAAAGTAGAACTGACTATCCGGGAGTTCACTTTACTGCAGACATTGTTGGAGCACAAGAATATTGTGCTGTCCAGAGATACACTGATTGATCAGGTATGGGGCTATGATTATTATGTGGAAACTAATATTGTAGATGTGTATATCCGGTATCTGCGTCATAAGATTGATGACCGGTTTCAGATTCATCTGATCAGTACAGTCAGAGGAATCGGCTATGTGATCAAGGAAGACTAATGGAGGAATGGTATGGAACAGAAGCCAAAGACATCATCGGTAATCTGGAAAATCAACCGTTCCATTCAGTGGAAAAGACTGAAAACCTATATTTTATGGGACATACTGTTTGGAATCGGAGCCATTCTGAGTGCATGTGCAGCGGCAGAGAGCAGGTATGGTGCACTGGAACTGGCAAGAGAGCGCAGCGCCACATGGAAAGGATATCTTCCATTCTGGCAGAGACTGGAAAGCTGGCAGTATGTGTGTAAGATTGGAAACCAGGATGTTACGGTGGAGATCGGACAGATGGCAGTGGTTGCCTGTACAGTGATTGGCGTGGTATTTTGTATACAGTTTTTAAGCTGGCTGATAGACTGGTCCTCCCAGAACCACCGACTGAGAGAATATATGCGCCCTATCGATGAACTGGCAATGACGGCGGAAAAACTGTCTGTGCAGGGCATTGATGAGGAACGTATTCAGAATCTGGAAGAAGCCATTGATCAGCTTACCGCATCAGAAAATAATATCAGTACCGGGGATTCGGATCTGAAGGGAATTGAGAATGCGATCAACAACCTGTTAAAGCGTCTACAGGCAAGTTACCGGGAGCAGACCCGTTTTGTGGATGATGCCAGTCATGAGCTGCGAACCCCGATTGCAGTGATTCAAGGGTATGCATCTATGCTGGAACGCTGGGGAATGAATGACCGTGCCACACTGGAAGAAGCGGTACATGCTATCAGCGAAGAATCTGCTCATATGAAAGAACTGGTGGATCAGCTCCTTTTCCTGGCGAGAGGAGACGGAGGACGGCAGCAGTTCCATCCGGAGCCGATTCAGGCAGAAGAGCTGATGAAGGAGATCTGTGAGGAATCAGAGATGATCGATCATCGACATCAGTATATGTTGGTACAGAAATGGGACGGATACATTCAGGCAGATGTGGCAATGATCAAACAGGCAATCCGGATACTGGTGGACAATGCAGCCAAATATACTCCGGAAGGAGGAAAAATCACCCTGCGCCTGGAGTTATGTGAGGATAGCAGGGCAGGTCTTGGTGTACAGGATGAAGGAATCGGACTGAAGGCAGAAGAGGCAGCCCATATGTTTGAACGTTTTTTCCGTGGAGATGCAGTTCGGGGAACCACACAGGGAAGCGGACTGGGACTGTCCATTGCCAAATGGATCGCAGACCGTCATCATGCAGTGATTGATGTGGTTAGTTTTAAAGGCGTGGGAAGCCGGATTACTGTAAAATTACCGATATATGATAAAGATAACAGAGACAGAGTTTAGAGGTATAAAATACTCTAAATGCTGTCTCTGTTTGTATTTTGCAGCCAGGCGCGCAATGGGGACGGAGTTTTCTGGCTCTTTAGAGCCAGAAAACTCCGTCCCCATTGGCCGAGGCATAACCGCCGGGTGTGTTTCTCGTTGTTTACAATTTAAAATTCAGGTTTTATAATAAACCTGTTGAAAAGGAGACTGATATTATGATAAATAAATGGCAGATTACGATTCCGGAGCTGTCCGGTGAAGAAAAACGCAACGTCTATCTTTATCTTCCGGAGTCTTATTCATACGAACAGGAAAAACGATATCCGGTATTATATATGTTTGATGGACATAATGTATTTTTTGATTCAGATGCAACCTATGGAAAATGCTGGGACATGAAGGAGTATATGGATCGTACCGGCAGACAGTTAATCATTGTTGCTGTGGAATGCAGTCATGATCCGGATAATGGGCGTCTTAAGGAGTATTCTCCGTTCCCGTTTACTGCACCGAATATTGGAAAAATCCCGGCATGGGGCAAACAGACCATGGAATGGATGATTCATACACTGAAAGCACAGATCGACCGAGATTACCGTACACTTCCAGATCGGGAGCATACATTTATTGCAGGAAGCTCCATGGGAGGACTGATGAGTCTCTACGCAGTGCTTGCTTATAATGACGTTTTTTCGAAGGCAGCAGCGCTGTCACCGTCTATCTGGACGAATATGACTCAGATTAATAAGCTGATTCGGGAAGCGGAAATTGTACCGGATACAACGGTCTATATGGATTATGGCGCTAATGAGATCAATTTCCATGCTGTGATGCGAAAACAGTTCCGCAAGGTAACAGATCTGTTACTTTCCAGAGACGTTCTGCTCACCAGCCGGATTGTGCCAAATGGGGATCACTGCGAAGCCTGCTGGGAAAAGCAGATTCCATATTTTATGGATGCCCTGTTTTATCCTGAGACCAGATAACAGAAAGAAGAATATAAGTATGAGAACACAGTATTTTAAAGAATATAGTCCCGCCCTTGGGCGGGAGATGGAATGGAAGGTCTATGGGCACGGCGGTCGACCGGTGTTGTATATTCCATGTCAGGATGGCAGATTTTTTGACTTTGAGGATTTTCATATGACGGATGTATGGGCACCGTGGATTGATGCGGGTCAGGTATGTGTATTTTCCATTGATACTATTGATCGTGAAACCTGGTCCGATACCTGGGGCAATGCAGAGTACCGCAGTCAGTTGTATGAAAACTGGATCCGCTATATTACAGATGAGATGGTACCGTTTATACGTAAGATGGTTAATGAGATGAACGGCTGGACCGGTTATCCGGGCATCATTGCATTCGGATGCAGCTTGGGTGCAGCCCATGCGGCAAATCTGTATTTCCGCAGACCGGATCTGTTTGACGGACTGCTGGCATTGAGTGGTGTATACAGCGCAGAATACGGATTTGGAACCTTCATGAACGATCTGGTGTACCAGAATTCACCAGTACATTACCTGTCTAACATGCCATACGACCATCCGTATATACAGCTTTACAATAAGAAAAAAGCCATTATCTGTACAGGACAGGGACCATGGGAACAACCGGAATATACCAGACAGCTTGATCGTATCCTACATGCAAAAGGCATCAACGTCTGGGTAGATTACTGGGGATACGACTGCTCCCACGACTGGCCATGGTGGTACAAACAGGTTACCTACTTTGTACCATATCTGTTAAATGTTTAAGAGGAGAATGATATTATGAAAAACTTTATCTTTATCTCACCAAACTTCCCGACAAATTATTGGATGTTTTGCCGGGAACTGAAGAAAAACGGGCTGAATGTCCTTGGAATCGGGGACCAGCCTTATGATGAACTGGATTATAATGTGAAAGAGAACCTGAATGAATATTATAAGGTCAGCACTCTGGAGAATTATGAGGAAGTGTACCGTGCGGTAGCATTTCTGATTTTCAAATATGGCCGTATTGACTGGCTGGAATCCAACAATGAATACTGGCTGGAGAGAGACGCCAGACTGCGTACAGAATTCCATATCACCAGTGGATTCCAGGAAAGTGATATCCCACGTATCAAGTTCAAATCTAAAATGAAAGATTATTATAAAAAAGCGGGAATTCCGACAGCACGTTTCCACATGGTAGATACGGAAGAGAATTGTCTGGCTTTTGCAAAAGAAGTGGGCTATCCGGTAGTAGCCAAGCCAGATAATGGAGTAGGAGCTTCCCATACCTTCAAGATTACATCCGATGAGGAAATGAAGACATTTTTTGAGGAAAAATGGCCGGATACGGTATACATTATGGAAGAATTTATCTGGGGCGAAGTAAATTCCTATGATGCCATTATCGATTCCCACGGAAAGCCGATGTTCGAGACTGGCAATGTTTCCCCGGTTTCCATTATGGATATTGTGAACGAACAACAGAGTTCCCTGTTCTATATTTTGAAAAAGCTGCCGGCAGATACCAGAAAAGCAGGGCGGGCTACCGTAAAAGCCTTTGGCGTAAAGAGCCGTTTTGTTCATTTTGAATTTTTCCGTCTGCAGAGAGATCAGGAAGGTCTGGGAAAAGCCGGGGATCTGGTGGCACTGGAAGTCAACATGCGCCCAAGCGGCGGCTTTACCCCGGATATGATTAACTTTGCACACAGCACGGATGTATACAAAATCTGGGCAGACATGATTGCTTTTGATGAGACCACAATGCCGGCAGGAGCAAGTGCTTACTGTGCATTTGTGGGACGCCGTGACGGAAAAGATTATGTGCTGGATGATGCTGCACTCAGCGGAAAATATTCCAAACAGATCTGCATGGAAGATCGTATGCCGGACGCACTTTCCGGAGCCATGGGAAATCGTATGTACATTGCTACATTTTCCACAGAAAAACAGATGGCAGCATTTTATAAGGACGCGTTGACCTGTAGATAGAATATGATATAATAGTTAGCGTATACTAACAAAATCGGAAGTGAGGTTATCATTTATGCATACAGAACAACTGGAACGCCATATCATTGACACCATCAAAGAATGGCAAATGAAGATTGGCTATAAAGAAGAAAATATGCGGCTGTATTACCCGGATGTATCCCTGATTGGGATGCTGGAGCTGCCGGATGGTACAACCGAAAAAGAACTGAAAAAGAATCTGGCCATTTTTGCAGAGATCGTCAGTGAACGTCTTGGCCAGATCGAGATCTCCAATGTGGGAGAGCGCTACTGTCTGAATGTTCCGCCAGAAGGCTGTAAGTACATTTCAGAAAAAATACCGGATTCAGAACTGTTAAAGAACCTCCTGGTAGTCTTGAACAGGCGGGAAAATGACATGGATCAGGTACGCAAAGTCTTTGAAGACTATGCAGCAGAGCATCAGGGAACCTGTGTGGAAGAAGACCATGAAAGTGAAGGACTGGGACTGGTATTCTACTACACATCCGAAGAAACAGATCCATATGTATACTGCATGGAGCAGGATGATTTCGGAATTACCTATCACCGATTCTCCAGACCAGACTATAACAAACTGGTCAGCGAAGACAATGAGATCAAGCATAATGCACAGGAATGTATTATGTGTAAGTAAACTTAGTCAGGTAACTATAAATGAGCAAATTTGAAAAATCACAGAAAACGATGTTACGTATTTCATAAAGTTGATAAGGATACATTGGTACTGAGGAAAGCCCGCAGTGCTTTGGGATTCCCAAATGCATCTTCAATCGGATGCAGAGCCTGTGACTCTGCATCCTGAATGTTGTACTCACAGTTTCCTTTAAAATAAAAATAGTCCTCCTAATATTTTTTCTTTGTATGTAAAATGAATAACATAATTAATAAAATAGCTGGAAAAATAAGACCAATTCCCATTCCGACCTGAATATTATTACCAGCACTCTGAGTGATATGACCTACAATACCTGGTCCAATACTACCGCCCAAATCTCCAGCCATAGCAAGCAATGCAAACATTGCTGTTCCTCCAATAGGAAATTCTTTAGATGAGATGCTTATTGTTCCAGGCCACATAATTCCTACAGAAAACCCACATACAATACAACCAATCAAACCAAGTATTGGATTCAATGATAATGCAGTAAGCAAGTAACAGATTACACATAAGATTCCGGAACTTGCCATAAATTTCATTAAATCTATTTGTTCTCCATATTTCCCGAAAATTACACGACTTATACCCATTGCGATAGCAAACATGCATGGACCAGCCAGATCACCTATTGTTTTTGATAACCCAAGTGCTGCTTCGGCATAGGCAGAAGCCCATTGTGCCATTGCAAGTTCTGATGCACCGGAACAGATCATCAGACAAATGGCAAGCCAGAATAAAGGTTTTCTAAATAGTTCAGTTACTTTCATTCCGCTTTCTTCATCTACCAGATATTCAATGGGACAGGTCGCAAAATTATAGATATTTACAATTGGAATAAGTGCCCATAATACAGCAAGCCATTTCCAATTTTCGATTCCCAATATTAGGAAAAATATGGTTGAGATCAATATGGTTCCTACAGCTCCCCAGCAATAAAAAGAATGAAGAAGGCTCATGGTTGCTTCTTTGTTATCAAATGGGCATGCTTCTATAATAGGACTGCAAAGCACTTCAATCAATCCGCTCCCCATTGCATATAAAATAACGCTGCACAGGATTCCGGCAAAAGGATTCGGGAGAATCTCCGGCAAAAATGCCAGTCCGATTAATCCAGCAGCAGAACACACTTCAGAAGCTACAACACAGACACGGTATCCGATTTTGTCAACAAATTTAGCACAGAACAGATCGATCAGAAGCTGGGTAAAAAAGAAACAGGTAGATATCCACGCAATATTTCCTAGCGAAATCTGATAATCATGATGAAATTTTAAAAATAACAGGGGTGCAAAATTAGCTGCAATAGCCTGAGTGATAAACCCAAGATAACATGCAATTTTTGTTTTTTGATAGTTTGGCGTTGTCATGATGATTCAAAAGTCCTTTCCTGGGATTTGTAACAGATCGTTATTACATTTTTGTCATCATACAAAAAGCAGCCTTCATAGTTTTCAGATATATAACATGGTTCATAATTAACAATAAATCCAGCATCCATCAAGGCTATCATCAATTCATTAACCATGTTTTTATTGTCTACATATATAGTCAGGCTTTTTCCTGATTTATATGGTTGAGTTGTTATTGTTGCATTATACATAAGCTAAAACCTTTCTGTAATAGATGGTGATCTGTAACTTTTATTGAATTATAAAGTATAAATAATGTATTTTCATTGCTATATATCTGATTTTTATTGTATAATATCGTAAATTACATACAAAGGAGTCAAGAATGGAAACAATAGAGCAAGCCTATAACAAGATCCTGACAGATGAAAATCTGATGGAATCGATTACTCACGGCACAAACAGATATCCATTTGATTTTTTCTATGATGATCTGGCATTATTTGATTTTAATTGTATTGAATGGCACTGGCACACAGAATTGGAGTTTGTTTATGTTGAATCTGGAACTGTAACTTTTTGGAGTGGAGAGAAACATTTTGTCCTTTCAGAAGGAAATGGAGTGTTCATTAACTCGAAAATTTTGCATCGATTTCATTCTCCTGATGGGGCAATTATTCCCAATTTTTTATGCATGCCTTGTTTCATTTCTCCTGAAGACAGTCTGATTTATTCAAAATATATCCAACCGGTTATTTCGTCTTCACTCACTTTTTAAGTTTTTATAAAGAAATTGTCTGGCAGGCAGAGATATTGGAAATTATAAAAAAAATTATTTCTGTTCAAGATGAGAAGAATGTTCGTGAACTGGCAACATCGGCTCTGATGCAAGAAATATGGCTGAATTTATGCAAACATGTAAATATCAAAAATGAGGATAATTATTCATACGTGTCGGCTTCTACGCAGGCAAGATTACAATTGATGATGCAGTATATTCAACAAAATTATCGTAGTAATATTTCATTAGATAATATTGCAGATTATGCAATGTTGAGCAAAAGTACAGTCCTGAATTATTTTCGGAAATATTTACATACGACGCCGATAAATTATTTGATAAACTATCGACTAAATGAGGCAGCAGTACTGCTCAGGAAAACAGAAAAGAAAATTATTACAGTTTCAAATGAAACCGGATTTAATAATGTTGATTATTTTTGCAAATTATTCAAAAAGCACTATCATCTTACACCGACTGAATATCGAAAAAAATAAAGATTATATTGTGAACGCAATCATCACTTCGGCATATCTTATGTACCGTACACAATAGGTCTGACAGGACTGACTCATGCAGACTTTCTACTGGGTAAGGAATATTAATTTTTAAAAACCACTTCAAATATCACCTTCGTGGCACCTGCAGCTCTGGCTGCGATGGTGCCATGATGTATTTCTACGATATTTTTGGCAATGGACAGTCCCAGTCCATAGCTACCGTCAGACTTCCGAGATTCGTCAGCCCGGTAGAATCGGTCGAAGATAGCAGAAAAATCGCAGTTCTCCACATCCGGGAAATCGTTCGTGATGGCCAGACGAATCTTGCTGTTTACAGTATGCAATTCCACATGGACTGTACCCGATTCTTCACAATACTTGGCAGCATTATCGATCAGAATCGAGATCAGTTCCCGTACCAGCTTGTTCATACGCTGTACCTGTCGGTCGATGCCGTCAAACCATTCACTGTCTCCATAGGTCATCCGGGCAAGTTCACTGTTGGCAGAGATGACAGTCAGTGGGGTCTTCAGTTCATGTCCCGCATCCGTAATAAACTGATGCTGTTTCTGATAGCTTTCGATCAATGGCTGAATCGCCCGTCGGGAAGCCATGATGATCAGCAGTAAAATGATGAGGAAAGTAGCCAGTCCGATGATCATGGAAATCACCAGCAGGGACATAATGGAATACAGAGTCGGTGATGCATTGATAAACGCAATACAGATCTGTTCATTTCCATCGGTGTCTTTATTAGTGATGACACGGTACTTTATAAACTGATTCCATCCGTGGTCTTTTCCTCTTTGCCGGATGACAGAAATATAGTTTCCCAGATCCTCGTCAGAAAAGGAATCCTCGATATTCTAACGCACAGTCTGAATGGTATAGTCACTGTCTAGAATTACGACACAGCAGGCAGAAGAACTCTGCATATTCTGGTGCAGCAGCGGGAAAATGTCAAAAGGTGAGGTGGTACGTTTTTTTCTCGGAGCTTCCGCAGTAGGAGCGTTTTCCTGTTTTGGCCTGTTCTTGATATCATCGTCTTTGCTGGTATGACGAATCAGCATGTCCTCCAGTTTGCTATCCAGGAGCTGATTGCATTGGTAAAGAAAGACACCGTTAATTGAAGCAGCCACAATCAGGATAACTGACAACAACGCCAGTGCTGCAATGCGGATAAAATTTCTCTGTAATTTTTTAATCATAGTTCCCTGCCCTCTATCTTGATTCTTCCATGCAGTATCCCACACCGCGGACAGCACGGATGGAGACGGAAGTATTCAGCTGCTGCAGCTTTTTGCGCAGATTAGAGATGTAGACCCAGATATTATTGACAGATACTTCACTGTCCCAGCCCCATACCTGTTCCATCAGAGTATCGGATGTGACGATGTCTGTCGGGGTACACATGAGCATTTCCATGATCTGATATTCCCGGCATCATAATATCCAGAATGATGCCATCGTACTGACCTCTGGACGCAAAGGCATAAGTATCCGTGCCATTATCCGTCTCATCTGCGGTATAATTATTCTTCTGAAGCAAAGCCACCAGAGCTCTGCGAATATCATTATCATCTTCTGCAATTAACAGTCGCATAAAAATCTCCTTTTCGTATCTGTTTCGTAACTGTTCAGAGCCAACCTCCAAAATGCTGCGCATTTCGTCGGTGTGGCATATCCGCCAAATAAAATTTGTCGGCTACAGTATAACATGGAATAAAAGTGGGAATAAAGCAAAAAGGGAACTTTCACAAAATCTTCAGATTTGATTTAGGCTGTTTTTAGGGTGGCATGGTAGCATAACAGGGTATCAGTTTGAACGGAAACAATATGAGGAGTGGGAATGAAGAAGATTACAGCAATTATCTTAGCGGTGGTGGTGTTGATCGGTGGATTTGGCGCAGGAAATGCATATCGTTCGATTTGCAAGGCTGAAGCGGTGACACAGGATAGCACAGAATCAGATGTAGAAAAAGAAGTAATATATAACAGTGATGATCAGCAGGGAGAAAAAGCCGGTTCTTATGAAGTAACAGAAATGGAATCTGAAACACAGTCGGAAACGGTGGCTGTGGGACTGGAGAGCACGCAGATTTCCGCAGAAGTGAAGAAAAGCAACAGCGCAACCCAGTTGACGGATTTTGATATTATCGAGCAGTACCCGGAACTGCCTACTGGATGTGAGATTACGGCGCTGACTATGGTGATGAATTATTATGGATATCAGGTGAATAAAGTGACCATGGCGCTGGACTATATGCCAAAAGTGCAGGCAGAATTTTACCGCAGTGAGGATGGCCGGCTGATGGGACCGGATCTGGAGAACTTTTTTGTGGGAGATCCAACGGAAGAGACGGGATATATCTGCGGAACCGGAGCAATCGTCACGGCGGCCAACGCCTATCTGACGGACGTGGGAAGTGATATGACTGCTGTGGCTATGAAAAATGCACAGCCAGAAGAACTTTATGATTTGATTGATCAGGGAACGCCGGTGGTGATCTGGTGCACGATCAATATGGAAGATCGTGCAGAGACAGACAGCTGGTACCGTGAGGATGGCACTTACATGGAATGGAGCACCAACGATCATGGAGCTGTGTTGATCGGATATGACGAAGATACGGTTACAGTAGCCGATCCGATCTACAGCCGTATTACCGTCAGCAGAGTACAGTTTGAAAAGATCTTTGCCGAGCGGGGTGGTCAGTGCGTGATCCTGACAGAATAAAATGAGTAAAAAGAAGTGAGAGATTTCACGGTCAGTTTTACTGTGTTACCGTATAGAAGTCAGTCAAAACCGGGAGTATGTTCGAAAATCGGACATCCTTCCGGTTTTGTTCATTGTAGAAAGTGAAAATAGCAGGTAAGATATGTGTATAAATCGGGAATAGTAAAAATGAAGTAACTGTTCAGAACCCACTGCCCCGCGAAGTGTTTTGGCATATATCAGTGCAGGGACTGAACGGATACGATTCACAGGAAAGGTGGACAATATTATGGCAAAGAAAAAACATTCTGCATTAGGCGTAGCAGTAGCAGCGGCAGCAGGTGCAGCCGTTCTTGCATCGAAGAATCGTAAAGAAAAGGAAAATGTAAAAGTTCACGCAGATCCAAATTACCGCAATACGGAACGTGGCAAACAGGAGAAGAATAGCAAAGGTATTTATTATACAAATGGAAATTATGAAGCATTTGCCCGTCCGGAAAAACCAGAAGGCGTAGATGATAAACATGCCTATCTGGTGGGAAGCGGCCTGGCTTCTCTGGCAGCAGCCTGCTTCCTGGTAAGGGATGCACAGATGCCGGGAGATCATATTCACATTCTGGAAGCAATGGATATCGCAGGTGGTGCCTGTGATGGTATTTTTGATCCGACCAGAGGGTATATTATGAGAGGCGGACGTGAGATGGAGAATCATTTCGAATGTCTGTGGGATCTGTTCCACAGTATTCCATCTCTGGAAAAACCGGGTGCATCCGTGCTGGATGAATATTACTGGCTGAATAAGCATGATCCGAACTATTCTCTGTGCCGTGCTACGGTAAAACAGGGACAGGATGCACATACTGACGGCAAGTTTAATTTAAGCCAGAAGGGCTGCATGGAGATCATGAAGCTGTTTTTCACTAAAGATGAAGATCTGTACGACAAGACGATTGAGGATGTATTTGATGAAGAGGTATTGAACTCCACATTCTGGTTATACTGGCGGACTATGTTTGCATTTGAAAACTGGCACAGTGCCCTGGAGATGAAGCTGTATATCCAGCGTTTCATTCACCATATTGGTGGGCTGCCTGATTTCAGTGCACTGAAGTTTACAAAATACAACCAGTATGAATCCCTGATTCTTCCGATGAAAAAATATCTGGAAGAGGCTGGTGTGGAATTCCGTTTTAATACGGAAGTAACGAATGTATTGTTTGATATTAAGGGTGGCAGAAAAGTGGCAACCCAGATCGAGTGCAAGGTGAAAGGTCAGGAAGAAAGAATCATGCTGACAGAGGATGATCTGGTATTTGTCACCAATGGAAGCTGCACCGAAGGCACCATTTACGGTGATCAGAACCATGCACCAAATGGGGATGCCGAAGTGCGTACCAGCGGATGCTGGAGCCTGTGGAAAAACATTGCAAAGCAGGATCCGTCTTTTGGACATCCGGAAAAATTCTGTTCCGATATCCAGAAGACCAACTGGGAATCTGCAACGATTACCACACTGGATGATAAGATCATTCCATATATCACTAACATCTGCAAACGTGATCCGAAGAGTGGCAAGGTAGTAACTGGTGGTATCGTCAGCTGCCAGGATTCCAGATGGCTGCTGAGCTGGACCATCAACCGTCAGGGACAGTTCAAGGATCAGGATAAAGACAAAGTCTGCGTATGGGTATACAGTCTGTTTACCGATGTGCCAGGCGATTATGTCAAGAAACCGATGAAAGACTGTACCGGTAAAGAGATCACAGAAGAATGGCTGTATCATCTGGGTGTGCCGACAGATCAGATCGAAGAACTGGCAGATCACAGTGCAGTCTGCGTACCGACCATGATGCCATACATCACCGCATTCTTCATGCCAAGAGCAAAAGGAGACAGACCGGATGTTATCCCGGATGGCTGCGTGAACTTCGCATTCCTTGGACAGTTCGCTGAGACACCGAGGGATACTATCTTCACCACAGAATATTCTGTACGTACAGCAATGGAAGCTGTTTACGGACTGCTGGGCGTAGATCGTGGCGTACCGGAGGTATGGGGCAGCGTATATGATGTGAGAGAACTTCTGGATGCCAGTGTGAAGCTGATGGATGGTGTATCTCCATTGGAGATTCCACTTCCGGGACCACTGAATCTGGTGAAGAAACCATTGCTGAAAGCGGTAAAAGGAACGGTAGTAGAAAAAGTACTGAGGGATCACAATGTGATCAAAGACTATATGATGAAATAAAATATGAAATAGAAATAAAAAAATATTCGAATGGGAGCTGTAAACTCCCATTCGAATATTATAAATTTAATATAACTGTGTAATAATATCCACACATTTGTCAATTCCCAGTGTTCCGCTGTCCAGGCACACATCGTAGTGTGCGGCATCGCCCCATTTACGGTCGGTGTAGAACTGGTAATAAGCAGCTCTTCGTTTATCCTTGTCTTTCAGACGTTTCTCAGATGGTACATCAGTTTCACCATATACTTTTACAATACGCTCTGCACGTTTTTCAAAGTCTGCATGGATGAACACTTTCAGACTGTCGGCATATTCTTCTTTTTCCAGAATAGCATCAGCACAGCGTCCTACGATGACACAGCTTTCTTTTTGCGCAATCTCCCGGATAATGTTGGTCTGGATAATCCACAGCTTATCCTGATTGCTCATACCATTGGCATAACGGGCTACAAATGCATTGGCAAGCCAGCCGCCAGGAACAGCATATTCACTGCCTTCTTTGATATAATCATGGCAAAATCCGCTCTGTTCTGCCATCTTGATAATAAGCTCCTGGTCATAGCATTTAATGCCAAGCTTTTCTGCTACATTTCTTCCGATGGTTCTTCCGCCGCTTCCGAACTGACGACTGATCGTAATAATTCTGTTTGCCATAATGATCCCTCCTATGCTGTTTCGTATCTGTTCAGTACCTTCACAGATACGATTTTTTCTTTAGTATAGCATATTTTGTATCATTTTTCATGTAGGAATTTTTACACTTCATGGTCATGAATCTTTATTGGCATAAGCAGATGACTCAGAAGAATATTGTATGCATCATTTCCGCGATGTTCCTTTAATGCGGCAAGATAAGCCTCATGTTCGGCAATGGTTTCTTCCAGACGGCCCTGTCTGGTCAGAGCTTCATTGGAAGTAAGACGTATCATATACATCAGACGTTGATACAGTTGCTCAAACTCAGAATTATCCATATATTCCACCAGTTTCAGATGAAAACTGTGGTCACAGTTAATAAATTCTCCCATAGCTTCATGGCTGATACCCGCATTTCGAGAATAGGCTCGCATTCGTATAATCAGATCTTCCAGAGTAGCAAGAAGTGCTTTCCCTTTTGGGGTGTCAATGGAAGATGCAATGGTGTGTGTGCAGAATCCTTCTATGGCACATCGCACCTGAATGCTTTCGGTCATATCTTTTTCATTCAGCTGACGAATCTGAAATCCTTTGCTTGGAACAATGGTAATGTAACCATCCTGACTCAGACACTGAAGCGCCTCTCTCATAGGTGTTCTGGAGATACCGACAGTGGCAGAAAGCTTGGTTTCAGAATAAAGAACATTTGGTTTAAATTCGCCGGAGAGAATCTTCCCTTTAATGTAATCGTATGCTTGCTGTTGCAGTAGGCTTTTCGCTTTCATATTATGTTTTGACTCCGATCTCAATAAAATAACGATACCAGGGTGAAAGATCGGGCAGGCTATACCTGTGAAAATGTGCAGTTTCGTTCCGCTTCCTTCAACTGGACATCAGTATAATGTTAGTATATTTTTTGACAAAGGTCAAGAAAAGATTGGAAATCAGAAAAATTGCAAAAAAATCTACTCAAATTTTTTTGAATATAGTATAATATTTATATATTGACAGAAAACCGATATACCGGTATACTGGTTATATCGAAAGGCCATTCGCCAGCATGGGAAAATGGTCATACTGTCAATAATAATCATTTATTTAAAACTTAAGAAACGGAGGATATTATTATGAACAGTGTTTATCAGATGGGAGATTTAAGAATTGTAGACTTAACAAAAGAACTCGATCCGGCTACTGAAACAAGAAGATGCCACATGTATCGTTTTAACACAGGCGGTCCTATTCCAGATTTCCACACAATCATGGACCTTACCAGCCACCTTGGAACCCATTGTGAGTGCCCTTATCATCATGATGACAATTGGCCAAGCGTTGCACAGCTTCCACTGACCACATTCCTTGGACGAGCTATTTATCTTGACTTCAAAGATACTGTTGCACCATATACTCATATCACAGCAGCAGATCTTGACAGAATCACAGAAGGAAAGATCAAAGAAGGCGACATCGTAATTCTTGATTCCGCTTATAAAATGACACCATTTACACCAGACACAAATACAGAAAAAGACCACAGACTTCTGATCAATGCAGAGGTAGCTGAATGGTTCCGTGATCACAAAGTAAAATGTGTTGGTTTCGGTGATGGTGTTTCTATCGAAAACAGCAACGAAGATGTTAAACCATTCCATGATATTCTGATGGCTGAGAATATTGTATTTCTGGAAGTATTAAAGAATCTGGAACAGCTGAAGAGCGACGTATTCTTCATGAGCTATTCTCCACTTCCAATCCATGGACTGGATTCCTGCCCGGTACGTGCATACGCAATCGAAGGACTTCCAGGATTCACAGAGTAAGACAGAGTTAATACAGACAGCAGAAGGTGCGCAGAAGAGGTGTGAGATACACGGTATGATGCGCACCTTATAATAAATAAAAACAATAAATAACAGAGGAGACTGGCTATGAAAATAGTAGTAATCGGAGCCGGAGCAATGGGTTCCATATATGGTGGACATCTTTCACAGAATAACGAAGTCTATATTGTAGATACCAACCAGAGCGTAGTAGATGCAATTAATGCGAACGGACTGCAGATTGATGAAAATGGTGTGACCAATACCTATCATCCAACAGCTGTTACCAGTACAGAAGGCATTACCGATGTAGATCTGGTAATTCTGTTTGTAAAGGCAATCTTCTCTAAGGTTGCACTGGAAGGCAATAAGAATATCATTGGAGAACATACTCATCTTCTTACCCTGCAGAACGGTGCTGGTCATGAACATCTGCTGATGGAATATGTACCAAAGGAAAGAGTCGTTATTGGTACCACTGAAGATAATGGTGCAGTACTTGGCATGGGCCATGTAAGACGTGGTGGCGTCGGCAAGACCAATGCAGGTATGCTGGTAGAAGATAAAGAAGGCTTCCTGGCAAAGATGAAGGAATCCTTTGACAGCTGTGGATTCACTCTGAATGTCTGTGATACCATTCAGCAGTTGATCTGGGATAAGCTGTTCACGAATGTATCTCTCAGCGCAGTAACTGGTATTCTGCAGGTAGATATGGGATACATTGCAGCCAATCCATATGCATGGAACCTTACCTGCAAGCTGATTCATGAAGCAGTAGAGGTTGCACATGCAATAGGTCTGAAAGCTGATGAAGAAGAGATTGTGAAGAAAGTAAAAGAAACTTCTGTAAACAATCCAAATGGATGTACCTCTATTCGTGCAGACCTGAGAGTACCAAGAAAGACAGAAGTAGATACCATCAGTGGTGCAGTGGTAAGAGCAGCAAAAGAAGTCGGAGTAGAAGTACCATGTCATGAATTTGTAGTAAATATGGTACATGCAATGGAAGGAAAGGACAAAGAGTAATGATTTTTTCATCAATTCATACATGTGATAACTATGCAGAATATCCAGAGGTAATCCGTAAAGTTATCGACTACTTAAAGAGTAATGATTTTGTAAATATGGAACCTGGAGTATACGAGATCCAGGGAAAAGACATCTACGCACAGGTATTTGATGCAGAGACAGGAAGCGTAGAAGAAAAAAGACCAGAATCTCATAAGAATTATCTGGATGTTCAGTTCCTGGCTTCCGGAGAAGAAAAGCTTGGTTTTACTCCACTGAAAGATGAATATGAAGTGGACGAGTATTTTGAAGGAAGAGACCTGATCTTCTACAAGAAAGTAGAAAACGAAGGTTTTGTATATGCAATACCTGGATGTTTCACCGTATTTTTCCCATGCGATGTTCACAGACCGGCAGTAGCTGCTGACAAACCAATGACAGTACGTAAAGTAGTAGTGAAAGTAAGAACTACACTGATCTAATTTGTACAGATTATGACAGATCCGGTGCCAACCAGGGCATCGGATTTTGTGTTTGCGAAAATAATTACTGATTATGAAAATGGATTTTGGAAGGGAGCACATATGCGAACAATAGATTTAACCGGAAAAACAGCGGTCGTAACAGGTGGAAGCGGAACCTTATGTTCTGTTATGGCCAGCGGTTTTGCAGAAAACGGAGCAAAAGTAGCGATTATTGGACGGAATAAAGAAAAACTGGTTAAAGTAGTGGAGCAGATTATTTCTGACGTAGAAAAAAAGAATGGTACAGCACCGGTTGTAAAAGGCTACAGCTGTGATGTGACAAATAAAGCAGAACTGGAAAAAACAGCAGAAGTCATCAGAGAAGAACTTGGCAGCTGCGACATTTTACTGAATGGGGCAGGGGGCAACCAGCCGGGAGCCATTACTTCTATTGAGATGCTTGGAAAAGAAGTAACAGAAGGAGAAGATTCCTTCTGGAATCTGGATGAAGACAAGATCAGAGATGTGGTAGAATTAAACTATATGGGTACACTGCTTCCGATTCAGGTATTTACCCAGGATATGCGGAAAAAGAGAAGTGGAAGCATTATCAATATCGCATCCGTTACAGCCATTCTTCCACTGACCAAGGTAATGGCTTATGGCAATGCCAAGAGTGCCATAGTAAATCTGACCCAGTGGCTGTCTACCCACTTTGGTGAGAGCAGAATTCGCTGTAATGCTATCGCTCCAGGATTCTATGCAGCAGAGCAGAATCATGACCTGCTGTTTCAGCCAGATGGAAGCTACACCCCAAGAGCCCATAAGATCATTACGGGAACTCCGATGGGACGCTTCGGTAATCCAGACGATCTGGTAGGAGCAGCACTGTTCCTGGCCAGTGATGACATGTCCAGATTCGTAAATGGAATCGTACTTCCGGTAGATGGCGGATACAGCGCATATAGTGGAGTGTAAAGATCAAAAAAGCCTGTCGGCACAAAACCGGCAGGCTTTTAAAGGTGATGTAATCGTTTATCCCTGTGCAGGCTGACGTTTATTATACAGGAACATAAACAGGGATGCTCCAATGATAAATACATAACCCACAAAGCTCAGTACATCCGGGATCTCACCAAAGAACAGGAATCCCAGGATAGCAGCGAAGATGATCTGGCTGTAATCGTAGATCGAGATCTCCCGTGCCGGTGCACATTTATAGGCAGCAGTAATGGAGAACTGTCCACAGGCGGCTCCCAGCCCTGCACCAATCAGGATCAGAATCTGCTTTGGTGTAGGCATTACAAAGTGAGCGGCGATCCATGGGATTACAATCAATGTGGAAAAGGCAGAAAAGTAAAATACAATTACAGGACCTTTTACACCCTGCATTCCCATTTTACGCACCATCGTATAGGCCAGACCTGCACACAGACCGCCAAAGACACCCATCAGAGCTGGAAATACAGATACATTTGCGAGCCCTGGCTTTACAATGCACAGACATCCGAAGAATGCCAGGATCAGGCAGAGGATCTGCAGCGGTTTGATCTTTTCTTTTAAGATAAAATAAGAAAAGATCACGGCAAAAAACGGAGACAGTTTGTTTAAAATATTTGCATTGGCCAGCAGAAGATGGTCAATAGCATAAAAGTTACAGAGAATGCCGGTGGTTCCGAACGCACAGCGAATAAATAAAGGAAAGCGGCATTCTTTTTTTATAGTAAGGGGAACTTTGTTACGAATCAGGACACCGGCGGCAAAGATCGCAGCTACCAGGTTACGGAAAAAGCTCTTTTCCACAGAAGGCAGATCGCCCGACAGGCGTACAAAGAAGCTCATAAATCCGAAGCCAACAGCGGCCAGAAGGATGAACAGAATACCTTTTACATAATTGTTATTGCTTGTTTCAGACATTTTAACACACACTTTCTAATAAAATTTTGCTCGATAACCAGTATACTACTGATTTTTGATAAAAGTCAATGAAACAGATCATTTACCGGATATCTTGTATTTTACAGCAGAATTTGTTAATATGAGTGGGGGCAAAAGACCCTGCAGAGCAATTAGCTCTGATTATAAAAAAGAGAGGAGATCGTTGTTATGAAAACGAAGTTTGGTATCAAAGAAGTCGTAGCGACCGGTATTGGAACTGCGCTGTTTGTTGTATTGACCACAGTTCAGATTCCACTGGGATTTATTCCGAACACTGCACTGCAGCCAAGAGCAGCACTGCTGGCATTTTTTGCAGCTGTATTCGGACCGGTAGTTGGCGGTATTATGGGGCTGTTGGGACATGCTCTTGGTGATGCGCTGTTTTATGGAAGCGTATGGTGGAGCTGGGTATTTCCGGATGCACTGTTTGGTGTCGTAATCGGTGCTTTTGCAGTACATTTTTCTATCAAAGAAGGTGGATTTGCCAAAAAAGAAGCGATTCGTTTCAATGTGATTCAGGTAATTGCCAATGCACTTGTATGGATCGTAGTAGCACCGCTGCTGGATATTTTAATCTATGCAGAACCGGCCAATAAGGTATTTACACAGGGATTTTTTGCATTCCTTGGTAACATTATTGTAGTAGGCATCCTTGGAACACTTCTGGCACTTGGTTATGCCAAAGTTGGTGGTAAGTCTTCCAGCCTGTCAAAAGAAGATTAGGAATAAACACATATGGAACCGATTATAGAATTTAAGGATTATTCATTTAAATATCGTGCCCAGAAAGAACCGACCCTGAAGAACATTAATCTGAAGATTTATCCAGGGGAAAAGGTACTGATCGTTGGCCCGTCAGGTTCCGGTAAATCGACACTGGCCCATTGTCTCAATGGGCTGGTGCCTTTTTCGTATCCGGGAGAATGCAGCGGGTCTCTGAAGATCAAAGGAAAAGATCCGAGAGAAGAAGGCATTTTCGGCATGTCGAAGCTGGTGGGAACGGTATTGCAGGATACGGACGGACAGTTTATCGGGCTGACCGTTGCAGAAGATATTGCCTTTGCATTAGAAAATGAGTGTACTTCACAGAAAGAAATGCATCAGAGTGTGGAAAAGACTGCGCAAGAACTGGATTTGGAAGATTTGCTGGATCATGCACCAGGAGAACTTTCCGGAGGGCAGAAGCAGAGAGTGTCTATGGCAGGGGTCATGATTGACCGGGTAGAGATCCTGTTGTTTGATGAGCCGTTGGCGAATCTGGATCCGGCCAGTGGAAAAAGAACCATTGATTTGATTGACCGGATTCAAAAAAATGATCATACAACAATTGTGATTATTGAGCATCGTCTGGAAGATGTGCTTTATCGGGATGTAGATCGTATTATTGTGATTGGAGATGGAAAAATAGCAGCGGATATGACGCCGGATGCTCTGCTTACCACGTCTGTTCTGGAAGCGGAAGGAATCCGTGAACCATTGTATCTGACTGCATGTAAATATATGAATATACCGGTGCTGGAGGAGCGTAAGCCACAGCATGTGGAGACCTTTGACCTGACTGGTATGGAAGGAAAAGCACAGAAATGGTATCAGGAAGCACCGGTGCAGTCACGTCATCAGGAAGGCGAAACACTGCTGGAGCTTCAACAGGTAGGTTTTGGTTATCTGCCAGGACAACAGGTACTTCAGAATATCAGTTTTCAGGTGAAAAAAGGCGAGATGTTGAGCATCGTTGGAAAGAACGGAGCGGGCAAGTCTACGATGTCAAGCCTGATCTGTGGTTTCCTGACACCGACAGAAGGACATATGATCTATCGTGGTCAGGATATGAAGAACTGGAGCATCAAAGAACGGGGAGAGAAGATTGGGTTTGTGATGCAGAGCCCGAATCAGATGATCTCGAAACCAATGATTTTTGATGAAGTGGCATTAGGTCTGGTCATTCGTCAGATCCCGGAAGCGGAGATCAAAGAGCGGGTAAATCAGGTATTGAAGATCTGCGGACTCTATGAGATGCGGAACTGGCCAGTCTCAGCATTAAGTTTTGGTCAGAAAAAGCGTGTGACCATTGCATCTATTCTGGTAATGGAGCCTGAGATGATGATTCTGGATGAACCGACAGCCGGGCAGGATTACCGGCATTATACAGAGATTATGGAATTCCTGAAGAGGCTGAATCAGGAAGCGGGGATTACCATTATGATGATTACCCATGATATGCATCTGATGCTGGAGTATACTGACCGTGCCATAGTACTGGCAGATGGGCAGATCCTGGCAGACGATACGCCGGCAGCGATCCTTACCAATGAGGAACTGGCGCAAAAGGCGAATCTGAAAAAGACTTCGCTGTACGATCTGGCAGTAAAATGTGGAATTACAGATGTTTCTGGTTTTGTAGAGCGATTTATCCAGTATGAGAGAAAGGAGAGAAGAGATGTCCACAATTCTGAAGTATGAACAAAAAGATACCTGGATTGACGAACTGACCGGTGTCACGAAGTTGCTGTTCTTTCTTCTCTGGTCGGTAGTCAGTATGATTACTTATGATACCAGGGTATTACTGGTAATGCTGGTACTCAGTGTGATCATCTTCCGAATGTCCAGAATCAGTTGGAAGCAGGTAGGGACAGTGTTTAAATTCATCCTTCTGTTTCTGTGTCTGAACCTGGTGATGGTATTCTTTTTCTCGCCTTTTCAGGGATGTAAGATCTATGGAAGCAGAACAGAACTGGGACATTTATTTGGGTCCTATTACATGACAAAAGAGCAGTTGTTCTATGAATTCAATATCATGATCAAGTATTTCACTGTGGCTCCGGCAGTGCTGATGTTCATCTGCACAACAAATCCGAGTGAATTTGCAGCTTCACTGAACCGCATTGGAATACCGTATCATGTGGGCTATTCTGTTGCGATTGCGCTCCGCTACATTCCGGATGTGCAGGAAGATTTTACACGGATAAAAAACGCCCAGGCAGCCAGAGGAATTGAGATGTCTTCTAAAGCATCCCTGTTTTCGCGAATCAAAAACACAGCGACCATTTTGCTGCCATTGATCTTCACTGGTATGGAGCGAATCGATACCATCAGCAATGCAATGGAACTGAGGAGATTTGGATTGCATAAAAAAAGAACCTGGTATTCCGGAAGACCACTGAAGACAGCCGATTATGCGGTTATGATCTTTTTAGTGGTGTTCAGTGTGGGAGCACTGATACTTACCTTCCAGAATGGAAGCAGGTTCTATAATCCATTCTAAGCCGATGGGGACGGTGTTTTCTGGCTCTTAAGAGCCAGAAAACACCGTCCCCAATGGTTTACACTTTCACTTCAAAATCTTTGTGACATTTTGGACAGTTAGTGATATGTTTTCCTTTTACTTTTGGAAGACGAATCGTTGTATGGCAGTACGGGCACTTGCGGTATACGTGAGTGTTGCGGTCCTGCCATTTTCTTTTCTGAAGACGGAAAAAGCGGGCAGCTTTATTGTACTGGTCCATGTAATAATTATTTTCTTTCTGTCTGGCTTCAAAGTTCCTGGACAGACAGCGATACAGGAAAAAGATCACAACGATCAGTCCCAGTGTGTAGAAAATACTGCTGCGTGTCACCAGGTTCAGTACGAAAAAGGCAAGATAGACAACAAATAATGCCTGACCAAGCTGATCCATGCCGTAACGCCCTTGAAGAAAGCGATTCAAAGTATCTTTTAATTTATTCATGATATAACGAATCCTCCTTACAAATATTCTTCCGGATCAATCTGAGCCGGATTACCCATTGCAGATTCCCCGACACTGGAATGTGAGGAATTATTATTTGGTACATTATAATAATAGCTGTTGTTTGGTGTGGTATTGTAGTAGCTTCCATAATTGCGGAAACCACAGCAGCCACCGCCACCACACAGCATACAGAACAGATTGATCACAATATAATACCAGCAGCAGCTGTGCGTGGTATGGAAGGTTCCACCAAAGTTCTGACTTTGTTCTGTAAAGACCCGTCCACCAGACTGTATCTGATTCAGCAGCTGACGGTATTGGGTATTGTTCGGTTCCATCTGAACAGCTGTTTTGATGTGAGACAAAGCTGTGACCTGATTGCCATTGTTGTAGTTGGCAATCGCACTTAAAAAATACCACTCAGCAGTTCTGTTGGAAATGGTACTTAGCACATGCAGCGCTTCGTCATAACAGTGATTGCGGATATAGTGGCGAACCGTATCAAATGGAGAAGGCTGACCGGAATTGTTGTTTTGCTGCTGCGACCAGTCGCCAAATCCACCAAAGGCTTCCCAGAAACTGCCAAATGGGTCGTCACCATAAGATCCACTGCCATAGGAACCGCCCTGATAGGAACCGCCTCCATAGGAGCGGCCACCGTAGGAAGAACTTCCACCATAAGAAGAACTGCTTCCGTAGGAAGAACTGTTCCCGTAAGAGGAACTTCCAGCTGTTCCATTTTTTATCTGATTATAAGCGGCATTGATTTCACTCATTTTTTTAGCAGCTTCTTCATCACCTGGATTCAGATCCGGATGATATTTCTTTGCCAGCTTACGATATGCTTTTGTGACTTCCTCTTCAGAGGCACCACGCGGTACGCCAAGTACCTCATAAGGATCCTGTGTCATTTTTTCTTTACACCCCTCTTTTTGTATAACTCGTACTTAATGAGAACTCCGGAAAACAGGATGTTCTCGATAATGGCACGGTCTTTTTGGAAATTCAGAGCCTGATAAGATGATACAACATCAGACATCAACATATGCAGTATATCATCAAATTCTGTTTTTTGACAGATCACAAGTGGATTATAGCTCTGTTTTTTTAAATCTTTTTTCAAATCCATGCAGGCATCCAGGATATAGATGTATTTTCCCAGCGCTTTGCCGAAGGTGCGGAGACGCACGTTCAGGGAATCTTCAAAAGGCACGAAGAGTTCTCCCATCAGATCGCCGAAGCAGTTGGCAGGGATATCTGGGATCAGTATGTTATCTTTTTCAATTTTGGAAAGTTCCTTCAGTTTTTGCTGAATCATCTGACACTGTCTTGGGTGGGCAGCCTCAGCCTTTTTGCATTCTTTTTCAAAAAGACGGGCTTCTCCCAGTGCTAACAGATTCTTATCGTCATTCCAGTCATCTAACATATTATAGTAGGACAGCACCACATTCATGTCTGCAGCATAGTCCAGGATCTCACTTTTCAGATATTGCTGCTTTTTGAATGGATGAATACGGCATTTCTGATCTTTCAAAGCCTCGGGAGCATCATATACAGCGGACAGAAACAGGGCAAGAAAGGTCATATCATAGGTCAGTGTCATTCGGCAGAGAGCGTTGTGCCGATCCCCCAGCGCTCTGCACAGACCACAGTAATAGGATTGATAACGATATCGGTCTTCAGGAATGAGTTGCTCCATATTTGCTAATATATATCCGAACATAAGAAATACTTACTCCTTCTTTTTTCGCCATGGCCGTTTTTTCTGTCCTGCGGCTTCACGACGCTTCTGATCTTCTTCTTCATACATCCTGGCCTCATATACGGCGCGGTCGATCTCTTCCTTGCTCAGATTGGAAGAAGCGGTAATGGTGATCTCCTGACTCTTTCCAGTTCCCAGATCCCTCGCAGATACATTGACAATTCCGTTGGCATCAATGGCAAAGGTAACCTCAATCTGTGGGACACCTCGCATAGCTCGTTTAATGTCCTTTAAATGAAATTCACCGATTAGTTTATTGTCTCTGGTCATCTGGCGTTCGCCCTGAAATACCTTGATATCTACCGTAGTCTGGAAGCTGGCTGCGGTGGTATAGATCTGACTTTTGGTAATCGGGATGGTGGTATTACGGTCAATAATTTTGGAATAGACGCCACCTACGGTCTCAATACCAAGAGAAAGCGGAGTCACATCCAGAAGCAGAAGCCCGGTCACTTCACCTGCCAGAACACCGCCCTGAAGGGAAGCTCCCATTGCGACACATTCGTCTGGGTTAATCCCCTTAAATGGCTCCTTTCCCATGAATTTGCGAATGGATTCCTGAACAGCCGGAATACGGCTTGATCCACCCACCAGAAGTACTTTGGAAATATCTGCGGGGGTCAGTCCAGCATCGCCTATTGCCTGGCGAACAGGATCCATGGTCTGGGCCACCAGATGAGAAGTCAGATAGTCAAACAGTCCGCGGGTCATAGAACTTTCATAATGAACAGGACCGTTTTTAGTCTGGGTCAGAAATGGTAGATTGACGGTAGTTTCTGTCATGGAACTCAGGTCAATCTTTGCAGTCTCTGCAGCCTCTTTTAACCTGGACAGAACTGCAATATCTTTTCGAACATCACATTTGTATTCTTTTTTAATCTCGGAGACAAAATGATCCACCAGTGCCTGGTCAAAATCATCGCCGCCCAGGTGGTTGTTACCGGCGGTGGCCAGCACTTCGATGACACCGCTGTTGATATCCAGGATGGAGACATCAAAGGTTCCGCCACCCAGGTCGAAGACCATGATCTTCTGCGGCGCTTCTTTGTCAATGCCATAAGCCAGAGCAGCAGCAGTAGGTTCGTTGATGATACGCTGTACGTTCAGTCCTGCGATGGTGCCTGCATCTTTGGTAGCCTGGCGCTGTGCATCTGTAAAATAAGCAGGTACCGTAATCACAGCATCCGTGACTTCTTCCCCGAGATAATCACAGGCATCGTTCTTCAGCTGCTGAAGAATCATGGCTGAGATCTCCTGAGGAGAATAGGATTTCCCATCAATGGTTACATGATAATCAGTGCCCATATGGCGCTTGATAGAACTGATCGTGCGATCTGGATTTACGACAGCCTGACGTTTGGCTGCCTGGCCAATCAGACGTTCTCCTGTTTTTGTAAAAGCGACAACAGAAGGTGTGGTTCTGTTGCCGCTTTCGTTAGGGATAATGACACTTTCTCCGCCTTCCATTACGGCTACGCAGGAGTTGGTAGTGCCTAAATCGATTCCAATAAGTTTTGACATATTCACGTTTCTCCTAAAATCTATTTAAGAATGTTTCTGGCATTTATAGTAACGTGAAATGCGGTAAAAAGTCAATATCAGGGCATAAACTGCCCATGAAATAAAAAGAAAAAAATTATAAAATATATTTTTGGGTAATACGCTGCATCTCTTCCCATTTTTCTTCCATGTCTGCTACCAGCTTGAACTGTGTACGGGCACGATCCAGATTATGGGTAGGATAATCTGTCTTGAAATAAACATCGCCGGAAAGATAATCCGTCAGGAAACGCATGCCACATTCGTAGGTCATCACCTTGGCACCCAGAGGGAGGCAGGCGATTTCTTCTTTTGTGAGAATTCCTTCGCAGCCTTCAACGAAGCCTTTTGTGTAGACATCAAATAGTCCCAGATCACAGGATATTTTGGAGAGATCTTTCTCATCCTCCGCACCGGTGCTGGCACCAAAACGGATGGAATCACCAAAGTCATTTACAGCAAGTCCTGGCATGACCGTATCCAGATCAATCACGCATAGCCCTTTTTTAGTAGTTTCGTCAATCAGGACATTATTAGACTTTGTATCATTGTGTGTAACACGAAGTGGAAGTGTACCATTTTCCAGAAGATCACCAAGCACACAGGCTACATCATAACGGCTTTTCACGAACTGGATTTCTTCTGCAACACCAGAAGCGCGCTGACATACATCCTTTTTCACGGCCTCTTCAAAGGTGGCAAAACGGGATCTGGTATCATGAAAACCGACAATAGTCTCATGAAGACTGTCAGCCGGGAAAGCAGCCAGCATTTTCTGAAAATGGCCGAAGGCAACAGCACTTTCGTAAAAATCTTCCGGGCCACTGAGTTCTTCCAGAGCATAGGCATGTTCAATAAAATGATAAGCTCGCCAGTATTCACCGTAGCTGTCTACAAAATATGGTTCACCGGTTCTGGCATGTACGAAGTCCAGTGTCTCTCTCTGTGGATCACCTCCCTGTTCCAGAATCTGTTCTTTTAAATAGTCTGTCACATGGAGAATATTTTCCATCAGTGCAATCGGATCCGTAAAAACTGTGCGGTTCATATGTTGAAGAGAATAACGACGAATCTGACCATCTTCTTCAAATTCCATGATAAAAGTATCATTAATGTGGCCATTCCCACATGGACGGCAGTCCAGAAAACATCCAGGGATATCAAATCCCGAGATGGCTTCCTGTCTTCCTGCGGCTAAGGTTTCCTGGTTCATTTACTGCTCCTCCCAGAGTTTCTGAGGATATAGGCCGGAATCTTTCAGCGACTGGATAGCTTTTACTACAAATGCTTTATCTTCTTTGTAGGTGACACCATACCATTTATCATCCGTTTTTAATACCTGAACGGTGGCTTTCCCTTCCTGAATCAGGTCATCCACTGCAAATGGAAGGAAATATTCACATTTCAGAGGATTTTTATCCAGGTTTGCTTTTAAGAATTCAGGAAATCCTTTTTTCAGCTCTTCCATAAGACTCTTCTGGAAGCCCCACATATTCATAGATACAATGCTGCCGGCCGGAATCTCATTCCAGGTAGCACCGTCATCTTCGGTATAGGCTGTGATATCGCCACGTTTTTCGATATGTGTACGCTCATGAATGGTCTGAAGAACGCCGTCCTTGTCTGTGACGCAGACACCTCTGGCCACATGGCCATTTTCTGTCAGCGTATTTTCCAGAATATATCCTACCATAGCGTAACGGTAAGTGGAATCATCCGGGTGAGAAGTCAGATAATCGTAGATCAGCTGATAAGCTTTGCTTCCATAATAGTCATCGGCATTGATAACAGCAAAAGGACCATCTATATATGGAAGTGCACAAAGTACGGCATGGGCAGTACCAAATGGTTTTACACGCCCTTCCGGAACGGTAAATCCTTCCGGAAGTTCCAGATTCTGATAGACATATTCAACTTCTACTAATTTGGAAATGCGGTCACCGATACGGGATTTGAAATCTGCCTCGATCTCTTTTTTGATGATAAAGATCACCTTCCGGAATCCTGCGCGGACTGCATCGTAAATGGAAAAATCCATAATAATATGACCCTGTTCATCTACAGGATCGATTTGTTTTAATCCACCGTAACGACTGCCCATACCGGCAGCCATAATGATTAATGTAGGTTTGTTCATAATAATCTCCTTTATATTCTGCAGAAGTCTGTCTGCAGAGTCTTTTTTATTCTAACACTGTAACGGTTATTTGTCTAGAAAAGAGAAAACAGAAAAAGTGAACCACAGGACGTTGGATGACCAGCTGGTTCACTTTTGTATAATCTTTATTTGTGAATATAGTTCTGAACGATTGCCTGCATCTGCGACCATTTGGATTCCATATCAGCCACCAGCTTAAACTGAGTGCGGGCACGATCCAGATTATGTTCAGGACGGTGAATCTTAAAATACGTATCACCTGAGAGATAATCTGTCAGAAAACGCATACCACATTCATAAGTCATAACCTTGGCACCAAGTGGAAGAGCAGCAATCTCATCGTCAGTCAGACGTCCATCGCAGCCTTCCAGAAATCCTCTGACGTAGGCTTCATATAATTCCATACTACAGCTGACTTTGGAAAGATCTGTTTCATCTTCCGCAGCAGTACTGGCACCAAAGCGGATAGAATCACCGAAATCATTCACTGACAGACCTGGCATCACCGTATCCAGATCAATGACACACAGACCCTTTCCGGTTGCTTCATCAATCAGAACATTGTTAGACTTTGTGTCATTATGGGTGACACGAAGCGGAAGCCGTCCCTGACTTTGAAGATCACACAGAGCACATGCTACATCGAAACGGGTTTTGACAAACTGGATCTCTTCCCGCACGCTTGCCACACGATGGCAGACGTCTTCGGCCACAGCCTTTTCAAAGGCTCCAAAGCGAACTGCGGTGTTGTGAAAGTTTGGAATGGTCTCATGCAGGGTATCAGCTGGAAAATCTGCCAGCATCTGCTGAAAGCGTCCAAAGGAGAGAGCACTCTGATAAAAGTCTTCCGTTTTTTTTACCTGATCCAGCGCATACACCTGATCAATATAATGATAAGCACGCCAGTATTCTCCAAATCCGTCTATAAAATATGGATTACCGTTGGAAGTAAAGACAAAATCCAGGGTCTCGCGGCGGGGATTGCCGCCAGCCGCAGCAATCTTTTTTTTCAGAAAGCTGGTTACTCCGATGATATTTTCCATCAGGGCTTCCGGATCGGTAAAAATGGTTTTGTTCATATGCTGCAGGATGTAAGGAACATCTGTGTCATCCTGCTGATAAGTCAGCAGGTAAGTGTCGTTGATATGACCGTTTCCGTAAGGAACACAGTCTTTGTAAGTGCCTTCAATCGCAAAGCCGTAGCAGGCCTGGGATAATCCGGCAGTTGTTTTATGATCCATAAAGGACTCCTTTCTCCCGGAAGGTGCTTAACCTTTGACACCACCGGATGTAAGGCCGCCGACCAGATTCTTTTCGATACCGATGAACAGTACTACGACCGGAACGATGGCATACAGAGAAGCTGCGAACAGATACTGCCATTCAATCATGTTGTAACCGTTGAAGATATTAATACCAACGGTCAGTGGCTTGAAGGTATCTGTGGAGATCAGGGTCAGTGCTACTGTGTATTCATTCCAGGCATTGATAAATACGAAAATCAGTGCCGTTACGATACCAGGTGCTGCAACTGGAAGCAGGATCTTGATCAGAGCCTGAACACGGTTGCATCCATCGATGGTAGCTGCCTGTTCCATTTCAGAGGAGATACTCATAAAAGTACCACGCAGCAGCCAGATCGCAAATGCCTGGTTAAATGCGGCATTGATAAAGATCAATCCTACGATACTGTTGGTCAGATGCAGCGACATCATGACTTTGTAGATTCCGATCAGAAGAACAACCGGCGCGAACATCTGGGAGACAATAACGAATCCCAGAAAAGCAGTCTGGCCTTTGAACTTCATTCTGGACAATGCGTATGCAGCAGGAATACCACAGAGCATGGCCAGAAGAGTGGAACCGCCGGCAATCAGAATAGAATTCAGCATATAACTGCTCATCGGCGCTTTGGACCAGACATCGGTCAGGTTGGACCAGATGGCATGAATCGGAAAGACAGTGCCAGAAGTAGAGAAAATTTCGGCACGACTCTTCAATGCAGTACAGATAGTAACAAAATACGGATATAAGGTAATCAGACAGATGATGATGACAACCAGATATAAAAATACCCGTGATATGATTTTTTTGTTGGATTTTGTACTTTCCATATCAGTCGTCTCCTTTCTTTAATACAGATACCATATAAATACTTGCACAGATGAACAGGATCAGAAATCCAATGACAGATACTGCTGCGGCATCGCCCTGTTTACCGTTGTAGAATGCAAGCTTATACAGATAGGTAACCAGTGTATCCGTCCGGTTCGCCGGATCACCCTTGGTGATGGTCCAGATAATCGGGAAGGAGTTGAATACATAAATAATATTCAGTACGGTACTTACGGTAAGAGAAGGACGTACCAGAGGAATGGTGATCTGGAACATTTTTTGCCAGTAGTTGGCACCGTCTACGGTAGCGGCTTCGTAGAAGCCTTCGTCAATACTCTGAAGACCAGACAGAACAGTAAATGTAACAAATGGAATGGTTACAAAGATACCGCAGGCAATTTCCCATGCAAAGTAAGCACCGGCAGTCGGGGTCCAGTTAATGGCATGGTCAATAATACCCAGTCTCATAAGAAGCGTATTTAAGGTTCCATAGTCAGTATCAATAATGAACTTCCATATGCTGGCCTGAACGATCAGAGTGGTAGCCCAGGGAAAAACCACAACGGCTCGGGCAATTTTGCGCCCTTTAAAGTTGTTATTCAGAATAATAGCCAGAATGAAGCCGAGAAGAGTAGATAATCCTACAACGGCTACAGTCCAGATAATTGTATTTTTGAGAACCATGGAAAATACCGGACTGTTCAGTACCTTATGGAAGTTGTCAAAACCGCAGAAGCCTTTGATCAGACCAGCTTTACTGATCTTGCTGAAAGACATGCGAAATACAAATCCAATAGGGATAACGATAAAGATCGCCATCAGAAGTACACTGGGAAGAATCCAGATGTATGGTTCTATTCTTTGAAATTTTTTCTTCACAGGAACACCTCATTTCTAATGTGATATAAAAATGTCACTGACATTTTTCGTATGTATGGACTGAAAAAATGGACCGGACCTAAACAGCCCGGCCCATTTTCTGCTCTCAGAAATATGGTTCTGACTTAACCTGCGATTTCTGCCTGAAGGTTATCCAGCTGCTCCTGAACGCTCTCACCAAGGAGTACATTCTGTTCTGCGCTGATAACACCCTGTTTTACATCTGCCCATTCTGCTTTTGCTGTTGGATAGAACTTGCAGCTTGCAAGAATGTCAATCCAGCTTGCCATATCAGGATCAGCGGCTGCAAGAGCTTCGCCACCTGTCTTAGTAGCTGGAAGGAAGCCTTCCATAGCTACCCAGTCAGTATAACGGTCATCATCATAGAAATAATCGAAGAATGTTGTGATCGCTGCTTTTTCTTCATCTGTGTATTCATTGTCGAAGCACATGAAGCGGTCCATAACACCTGCAGATACAGATTCGCCAGTGTTGCTTGGAATAGAAGCTACACCGTAGTTGACTTCATTTCCACCATCTGCGATATAAGTAGGTAAGCTGTTTGGAGCGATAACCATAGCGATCTTGCCGGCACCAAACATATCCTGCAGATCGTAACGTGTATCATTAGCAGGATCGCTGTTGGTGTAACCGTCATTTACGAGGCTGATAGCGTATTCAATCGCTTCTACATTTTCAGGGCTGTTCAGTGTCCAGTTGCCATCATCATCTACGAATCCGCCACCGTTGTTCCATGTGTAGTAAGCAAATGCTGCCTGACCTTCATCCGTTGTCATATCAATACCCCATGGATAAATGCTGTCATCATATTCTTTGATAGCTTTGCATGCTGCGGTCAGTTCATCCCATGTTGTAGGAACTTCTACGCCGGCGGCTTCCAGAATGTCCTTGTTGTAGTACAGAGCACGTGCGGAAGCAAGATCCGGGATAGCCCATACAGTGCCATCTACTTCGGACTGTGCAAGGAAAGCATCGTACATTTTGCTGTAGGTTTCTTCGGATACCACATCCTGAATAGGAAGTAACAGATCATCGGCCTGATAATCAGCGAATACGTCGATATTCAGAACGTCAGGAGCTTCTCCGTTGGCAATACGTGTATTTACTACTGTGTAAATATCATTCCAGGATACTACTTCTACGTTAAGGTTAATACCTGGATTGTCAGCATTGAAATCTTCTACAAACTTTGCCCACCAGTCTGCAGTGTTCTGACCGTACTGTGCAGCGATTACGTTTACATCTACTGCGTCACCTTCTGCCATTGCTCCCATAGATGCCATAGACAGAACCATTGCCATAGCTGCACCCGCGGTTAATACTTTTTTCATTTCAAAGCCCTCCTTAAATAAGTGTCGTCAAATCACCGTGTCGGTCTGTGATTTGTGTTATAGTAAAATTATACTATAATAATTATTTGAAGTCAATGAAAATTATTCATTATGATGATTTGAAAAAATGAATACTAAAGTTCTTTCGTGAAAAAAAGACAAGTTGACAGAAAAGAGGCTGGTAAGATAAGATAGAATTCGTAGGAAAAGCGAACGCAGAAAAAACGGCAACCTGGTAATATGTAAATATGTATAAGAAATGAGGAAAATAAATTATGAAACAATTCGGATTAAATATGGAAAACTATCAGAAACTTGCCAGACAGGCAGCGGCAGAGGGATGTGTACTTCTGGAAAACAGAAACCATGCACTGCCATTGGAAAAAGAAGAACGAATTGCCGTATATGGCAGAATCGCATTTACTTATTATAAAAGCGGGCTTGGCTCAGGAGGTCTGGTGAACACCGGGAAAGTAGATGGAATTCTGGATGCACTAAAAAAGGAGAATCTGAATCTGGATGAAAAACTGGAAGAAATCTATCGAAGCTGGATAGAAAAACATCCTTTTGATGAAGGCGAAGGATGGGGGAAAGTGCCATGGTCGCAAGAGGAGATGCCGGTTACAGAAGAGATGCTGGCCTGTGGAGAAAAGGCAGATGCAGCACTGATCGTGATTGGAAGAACAGCTGGAGAAGATCAGGATAATACAGACGCACCTGGCGGATATCGACTGACGAAGGAAGAAGAACAGCTGATTCAGCAGGTATGCCAGAGAAACCGCCGCAGTATTGTAGTATTAAATACCGGAAATATCATGGACATGAGTTGGGTGGAACGATATCATCCACAGGCGGTGCTCTATGTCTGGCAGGGAGGACAGGAAGGAGGACATGCGGCGGCAGATGTGCTGATGGGCAAAGTGAATCCTTCCGGAAGGCTGACAGATACGATTGCAAAGAAGATCAGTGATTATCCTTCTGATAGCTGTTTTGGAAGCGAAACGGAGAATGTATATCAGGAAGATATATATGTAGGTTATCGCTATTTTGAAACTTTTGCAAAAGAAAAAGTACAGTATCCATTTGGATATGGCCTGTCCTATACTACGTTTTCTATAGAAGGAAAACTGATTTCCCGGATCCGGGAGAAGAATGGAGAGATAAAGATCAGACTGGAAGCAAGGGTAACCAATACCGGTGAATGCGCAGGCCGGGAGGTTCTACAATGTTATGCACAGGTACCACAGGGAAAGCTGGGAAATCCACTGCGCCGACTGGTATATTTCTTTAAAACAGAGAAACTGCAGCCAGGTGAGAGCGTAAGTAAAATGATCGAAATTACCGGATATGATCTGGCTTCTTATGATGACGGCGGCGTGACGGGAAATCGTTCTGCTTATGTACTGGAGCAGGGAACTTATAGATTCTATATAGGAAGTGATGTAAGAAGTGCAGCTTATGCCGGGGAATGTCATCTGGAAGCCCAGGTGGCAGAACAGCTTCAGGAAGCTATGGCACCGGTGTCTGTTTTTCAGAGAATGAAACCGGAAAAAGAGAAAGATGGATATCAGCTTACCTGGGAAGAGGTGCCGGTACGTACAGTTGACCAGGAAGAGAGACGAAGAAAAGAGCGACCGGAGGGGTTGAAGATTACCGGAGATCAGGGATGGAAGCTGATAGATGTACTGGACGGAAAAATAACACTGGATGCGTTCACAGCGCAGTTATCAGAGGAAGATTTAACAGCAATCTTTCGCGGAGAAGGTATGTGCAGTCCGAAGGTCACAGCAGGAACAGCTGCGGCTTTTGGAGGCGTAACAGAGCATCTTCAGGAACTTGGCATACCGGCGGCATGCTGTGCGGACGGACCATCCGGCATTCGTATGGATTGTGGAACCAGAGCATTTTCACTGCCAAACGGAACAGCGCTTGGATGCACATTTGATGAGAAACTGGTAGAAGAATTATATACGATGGTGGGACAGGAGATTCGCCTGAATAAGATAGATTCCCTTCTGGGACCTGGCATTAATATTCACCGCCATCCATTGAATGGAAGAAATTTTGAATATATATCGGAAGATCCATATCTTACCGGGAAAATAGCAGCAGCACAGGTAAGAGGAATGGCCAAACATCAGATTGCCGGAACGATCAAGCATTTCTGTGCCAATAATCAGGAAACGGCTCGAAGCAGGGCAAATAGTGTGGTATCGGAACGTGCTTTAAGAGAAATCTATCTGAAGGGATTTGAGATTGCAGTAAAAGAAGGAGGAGCATGGTCTGTAATGACCACTTATGGTCCGGTAAATGGGGTGTGGACTGCTGGAAGTTATGATCTGTGCACCACTATTTTGCGAAAAGAATGGGGATTTTCCGGGATCGTAATGACTGACTGGTGGGCAATGGCCAATTATGAGGGAATGACCGCAGATAAGACAATGCGTGCGCCGATGGCAGCAGCACAGAATGACATTTTTATGGTGACTTCTGATGCAAAAGCCAGCATGGAGGAAGATGATATGCAAAAGCAGCTGGAATGTGGCTGGCTGACCTGCGGGGAATTGCAGAGGAATGCGGAAAATATTTTGGGATTTTTATTAAGAAGTCCGGCACTTCTGCATATGAACGGAAGGATCTGTCAGGAAGAGCTGGATGCCATGAACAGGAAAGAAGATGGAGATGTGCTGGCATCTGATCTGAAAAATCTTGACGAAGAAGAAAATGGCAGTATACTTATTTCCGGAGACCTGCTTCATCCGAAGTCTGGGAACGCAGACGTGTTCGGCATTCATTTGAAGAAAAAAGGAAGTTACCGGATTCATATGAAACTGCGCTCAGATCTTGGCGGACTGGCACAGATACCGGTTACGGTATATTGCAACAATACCCTGAAGACAATGGTATCAGTGCAGGGAAGTGAAGGCGGCTGGCTGGAGATTGATCGGAATCTGGATGTGCTCATGGCAGGAAATCATTATATCAAGTTTTATTACGGAGGAAATGGACTGGAGTTTGAAACAATCCGTATTTATCTGGAGGAAGAACATGACTGAAAAATTATTTTACGCAAATGCATATCAGAAAACATTCGAAGCAACAGTAACAGATTGTCGGGAAGGAAAAAAGGGATATGAAGTGATTCTGGATCGCAGTGCCTTTTATCCGGAAGGCGGCGGTCAGCCAGGAGATACTGGTATTCTTCAGTGTGCTGATCAGACAGTAGAAGTGACAGATACCCACGAAAAAGATGGGGAAATTCTTCATTTTTGTGGACAACCACTGGAAGTGGGAAGAAAGATAACAGGAACTGTCGATTGGGAGAGAAGATTTGACCTGATGCAGAATCATTCCGGGGAACATATTGTCAGCGGTCTGGTGCATCAGAAATTTGGTTATGATAATGTGGGATTCCATATGGGAAAGGATACCGTAACCATTGATTTTAACGGTGAGTTCACTGTGGAAGATATGCAAGAATTCGAACGGGCAGCAAACGAAAGAGTCTGGGCTAATGAGAAGGTAGATATCACCTCTTATACCGAAGAAGAAGTAAAAGCTGTGGAATACCGCAGTAAAAAAGAACTGCATGGCATGGTGCGTATTGTAACCTTCCCAAATGCAGATGTGTGTGCCTGCTGTGGAACGCATGTCAGTTATACAGGGGAAATCGGTCTGATTAAACTGATTTCTCTGCAGAAGTTTAAAGGCGGCATGAGAATGGAGATGCTTTCAGGAAGAAGAGCCATGGATTATGTGGCAGAGATTTGCAGGCAGAATCAGCAGATTTCGGTAGCACTGTCAGCGAAGCCGATGGAGACAGCAGAAGCAGTAGAACATTTGAAGAAAACACAGATGGATCAGCAGTTCCAGATGGGAGCATTGGAACAGAAACTGTTCCAGAATATGGCAAAACAGTATGAGGGCAGTGGCAGTGTACTGCTTTTTGAAGAAGACCTGGCGGCAGATAGTGTCCGAAAGCTGGCAGCAGAAATTATGGAGACCTGTGAGGGCCGCTGCGTTGTCTGCTCCGGAGACGACGAACATGGTTACAAGTATGCTATGGGTGAAAAAGACGGAGATCTGCGTGTACTTGTGAAAGAATTCAACACAGTACTGAATGGCCGTGGAGGTGGAAAGCCATTCTTTGCACAGGGAAGTGTAAATGCAACAAGAAAAGAGATTGAAGAATTTTTGAAATAGACAGAAGATGCTGCTGGCCAGACATGGTCAGCAGCATAATTTTTGCAAAAATATGCAACATGCTATTGACAAACAAAAACATATTATATATAATAACATCACTTACCGATTCTGATAAGTATCTGTCATATCGACAATGAATTCACTTTTACAAAAGCATAACAGACAATGAAGTTGTAACCCTGGTGTTTTGACATCCAAATCATTTTATTCGAAAAAGGAGACGAGGATATATGAGAATTGTTTGTCTGGTCAGCATTGGTGGTCTGGCTGTTCTTTGGGATTTTTATTCCCGGCGTATTCCGAACCAGTTGACAGGAACTGGATTTCTGGCTGCATTAGCATGGCAATGGAGTGCCAATGGGCCACCCGGGATATTCGATTTTTTAGCGGGGGCCATTACACCGGTAATTGTGTTGGGAATTTTGCATTATTTTAAAATGCTTGGATCTGGAGACCTGAAGTATTTTATGGTGATCGGAGGATTTCTGGATCCGAGACGAAGTCTGAAGTGTATCTGCGTTTCATTTCTGATTGCTGCTATGATTTCTCTGGCAGTGATTATCAAATATCGTATCTTAAAAAAACGTCTATATCTATTGATTCATTATGTAAAAAAATATATTAGCACAGGGGTCTGGGAGCCATATATTGCAGAAACGGAGAATCCTGCATATCTGCATATGTCACTGCCAATATTCCTGGGAAGTTTGCTGGTAACAGGAGGATGGATTTGAAGAAACTTAATTTTGCAATATGTGATCTGGAGGCTACGTATGCCTGCAGGCTGATGAACTATATTACGGAGAAACAACACATACCTTTTGAGATTCTGGTATTTTCAGGAATTGAAAGTCTGCGGGAATTTACGAGGGAAAATCGTGTGGAATTGCTGCTGATTTCATCCAGAATGATGTGTGAGGAAATCAGTAATATGAATATTAACCGAATTGTTATGCTTTCAGAGGGTGAGGTGGCACCACAGTATGTGGATTATCCTACCGTCTATAAGTACCAGTCATCGAATAATCTGGTGGCTGAGGTGATGAATTTTTATGCCAGTGACACGAATGGACAGGTGCCATATTTTATGAAGCGTAATGCGCAGATCATCGGCATTTATTCTCCGGTAAAACGGTGTGGAAAGACTTGTTTCGCATTGACTCTTGGACAGATACTTGCGAAAAAGCAGCCTGTTTTGTATCTGAATTTAGAGGAATGTGCAGGTTTCCCGACACTGACTGGACAGGACTACGGAGCGGACATTACGGATGTAATGTATTTTGTACGACAGAATAAGGGAAATGTAATTTTTAAGGTTCAGGCCATTGTGCAGCATCTGGGAAATATGGCTTATATACCGCCGGCCTATTCAGCAGGAGATCTGCGTGAAGTAGGGCAGGAAGAGTGGATGCGTCTGCTGGAGGCCGTGACTTCGCTGGGTGGTTATGAGACGGTTATTCTGGATCTGGATGGAGCAGTGGAAGAACAGCTTCCGCTGCTGTCAGCCTGTACAAAAATCTACAGTCCGATTTGCGAAGGGGTGGTGGCAAAAGCGAAAGTGACGCATTATGAAAAGCTGCTAAAAGAGATGGACTGTGAAGAAATCTTAAAAGAAACATCATATCTTCAGCTGCCGTTTGCTGAACCTGCATCGCAGGGAGAATATGCTCTGGAGCAACTGGTAAACGGAGAGATGGGAAATTATGTCAGGACATTACTGCGCAGTGAGGAATAAAACATGAACAGAGAACAGACAGAGTTTGCAGAATTACAGCAAAAGTTGATGAACCGGCTGGATACGTCCAGAGAATTGAAGGATGAGGAAATTTGCGAACAGATTGACCGTCTGCTAATGGAGAAAAGCAGTGGACACTATTACAGTCTGAAAAGGAGGGCACAGCTTAGAACAGAGCTTTTTAATGCAGTCAGAAAGCTGGATATTTTGCAGGAACTGGTAGATAACGATCAGGTGACAGAGATCATGGTAAATGGTCTGGATGGAATCTTCATTGAAGAGAAGGGGCACATTCGAAAATGGGAAAAAGGATTCCAGAACAGGGAAAAGATCGAGGATCTGGTGCAGAGTATTGCAGCAAAAAGTAACCGAATAGTAAATGCTACAGTACCAATTGTAGATGCCAGACTGGAAAATGGAGCAAGGGTCAGTATGGTATTGCCTCCGATAGCATTGAACGGACCGATTATTACGGTGCGTCAGTTTCCGGTACATCCAATCGAAATGGAGCAGTTGATTGCCTGGGGAGCCGTAACGGAGGAGGCGGTACATTTTCTGGAGAAGCTGGTGAAGTCTGGATACAATATTTTTATCAGTGGAGGGACCGGTTCGGGAAAGACCACATTTTTAAATGCACTTTCTAATTATATACCAAAAGATGAGAGGATTATCACTATTGAGGATAACGCAGAGCTGCAGATCCGCGGAGTGGACAATCTGGTGCGTCTGGAGGCGAGAAAAGGCAATACACAGGGAGACCATGAGATAACAATCAGAGATCTGATCAAGGCCAGTTTGCGGATGCGGCCAGATCGGGTGATTGTGGGAGAAGTGCGAGGGGAAGAGACAATAGATATGATTCAGGCCATTATATGTACTATATAATAATTATATATATAATGTATATAAGGATGGAAAATATAGATTAGAGGGAGAGACATAGGAACGATATGAACATTAAGTATAGGTTATTGTGTAAAAGGTTAATAGAGGAACGGAAGAGAGTAGGTGTCATTCAATATTATAATGTACTGTTCATAATGGAGTTAGTGTCAGATAAAGACATATGGTCTTTAGAACAGTGGGTGAATGGTATAAATAACATATATATGAAAGATATACATAATTGGTGTAGAACACATTTTGTTAAATATCACACTGTATTTGTTTACAGGAAAGAGTATCCGGTAAAAGCAAATATTTGGAATGGGTATTCATATATAAGGTGGCGGATGGAGCGGATGATGAATTTGGGATAAGATAACATAGTGATTGCATGAAAGAGAGCCTTAAAGCATGGTGTTCTTTTGAAAGTATGGATAGAATAAAGGCTGAAGGCTCTGCGCTATTCGTTTGGCAGAGCCTGAGTATTCTCTTGATCCGTAGAAAATAAATCTAACTGACCTTCTGGAGTGGAACTTTGACCGGATTCATCTTCAGTTGATGGTTCTCTTTTTTTGGGTGTTTTATGAGTGTATAATTTCTCAAAAGGAAGTGAATACTTGGATTTTTTATTGTATTCTAGTAAAAGAGCTTCTGCGAATCCTAATGAACCGGCACGACGTTCTCTGGCAGTACGACTGATTTCTCTGACAGAGACACGCCCAACTTTTTCTTTAAAGGTGTCATCTTTCATTGTTTCTCCATAAGCATTATCCAAACGGGCAATAGCATTAAGCATATTGGAACTAAAGGACATAGGCGCACCTTCCCATGTGGCAACACAAAGGCGTAAAACACGATCAAGAGTGTGAAAACCATATTTTTCATAGATATTAATTAAAGTGGATACAGCACATATACCTCCGGGGCGAGAGGAAGAAGTAATAGTGAGATCATATGATTCAACAAGGTCACGAATAATAAGTTCTCTATCATTACCAGCTTCAATATTAGCCATGAATATTTCATAAGGTAATAACGATTTGACATATTTCATCTGATTTGCAAAAATATCTGCTTCTTGGGTGTAAACAAGATCATCATAAACCATACACCAGACAGGAGTTTCTCTTGATCCAGAGACGAGAGCAACAATCTCTATAGTGTGTTGTCCGTTGAACACATAATTTATCCCATCACGTCTACTTACTTTTACAGGGTTTATCTGATAAAGGTCAAAATTAGCTGCAGCACGCTGAACGTGTTTGATGGAAAGATTACGTTGATAATCTTGATTTGAACATAAATTTTTAATAGGTATTTGCTCAAAATGCACTTGGGGAACAAACTTTTGTAAATCTTCGGTATTTCCATCCATAATTATATTTCCTCCAATTTTTTTAAAATATTATTTGTTGTTGATATTAGGCACATAAGCTGATATTTAAGCTTATATTTTGCTGTATCAGATGCAATTTTAAAATCTGAAACTTTTAATACTCTTTCGATAGAACTGTTCCACGAGGGAATCGTCAATGTAAGACTTGCAATTTCCGCATCTGGATCAAATTGTGGCAGGTTGCGTATTGAAGGAATAGAAACGGAAGATTCTTTCCTTAACATCGGTTTGGCGTAATTATTCCATAGTAATTCCCTTTTCATATCATGATAACTGAGATGTTCTATCTTTTCGGCAAGAAGGTAGTTATTTAGGCTTAAAAGCTGCTCTTTTGATAATCCTGAAAGCTCAATAATATTAGCTTGGGAAATCCAGAGCTGACCAGAACGAACTCGTTTGACAAAATCGGGAACTTTTTCATCAATTATATCTAGTGCACTACTGTAAGCAGAATATTTGTAAACGGTAGCCATTGCTACATTACATTCTTCGGATATTTTTTTCGCTGCGATGCTTGCACCGGAAATATGAGATTTATTCGTAGATGAAAGTTGTCTTGAAACTAAAATTTTTTCAGCATCATATTTTTTCCCAATCAGGTATTTTTTATTGATATTGGTTAAATCCTCTCGTTTAAGTTGGTCAGTACATATCCATGAAATTACATCTTCTTTACTGGAAAAATGGAGTCTTTTTATTCGGAAAGGAATACTGTGTTTACGAAATAATTCATACGCTTCTATACCATTAATGACAATACCATTCCATGTGCAGATTGGGGTGTGATAGGAATGACATAATATCTGTTGTTCAAGTTGTTTATAATCTTTTTCACTGAGATATTGATACAAATTGGTGAATTCTAGTTTTGTTTTTAATGTATATATACTATAATTGCGCATACTCATCTCCCATTATTTCTGATTTGAATTCTGGTTGTGGCAGTTTTGTGATGATGTTATCCATGGAAAATAGAGCTATTTTCTTATCTGGGTAAATATTGCCTTCTAAACGAAAAATGTTAAATTTCTCCCAAGAAAGGTTAAGCTGGGAAAGTGAATATAGTAATTCTCGGCTGTACAATTCATAACTGTTACCATTGATGACAAAATAATCCTTAACTTTATGTGCCAATTTATCCTCTGCACAACTAGCCTTTATACCTATCATTTTTTGATCAGGATTAACAAGAAGTTGAATATATTCTGGGTTACCAATTTGACGGAGTGTATTGCGGTGGATTCGTATACGATTCTTTTTAAAGTCAATACATATTAGTGGATGGGAAGAGTGTTTGTTGTTCATAGGATTTTTCCTCACTTTCTGTTGTTGATGGTTCTTTTGCTTTTTCTATGGATTTATCAGTTGCCTTCTTCTTTTCTTGTATGTCAAATACTGCGTAGCCTTCAAATATATTGACTTGCATTGATTTTTGATGTTCTTCCACTGGAATACCGAACTGATTCTTCCATTCTTCAGGATAAGAAGGTGTCCTAGCAGTGGTTACAGTTCCATTGTCTTTTAGTGTACGAGGAAATATTTCAGGTGAAGTTAAATCGAAAATGAACAGTATTTCATTGCCAGAACGAATTAGTTTGCCGAGAATCTTGTACCGATAATTAGGATTCCAGTCCATGAGAGATATCACTTTAGCAAAGAAAATTCGACAGGTGATTTGTTTTGGCGAACGCTTTTTTCCAGAGGAACACCAACGAAAAGAGTCTTTTTCTTCTTCTCGACAGGGACGGACAGCCAGTTTTTTTTCAATGGGATTGACTAATATTTGCACATATTCGACATCGGGTAGTTTTTTTATGCAGGCGGTATTTACAGATACCTTGTAGTTATTAAACGTAAACGAAGGTTCGTAAATATGAGCGAAGAATTCGCCACGTACAACTTGATAACCGTCATAGCTGAAAGAATCATCGTCAATGACTTCCATTTGATTTGAGGGGCTGGGTGCGACTGTTATTGGCATAGGTGTGTTGATTTTCATCATATCAGAAGGTTCTGTAGTCATATTCCATTGATTTATAGGTTGCTCGCTCATTGGGTGTCTCCTTTAATTTCTGTAATAATATTCTTTATATTTTGTATAATGGTTTCTTTGGGAGTGGTTTGTAGCTCGGGTTCTTTATAAGGTTTACTTTCTGAAGCAGTCTGCCAGTTTTTGTCCGCTGTAAATTCTGTTAATTCTGGCGCTTGAGACTGAGTATAGTAATTATTACCGAAGCTATTCATCCAGTCGGCAGGATAAGCTAACACACTCTTAGAATCAGATATTGTATCAGACGTGTTATTGTTGAGGGCGGATACGTCGTTGGTATTTGTCGGTATTCGTATTTCTGTATCGTCCATGTTGAAAATAAGGACATTTTCATTGTCTTTTTGGTGGGCAACTCCTAATATTCTATATTTGCATTTTTTGTCCCATTTAAATATCTCGTATAATGTTGGCAAAAATGCAGCGCCGGAAATTGGTTTTGGAATAAGTTGACCATCTTTGAGACGTGACCACTGCACTTTATTTTTTGTTTCAGAGGAACATGGTCGGATAGCAAGTAGTTTTGAGCTTGGGTGTATTAGCAGTTCGACAAATTTTATGTTTGGAAATTTCCGTATAGCATCTTTGTTAAAAGAGATCTGTTTATATGAAAAAGAAACAGAAATCCGACCAACAGAGGAGAAAAATTGTCCTCTGGCAACTTCATAGTCTCTTAAATCGAAGGAACCGGCGGAAGCAGTAATTGTATCAGGTACATTCATATTTGCCGGTTTAAGGACGCTTTGAGATGCTTCAAAGTAGTCTCTGGCTTTAAATCCAGACCATCTTGGATTAATGCTTATAAATCCACTTAGAGAGCCTTCTTGTATCACATGTAATTCTGGTAAAATCTCTTTATTTCCATATTTCGCATTTGTAATTAATTTTTGAACAGCTATGAAATCATCTCGGGAGATAATAGCTTCGTGATGTCCGACTTTTCTGTATTGATTACGGTCTTGATTGTTTTTCCTTGATTTATGGTCAAGATAATTTGGAGTCCATGTTTTTCTCGCCAGAACATCCCCACAATGGCGTTCATTTTGAAGGATTTGTAGTATGGTACTGGATGACCAGACATCATTATTCTTTTTTGTTTTACAACCGAGTTCTGTCAAAGAATCAGCAATTTGTTGAGTACTGCTTCCATTCAGATACATATAAAAAATAAGCTGCACAATTTTAGCTTCATGTGGATTGATTACAAGATCTCCATTTTCGTCTTGGTCATATCCGAGCAGAGGAGGTGTAAGGAATATTCCCCGACGAAAACGCATTTCAATGGAAGAATTCATAATTTCACTTTTGGTATGACTTTCTTCTTGCGCAAGTGTTGACATGAATGACAGAATCATTTCGCTTTTGGGATCAAGAGTATTTAAATGCTCTGTTTCAAAAAATACACCGACGGGTGGACGGAGTGAAGAAAGCTCTCGTACATATCGGATACAGTCAACAACGTTTCTTGCAAATCGGGATACACTTTTTGTTATGATTAAATCAATTTTTCCGGATTCACAATCTTCAATCATTTTTTTGAATGCATCTCTATGTTGAAGCGAAGTGCCGGAAATGCCTTCGTCGGCATATATTTCTACAAGCATCCAATTCGGATTTTTATTTACTACATCCTGATAATGATTTTTCTGCAATTCATATGAGGATGTTTGGCGTGGATCATCCGTAGATACCCTTGCATATACAGCTACTCGTAGTTTTTTTTCTGTTTTAAAAATATCCTCTGGTGGAAGTGCCGGAATTACTTCCAGTTCTTCTGGATCAATACCTTTGTATCTTTGCCGGATTCTGGCTTTCTGTTCATCAATATTACTGCTTCGTTCTTCACTTTCTTTCATCAATAGCGACATCCTTTATAGTTGATATAACTATCATAGAATTTTTGGATTGAAAAAGACATAAACCATCGGTTAAGTGATTAACGGATGGTTTATGTAGAAATAGATATTTGATTGTTATTGAATGATTTAATAATCATTCAGGTTATCAGCATCGTAATTGTGTTTTGAGGATAGATGCCAATCATTGATTCGTAAAATGTTTTTTATGGCTGAAAGAACCTCGAATATGTAACGTTTTTCAGTGCTGGTACAATCTGCCATTAATAAATCAATGTCAGTTTGATATTCAGTAGGATTGTATAACAAGTTCCCATAGAGTAATTCATCAATAGTAATTTCAAGTGCATTGCTAATTTTGATTAAAGATTCTAAACTGGGTTTACGCTTGGCATTTTCTATATAGCTTATATAAACAGTAGAAAGATCAGCAATTTCAGCCAGCTCCTCGGCAGATAATCCTCGTTGTTTGCGGGTTTCTCTTATACGTTTGCCTATAAGTGCATAATTTATTTCCATGTCCTCACCTCCTTTCCATCACAACTTGACTTTTTTGTGTTGTAGATAGAAAAAATGGTGAGCTACACAACAGCAATTGGTTGTATAAAGAGAAGTATATCATATGTATATAGCAAAAAGAAGATTGTCGATTGATGGGAGAAAAAGGCGATGAGTTGTAATTGAACAACAGTGAAAAAAGGGTTATCATTTATGTATTAAAAATTATGTCTGGGAGGAAAATACATGGCAGATAAAGAGGAAATCAAAACACTGAAGGAATTAGAGGAAAAAGGAAGAATACTGCGGGGAGTACAAAGAAAAATTCCGGCAGATGTGCCAAGAAAATAAAATGATAAAGGGTTCGACAGTGCTGAAACTATATGATAAAATTGAAGAAATACAAAGAGAATATGAGCATTTAGATAATAAGCTGGCATTAATGGAATACAACTTTATATAGTTCTATTTTTTTTGTTTTAATACTACTGTTTCCCTTAGTAAATACTTGTAAGATACATCTCTAATATTTTTTCGGATTTCTAGTTACAATTAAGGTAACTACTATCGGAAAGAGGTGTATTTACTTGCGTACAGAGGATTATATTGCGGACAATATTATAGCTTTATGTAAAAAACGTGATATGAGTAAATATCGGCTGTCACAATTGACTGGTATATCTCAATCTTCGATTGGAAAAATTATTGCTAAAGAAAGTTTACCCACTATGCCTACTGTAGAAAAGATATGTGATGCACTGGGAGTAACAATGGCACAATTCTTTGCCGGAATGGATGTTCCAGTAAGCTTATCAGAATCACAACAAGAGGTTCTGAATATTTGGAATAATCTTGATGAAAAAGAACAGAATGTAGTGATACAAATGCTCCGGGGACTTCAAAAATAAAGGAAACAGTTGTAACGAAAATGTTGACTGTTTCTTTTTTTATGGAGTTGGGAGATTATGGTGATTGAAAAGAAATATTATGATATTGCACAGCGTGAATTGGAAGAAATGCAAAGAGAAATTAATGCAGAAAAAGCGCAAATGTCAGAAGAAGAGATACTAGAGGATAAAAAATGGCATGATGAACAATTGGAAACAATTATAAAAAAGGCAGAAGCTCATATGCGTCGTTTTAAGAAAGTTCCAGATCCTCAAAAAGTAGTGAAATTCACTTTTTTACAAAAAGATGCATTGGAAATTGCCCGAAATATGCAGATGAATATAAAAACTGAGCGTAAAGAAGATGATTTATGGGGGACGATAGAAATGTCATTTAATAATATGTGGTTTTTAGATTCGGCTCCTAGTGAATGGAAAGATATTTGGAATAACTTGATGAAAGAAGCTCAGAGAGTGTATATAGAAGCAAAAGATAACATGATCATGTATCAATATTATTATGATTTGGCGGTAGAAGTTCCTTGTGTGTAGACAAAATACAAATAATGATATATGAATGCTGTTCTGTAATAATTTTATGATATACTGTGGATATGATATGTAAAAATAGTCGGAGAAAGATTTGTGAATGTACGATTATTTAGGAGGAAAAAGCATGACAGATGCAGAACAAAGAGAGGCTGCCCGTCAATTTGTAAACCGATGGATGGGAAAAGGGAAAGAAGATGAAGATGGACGTTCTTATTGGATTGATTTATTGACGAATGTTTTGGGAATGGATAATGTGACAGAACGTTTGAACTTTGAAAAGAAAGTTGTAATTGATGGAAATACAAAACGTATTGATGTATATATTCCTGAAACACGAGTAATTATTGAACAGAAGAGTCTTGGAAAAGCATTGGATCAGAAAATCAGGAATTCAGGAGATGTTGATCTTACTCCATTTGAACAGGCAGACAGATATAATGGGAAGCTGACTTTTGATGAAAGAGCTCGGTGGATTGTTACGTCAAATTTTGCTGAAATTTGGATTTATGATATGAACCAGAAACAGCCAGAACCGACAAAGATTGCTTTAGATGAATTACAAAGCAAATATCCATTGTTGGACTTCTTGGTGAAAAAGGAAGTAAAGACAATATCGCATGAAATGGAAGTATCAATAAAAGCAGGAGGTATTGTTGGGCTTCTTTATGATGCGTTTTTAAAACAATATCGTATACCAGATATTAAGGAAAAGGATGAAACATTTGAGCAGAAAGAAAAAAGAGAGCATAAACTAAAGAGCCTGAATGCTTTATGTGTGCGAATTGTTTTTTGCTTGTATGCAGAAGATGCTGGTATTTTTGGAAAGAGAAATATGTTCCATGATTATTTGGAAACATATGAAGTAAAGGATTGCCGGAGAGCTTTAATAGAATTATTTAAGATATTGGATACACCTGTATCAGAGCGAGACGAGTATTTGGAGGAAGAACTTGCTCAGTTCCCGTATGTAAATGGTGGGTTATTTGCTGATGAAACTATTGAGATACCACCTTTTACAGAGGAAATTAAAGAATTACTTCTTACAAAAGCGTCAGAAGATTTTGATTGGAGTGATATTTCTCCAACTATATTTGGAGCGGTATTTGAATCTACATTAAATCCTGAGACCAGACGTTCAGGAGGAATGCATTATACATCTATTGAAAATATTCATAAAGTTATTAGTCCGCTTTTTTTGGAAGATTTGCAAAAGGAATTTGATAGTATTAGAGCAATTCAAGTGAAGCGTACCAGAGATAAAAAATTGGAAGAATTCCAAAATAAATTGGCATCACTTACATTTTTTGATCCTGCGTGTGGTTCCGGAAATTTCCTTACAGAAACATACCTGTCGCTTCGTCGTTTGGAGAATGAGGTGATAAAGGAAAAAGTTGGCGGACAAATGACATTGGTAGAGGTAAATAATCCAATTAGAGTTTCTATTCAGCAATTTTATGGAATAGAGATTAACGATTTTGCAGTTACAGTTGCAAAAACGGCTTTATGGATTGCAGAATCTCAAATGTTGGAAGAAACGAAAAATATTGTGTATGGATTTAATGATGATTTTCTTCCTTTAAAGACATATGTAAATATCACAGAAGGAAATGCATTAAGAGTTGATTGGAATGATGTAATTCCTGCAGAAAAATTATCGTTTATAATGGGAAATCCGCCATTTGTAGGAGCACGTTGGATGGCGTCGGAGCAGAAGGAAGATGTTGAGAAGATATTTGAAGGATGGAAGAGTATAGGAAATCTTGATTATGTTAGTTGCTGGTATAAAAAAGCAGCTGACTATATGGGAAATTATAATATCAGAGCAGCATTGGTATCAACTAATTCAATTACACAAGGAGAAAGTGTTTCGATTCTCTGGAAACCGCTTTTTGAATCAGGTGTACATATTGATTTTGCATACAGAACATTTATATGGGATAGTGAAGCGTCAATAAAAGCGCATGTTCATTGTGTAATTGTTGGCTTTAGCAGAGCTGTAAATAATAAGCAGAAAATAATTTATTCAGGTGAGAACGCAATTCCGGCGAATAATATTAATGGATATTTGCTTGATGCAGAAAATATATTCATTGAAAAAAGAATGAAACCATTGTGTAATGTTCCTGAAATAGCATTAGGTGGGCAAGCAATAGATGGTGGATTTTTAATATTGACGGAAGAGGAAAAGGAAGAGTTTTTGGAAAAAGAACCACAAGCTTCTCCGTTTTTTAGACATTATATGATGGGAAAAGATTTTATTGATCGAAAGCCGAGATATTGTATTTGGCTTGTTGGAGCTGATCCTGGATTATTAAAAAAATGTCCGATGATATTAGAACGGGTGAATAAAGTACGTGAATTTAGACTTAGTAGTACAAGAGCGAACACAAAAAAAGCGGCTGAGAATCCAACTTTATTTGCATCAATACTTGAACATAAAAATCAATATATTGCGATTCCCAAAGTTTCTTCTCAGAATCGTAGATATATTCCAATGGATTATTTAGATGGTGAAATTATTCCGGGAGACAAATTATTCACTATGCCAAATGCATCATTTTATGAATTTGGTGTATTGATGTCGAATGTTCATATGGCATGGATGCGAGCAGTGTGTGGAAGATTAAAAAGTGATTATAGTTATTCAAACACAATAGTGTATAACAATTTCCCGTGGCCTGTAGTAACGGAGAAGAATCGGGAACAAATTGAAAAATCGGCACAGGAAATTTTGAAAGCAAGAACATTATATCCTAATAGTAATCTTGCGGCTTTATATGATCCTTTAACAATGCCAGCCGAGTTACGGCGAGCACATACTGCAAATGATAAAGCTGTTATGGCTGCGTATGGCTTTAGTACAAAAATGACGGAAGCAGATTGTGTGGGAGAGTTGATGAAATTATACCAGAAAATGCAATGATAAAAGTTTATAGAGCTGTTTTTTGCTCAAAGTAAAATCTTTGAAAACATAGAATATTCCAAATCCATAAAAGATGAATGAAAACCAATATGGGAATTTTACAGGTGGTACAAAATTTGTAAAATTTTCATATTGGTTTTTTGGTAATCTGTAAAAATTATAAATTTTGGATATCAAGTAAGGTTTCGGATTTTTGATTTTTATGTATTTTTCAATTTTGGATATGGCTCCGAAATTGGCAATTTTGCGGAAGTGTATCCACACTTCCTGTCCTTGCTGTTTTTATAATCACATGGTGATTTCACAGGGATATAGGGCTGTTTAGCCTATTTTTTCTCCCTGTGCTGTGACCGAAGAAATTCGAGGAACCAATTATATATTTATGCTGAATGTGAGGAACTGGGGAGCACAATCCTCAGCAAGAATCCTACGTCCGGAAAATATCATATTGCTAAAATAGCGATATGGTATTACCGGGGTGGATCTTGCTCTAGTGTATACTGAGACCTCGGCATAAATAGAAAAATGGGTTTGGGGAATCCCCAGCAAGATGAAAACCTGATAAGAGAATATTGTGATGAAAGACAATATTGTTAAACACAGGTGGATCTTGCTCTGGGGTAAGAAAGAAGTATCTTTATATTATCAAAATGATATTTGGAGTTTATGTTGTTGGAAAGTCGTAAGCAGGAAGATAACTTCAAGTTGTTGGTGCAAATATAATGAATAGAAGTGTCCAGTACATTTTTGGTGATGGGTATTTTGGTGGAATCCATTTTTATTTATTTTTGAATAATAAAATTTTGAATCTGCAGCCGATTCTGCCTGCCGGACAATGTTTTTAGATATCTGTAAACGTCACGGACTGGAACTTGATGAAGAACCATCGGATGATGGAAGAAAGTATTTGGAAACACGATAGAAGCAAACGCTGTACTTATCGTCTTGTCTGGCAGGGAAGATTATTAGGGATTAACCAGAGAGATATCGGCAGAGAAAACAGAAGTGATAGACAATGATATTTGTTAGATATGCTTCTTGTCGTTGGCTGCATCATATTAAAACGCTTTTTACGTTAAAAAAGTGCTGTGATCACAAGGCTTTTTGCAAGCAAAAATGAAAAGGCTATATATAGGTAGCCTGTGAAACTGGAAGTGCCCATTTTGGGCCTGATTTAAAGAATAATGTTCTGACAGAGACCAATGGAATGACTCTCTGCTGGGGCTCCAAAAGAAAGGAAAAATGATTATGGAAAAAATGATGAATACAAAAACAGAGGGTAACACATTTACAAAGAAAATCGGGCAGACAGTCTATGTTGTCCGTTATCATTTCAATGAAAATGCAAAGGAAACAATGCAGGAGAAGATTAACCGGATGCTGGTTACAGAAGCAAGTCGACAGGCAGTGTATTAAAATTAGGTGGATGTAATTGAAGAAAAAATATGATATCATGTGAGTAACAAACTGGAATTTAAAGAGGAGGAATAATGCAATGAACTTCTTTGAAAATACTCGTAAGCCACAAGGCTTCGGCGGAAAATTGATGACGAAGATGATGAACATCGGTCACGCCAAGTTATCACAATGGGGATTCTCAAATATCTCAGTGAATCCGGACGCTACGGTACTGGATGTTGGTTGCGGAGGCGGTGCAAATATTGTAGCCTGGTTGGGCAAATGCGGAAATGGACATGTGACAGGAATGGATTATTCGGAGGTCAGCGTGGCAGAATCTCAAAAACTGAACGCCACCGCCATTAAACAAGGGAAATGTTGCGTGGTTCAAGGTGATGTATCTGCTATCCCTTTTCCTGATGCGGTTTTTGATTATGTATCTGCTTTCGAGACAGTTTACTTCTGGCCTGGATTGGAAAAATGTTTTTTTGAGGTAAATCGGGTTCTGAAAAACGGAGGGACATTCCTGATTTGTAACGAATCTGACGGAACGAATGCCGCAGATGAAAAATGGACAAAGTTGATTGATGGTATGAAGATTTACACCTCTGATCAACTCATTGCTGCTTTGAAAGAAGCAGGTTTTACAGAGATAAAAATGTATTCAAATACAAAAAATCATTGGATAAGTATTGTTGCAACGAAATAGCTAATTTCCTGTTTGTAGAATTCAAAAATTTAATATGAAATGTGAGATAGAGCGTATGGAAATAATCTATACGTTCTATTTTTTGCCTTTTTTGAAAAAGTGATTCAAAAACTATTGACATTTTGTTACTGGTAGAAGCAGATGGTTATAAAAAGCTTTTGATAACTATGAGTGCAAAAACAGATAGCTGCGAAAATTTATTATGAGCTAATAGCAAAATTTGATATTTTGTGATATTGAGGGTATGGGGAATCGTAATCTCCATCAAGTTTGTCAGAGAATCATAATCCAGAAATGGAATTTTGAGTTACTCTAGGCGATACTTACTTTAGAAAAATGATTAGCCATAATGAGTTGGAACGTGGGAGGAGGAAGTGCAAAAAAAAGAGAGAGCCATAAGTAACTCTCTCTGTGATAAAATCAAAAAGTTATAGTATCAGTGGTTCGGTAAGATTACAAAAATCCTTAACAGGAATATTTTCTTTAAGTGGTAAAGCTGTCTCTAAAAAGGTTTCGTCTGCAAATCTTTCGAGTTCAGAATCAAAATGTATAATTGAAGCATTTGTATTTAATTGATATGGCGGAATTGTAACAAAATAATCATAATCTTCGTAAGAAGGAGTGGCGCAAGAAACTTTGATTTTTCCGCCCAATTTCAATTTTGCAAATTCTCCATAAATGGCAGTTAAGGCTTTTTTTCTTTCTTCATCAGAAATAATTCTATCTACATATCTAATGTACCAATAATCTATATTTCCCTCTTTTAATTCAATTAAATAATCGTATGATCTGGGTGTTCCGGATTTTATTGTCCATTCAACTTTATGCAGACTTGTCATCATGGAAAGTCCACGCATTAAGGTAGAAAAAAATTTTTCATGCACCTGAACAGTAGAGAGATCCAGAGAAAATCCATTGTCTGCAATTATCTTTTTCCGTTCCCGTATTTTCTTAGAAGAATATCCCGTTGCATCATATAATTCTTGGATAAGTTCTGGATCATCAATGGCTTTTGCAATTTTATCAATAGTGCTTTTATATGGTCTTCCAGATCGGGCACCGTTGAGCATTCGTGAAATGGTTGCATTATTTAAGCCTGTTTGTTCAGATAATTCTTTTTGTGTTTTTTTCTGTAAAATGATTTGAAGTATATTGATGAATCTTTCCTGATCGTAAACGCTGTCAGGATTTATTAGTGTGCCTGAATTTGATATAAATTCGTTCATTCAAATCTCCTCTTGACTTCTTTGACTTTGTATAAATTGACTTCTTGTATTTTATCTTATCAATTATATCCCTAAAAATCAATTTAAAACATAAAGAAATCAAAAAATGCTTTATTGATATTCCTTTAAAAGTCAAAGAAGTCAAAAACGTAATTGACATTTTGACATCTTTGTGTATAATGTAAATCAAGAAGTCAAAGAAGTCAAACAAATCAAAAAGAAAGGAAGGAGGGCTGTGGATTGAAATATAGGGTTGTTTCGGTTTTGAAAGATAATAGACCACGTTTTTTGATTACTTCTGATATTGAAGAAATTGAAATCCTTCCATCAAAGTATTTGAAGCATCTGGATCAGATTAATGCTTCTCCGAATACTGTAAAATCCGCCGCCTTCGCACTTTCATATTATTACAATTATCTGCAGGAGCAAACGATAGGATTGGATGAGATTACATTGTTATCCTATTCAGAGCAGAATAAACATTTTATCGATTTCTTGTATTGGGTTAAGAGTGGAAAGCATACTGAGCATAATACACAGACGAGTAATAAGACCTGCAATATGTATCTTGGTGCAGTCTTCAGATACTACCAGTTTTTGGCACTGGAAGATGTTGTGCCAATGCTTAAAGTCTTACGAGTAAAAAAAGTATCGTATTTTGACAGTATGGGAGTAAATCATCAAAATGCAGTGAATTCGTTTAAAGGTTTCTTCAAAGAAGAAGAACCTAATCTGGAAGAAATAACATCCGAAGAAATACAGGAGCTGATAAATGCCTGTTCGAATGATAGAGATCGATTGCTGATAGCAATGATGGCAGAAACCGGTCTTAGATTAGGGGAAATTCTGGGAATCCATTATACCGAAGATATTGATTTTAAAAGAAGGACGGTTCGGGTAAGGTATCGTGAATCCAATACCAACTTGGCAAGAGCAAAAAATGCAGAATATAGAATGGCTTTGTTAAGTAATACAACTTTTGAGTTCTTGGTTAAGTACATTTCTGATAACCGAAAAAGTCTGATGAACTCGGAGTATCTATTTACAAAATTGACTGGAAAAAACAAAGGAGAGCCATTAGATGCGGATTCTGTGTATAGCATGTTGAAAAGGCTATCCAAAAAAACGGATATCAATTCCCATCCGCATCAGCTCCGACACTATTTTGCGGAGGAAAGAAGAAAAGAAGGATGGGATTTGAATGACATTCGTTTTGCCCTGGGGCATAAGAAAGTTGAAACTACCATTAAATACTTGGGTGAAAATAATGAACGATTGATAGAAGCGACAGATCAATACTACTCAAATAATGAAGATTTATACCAAATTGCAGATTTTCTGTAAAAGGAAGGAGGGATTACCTTGGCAATATTAAAAATTGTTCCTAAGTTATATCAGGAAAAAATATCCGAGAAATTAAAGGAAGAAATATCTTTAGTTACGAATGGAGAAGCAAAATACTATAACCGGTTATACAAATTTTTCCAGTATACAGATATACAGTGTACTGCAGATATTAACTATGAAACGAGAAAAATGTATATGGATTCTCTTGAAAAAGAGGATATTTCAGAAAAATATAAAGCGGAATTAATGAGCTTATTTGATCGTTTAAAAATAGAAAATATGCCGGATGTCTATTCACAAGGAAATCCCTTCTTTGTAGAACAGGAGTTTTTTAAGCAAGACAAATTGTTTTTGCTGTATGTCCCCAATAAGAAGAAAGCACAATCTTTTCGTCAGGTGGTCGATAAGAATGATTTGTTATGGGACTTAACGAGGATACATTCATCACAGTTGGTGCGACAGACAAAAATATTGCTGTGTGAAATTCTGAATATGGATAAGGTACAAAGACATCGAAGATATTTTTTAGAACCATTAAAAGCACTTATACGGTTTTGCGATAAGTACGGAATAGATGATATTGAAGAAATGGAACAGGCAGACGAAAACAGATTTTATCTGTATTTAAACAAGGAGTCGGAAATTATAAAAAAACAGGCTTCTAAGATTGTTGAGTTTGCGAGAAGAACGTTATTTCTAACAGATTCAGAGACAAATTGGCGAGCGTGTATCTGGTATATGGATAGGTTTCAGTTTGATAAATCGAGAATCAATGCCAGTTCACCTGTTAAAAGCCTTTCGTTTATTAATATTTACGAAAAAGAAAATCGTTGGTATTTACAATTATACGCAAAATATTTGGTCGGGATATCTGATCTGTCTTTATCAAATATCCGAAATACAATAAGTTTTATTTCACAATTTTTAAAATATCTGGATGGACAGAGTAAGAAAGTAACTGAACTGGAGATGCAAGATATAGCGGATTATGTGTCTGTTTTGGATGAGTCCGATATTAAGTATTCCACTTTTAACCGATATATCACACATATGCATACATTTCTACAGTTTTTGAAAATGAAAAATATTGAAGTGTTGAAGTTTTATCCGGAACGATTTTTAAAAAAAGGTTTTTCGGAACACAATGAAAGAAGTGTTCCAGAAAAAACAATTGCTCATCTAATTAAGGAGCTGCCGGCATTCCCAGAGCATTTACAGTTGATGTATTTGATTTTGTTTTGCACAGGAATTAGGAAAAGCGAGGTTTGTACAATAAAATCGGGAGCCTTTTATTCACAAGGCAATGAGAATTGGATGCGCATATATCAAAGCAAAATGCGGAGAGAAAAAGTCATTCCTGTTCCCAGTTTATTGGTTGGACTGGTGAATGATTATGAAAAAAAGTACGGAATAAAAAATGGGGAGTATTTATTCAAAAATAAAAAGGGTGGTGCATTTAATGGACAGACATTTTCAAATCAGATGATTCGGGAGTGTAAGGCTCGTGGGATTGCCTGCGGAGATTATATCTTTAGAGCACACGATTACAGACATAACCTTGCAACTTCAATGTACGGAAATGGGGTTTCTATACAAGGGGTACGAGATTATCTAGGACATTCAAGTGAGAATATGACAAAACAGTACATTGATTTCATGCCGGAACGTATTGTATCGGCTGAAGATAAATATTTCTCTAAAAATCAGTCATTTAAATTGAAAGGAGCAGAAGATGATGAAAGGTAATATTAATTTGATTTCGTATGACTGTTATCAACAAGCTACAGAAAAACAGTTGGCAGGACTGAAATGGAAGGAAAACAGGGTGTACTACATATCAGAGATTCATAATGAAAAGATGCAGGATGAGATTTATGGGTATATCGATGATAGATGTAGACGTTTGTCATTATCAACAGTAGTAAATGATATTTACAGATTTGATCTGTTGAAAGAATTTCTGAATGAGAAGTGTACAAGTTGTAGCAGCATCACTGATAAAAAATGGGAAGAACTGGAGAGAAGTTATAAAGCATTTTTATATAAAAAAGGATTGGCGCTGTATGTTAGAAGAAATAGACCAGATAGGCGGAATGTTGAGCAACAAAGTAGCGCTCAGGTTTCTTTTCTGAAAATGTATTATGAGTATGTTGTGAAGTGTAAAACAGCAGGTATTCCAGAAAACGAAAAAGATGTATGGGATATGAGAAAGTTGGATATTGTGCCAAGGAGTAATCCGATTCGTGGAAGATATAGATTAGATTTTCGTGAGATCAGGCAGAAAGAATTTAAAGAGATAATAAAGAAAATATTGTATAGCCACTGCCAGACAAAAGCAATGGGTAGTATAAAAGGTGAATTGCGTGGATTCCGTCGGTTTGCTAGTTTCATGTATGATCGATTTCCAGAAGTAAAGCACTTTACAGAAATTAGCAGGGATATGATAGAAGATTATCTGGTTTATATAAAAACGGATACCGGTCTTACATCAGTCAGTTACACGACAGAGCTGTCGGTTTTGGATAATCTGTTGGATGAAATAGGGCGTGAACTGGAAATAGGAAATATATGCAACCTTTTTCTATCCAGTGATTGCAGAGCATATGACAACGCTTTACCAGAAGCGTATTCAGATGCAGAAATCAGAAGATTTAATTGTGCATTAACAAAATTAAAGCCCCAGTTAGGCAGATGTTTAATAATACATCAGATGCTCGGTACAAGAATAGAGGATACGTTGACTTTGCGAAGGGATTGCTTATCTGAGAAATCTGGACATTATTTTATAACTATTATCCAGCAGAAAACAAGGAAATACAAAAGACCAGTTAGCGATCAGCTGGCAGAATTGATTAGAAAAGCAATAGAAGTTTCAGAAAAGGAGCATCCAGATTCAGAATATATTTTTCTTCAAGATAATGGAAAATTGTATACAGATTCAATGCTGAAATATCATGTAAATATCATGATTTATGAAAATGATATCAGGGATGATAATGGAAATTATTTTGAGTTTCGTACACATCGTTTTAGACATACTTTTGGAGTAAAACTTACAGAAATGAAATTAGATGATGATAGCATTGCAAGGCTGTTGGGGCATAAGGATACACGAACCATACCACATTATCGGCGGTTAAGAAACGAAGCATTAGCGGAGGACACAAAGGCTGTACGAGATGAAATGAATGAATTATTAGCACAATACAGGAGGGAAAAGGAAAATGCAGAAACACGATAAAATGGTAGCACTGGCAAAAGAAAAAAGTGCGGAAATGACGGAAACAGCAATAACAGCTATTGAAACAATGTATAGAAAAAATATAAAAATTTCAGTTGCTGAACTTACAAAACTAACAGGACTTTCCAGAGGTTTTTTCTATAATAATCCGAATGTGAAACAGGTCATGATGGAATTGAAGGAAAAACAACAGGGAATGATATTGCGAAATCCTAAAAGTGATGCTATTGCAAAAGCACAGGAAGCACGGATTAAGAGTTTAGAACAGAAATTATCCGATAGTGTTCCGAAAAACGAATATGAAAGTCTTCAGAAAAAATATGAAGAATTACAGGTGAAATATAGTCAAATGAAAAAGGGAACACTGTTGAAGATGTACGACCAATTATAGGAAGAAAAGGAGAATATTTTATGCAGAACGAAATTTATGATGAGAAAAATGGACTTACTTATATGTTATGTGGTGATTATTATTTGCCAGAATTGGCACTTACAGATATCGAACCAACTTATGGGAAATATGGGATGCTTCGTAAAAGCTATTTACAGGAACACAGAAAGGCAAAATATCAAATATTGTTGTTACAAGGAAAACTTGTCGAGCATTTGAATCAGATTGATGCAGAAGCAAGGGATAGAGAAGAACAATTAGTAAAACTGATGATGGAGAAACAAGGAATTACAGAGAAATTAAAAAGGCAGGACAACATGGAATGGACAAGGAGGATGAATACCCTTTGTCATGATGCAGAAGAGATGATTTTGACGGAAATGATATACACGAAAGGATAATGAACTGTATTGGATAGCAAGAATTTTGCAGCCCGGATAGCAAAAAAGTGGAAGTCTGGATAGCAAAAAAATGGAAGTCCGGATGGCAAGATTCTTGCTGTCCGGAAAGATAAAAAAGGGAGGGATTAAAAATGTTGGTTAAGTGCATAATAAAAGTGTTTTTATATTTAATTCTTGCAGTAATGACATTGATTCACTGGTTATTAAAAATTCCGATGATATTGGGAAATATTTTGCTTTACTTTTTATCAATTATATTTATTCTGACAGGTATTTTGAGTTATGGATTTGCTTTGGAATCTGCAAGAGAATGTGGTCGAATGATAATAATTGGGATGGCATTTGGTGCAATACCAGACTTTGTCCCATTTTTGGGAAAAAGTTTAGAGACATTGGTTGCCAAACTGTTGAGTATGACAAATGAATGATAAAGTCAATATGAAAGAGGGCTGTGAAAGGCTCTCTTTTCTTTTTGCAACTGTGAAATGGCAAGATAATAACGTTATATACAGTGTATATTAAGTACAGATATTGTATTTCTGCATGATGGGAACATAGGGAGTCCATATAAAGGCACTGAACAATGGTCATGATGGAAGCCTGTCTACCGGTCATGGGAACAGCCCGAAGGATATGCTTGCCAGACTTGAAACAATGATTTTGATGGGCATGGAATTACCAGTTTCTGCAGTGCGCAGACAAATCGCTTCCGGGTTAGATATTATGGTACATCTTGGGCGAATGAGAGACCGTTCCAGAAAAGTGCTGGAGATATTGGAGATTACCGGATACAGCTACGAAAAAGAAGAGATTTTGACGCACACACTGTATGAGTTTGAGGAAAGCAGAAAGGGTGGAGAGAAAGTAGAGGGTACACTGGTGAAAAAAGGAGAACTGGAGCAGACAAGAAAACTGGAAAGAGCAGGACTGATGTAGATGAACTATACCAGATATCAGTTATCCAAGAAAGAATATGCAGAAAATATAGTTGTTTTTCTGGTATTGGATGGAATGATCAGTTATCTGTTTTATCGTTCCTGGATTGTCTTTCTGCTTTGTCTTCCATGTCTGAATCCATTCCTGAAAATGCGGCGGGAGAATCTGTGTCAGAAGCGAAGGGAAAAACTGGAAGAGCAATTTCTAATGGCAATGCAGACTGTGATCACTTCTCTGACTGCAGGCTATTCTGTGGAGACTGCCTTTACAGATGCTCTAAAAGAACTGCCACTGGTGTATCGGGCGGACGACATGATTGTACTGGAATTCAGATCAATTGTCAGCCAGTTGAATATGAATCAGAATCTGGAGGAACTTTTGCAGTCTTTGGCAGTGCGCAGCGGAATCGAAGATATTCGCAATTTCGCAGAAGTCTTCGCAGTATCCAAAAGATCAGGAGGAAATCTGATTGCGATTATACGTAATACAATACAGAGTATCATGCAGAAAAACGAGACAAGAAAAGAGATACAGGTAGTATTGTCAGCTAAGAAAATGGAACAGAATATGATGAGTCTGATTCCCTGCCTGATTCTGTTGTATGTACAGACTGTTTCACCGGGGTTCCTAGATGTTATGTATCACAACCCTGCGGGAATAGCGATTATGACAGCAGCGCTGGGTGTTTATCTGGGAGCTGTAGTCTGGGGGAAAAAGATAGTAGAGATCGAGGTGTAAGCATGTGGATCTATTGGGGAATTGTGCTGATTATGGGAGTTCTGGTACTGATATCATCCGGGCAGGAGGTACCAGGGGAGATCAGATGGTATCGGAAGCCTTTTCGCAAAGGTGCTATTCAGATTTGGAAAATGTTTCCGGCTGGAAAGAAAAAAGAAGCAGAAAAAGAAATAGCGAGGCTGGAAAATATGCTGTTATTTCTCTGTGTCGGACTAATTCTGTTGCCAGTTATAGAAGGAAGTATTGGTGGAGAGGAAATGGTTCTGGATTCATATGCGCTGGAGAGACCAGAAAAAGGACAGGGGAGTAACACTTATATTTTAAAGGCTGATATACAGGGGAGCACAGAAACCGAGGAAATACATCTGGAACTGGAAGAACGTCAGTATACCGAAAAGGAAAAAAAGAATTTCCTGAAAAATGCAGAGCTTGAATTGCAGCAAAGGGTACTGGGAGAAAATAAGTCAGCAGATGACATTCGGCAAAGGATCAGCCTCCCATCAGAACTTCAGGACGGAGAAGTAACTGTGCAATGGATTCAGAATCCGGAGGGCTTATTGGATGAAAACGGAGAAATTGTAGCAGAATTGCCGGAAAAAGGACAGATCCTGACTTTGACAGCTATATTGACTTGCGAAGAAAAAGAGGAATTATATGAGATGGCACTGCATCTGTATCCGAAAGAGCGAACAGAGGAAGAACAGCTCAGGCTTGATCTGAATCAGGCTGTGGCATCTGCAAAAGAAGAAAGTGCTCAGAAAAGTAATATGCGTTTACCAGCTCAGGTGGATGGCCGCAACGTTATCTGGTCCTTGCCAGGCAGTTCGGTGATGGGGGCAGGTCTTCTTCTGGTAGTGCTGCTGGCAGCAGGCGGTTACATCAGCAAAAGCGAAGAATTCAAAAAAGCAGAGCAGGACAGAAAGCGACAGCTGATTCTGGATTATCCAGATGTGGTTTTTAAGTTGGGAATGTTGTTAAATGCAGGGCTTACAATTGAAAATGCATTTACAAGAATTGCAGAAGAATATCAGCAGACAAAGTCTGAGGGGAAAATAAGGTGGGCTTATGAAGAAATGACAGTAGCATGTAATGAAATGAAAAGTGGTATTTCAGAAGCAAAAGCATATGAGCGATTTGGACGAAGATGTGAACATACCTGTTATATCAGACTGGGAACTATTTTATCAGGAAGTCTTCAGAAAAGTTCTGAAGGAATGACAAAATTGTTGTTAGATGAGGCGGCAGAAGCAATGGAAGATCGAAGGCAGCTGGCAAAGAAGATGGGCGAGGAAGCAGGAACAAAGCTGTTATTTCCAATGATTCTGATGCTGATGGTGGTGCTGGTGATTTTAATTGTGCCGGCAGTACTATCATTCTGAAAAAATTCGAGAAAGGAGGTGATGCATATGAAGAAATTTCTGATGCGGCTTTATGAAGAAGACGATGGAATCGGGACCGTAGAAATTATTCTGATCCTGGTTGTCCTGATTGGACTTGTCATTATTTTCAAAAGTCAGCTGACCAGTCTGGTCAATAATATTTTCAAAAAAATAGTAAGTCAGAGTAATGGTATCTAAGATGTGAAAAGCATGGAAAGGAGGCAACATGAAAACGTACAGATGCAAAGGGACAATTACCGTATTCTTAAGCCTGATCAGCGTTTTGTTTTTGTCCCTGCTCTGTACCACCATGGAATCATCCAGAATACAGGGCGCACGGGCAAAGGCTGCAGCAGTATTGGATATGGGAATGTTTTCTTTATTTGGGGAATATGAGAATTGCGTGTTAGAACAATACGATGTATTTTTTCTGGATGGCGCCTGTGGAGATGGCAGCTACAGTCAGAAAAAGCTGAAAGAAAAACTGCAGGCCTATATGGAATATAATGTAAATCCCAATAAGGAGATCCTGTTCAAAGGATATGACCCATTTCCGCTGGAGTTGGAAAATGTGCAGGTTACCGGGGTGGCGCTGGCCACAGACCAGAAGGGAAATGCATTTTATCAGCAGGCGGTTGGATTCATGCATGAGAATCTGGCCACAGAGGCGGTATCTGTATGGATGGAGAGAAGTCGGCAGGCAGAAGATCTGGAGCGGGCAGAAAAAAGGTATGAGGAAAAAGAAAAGAGTAACCATACCAGTCTGAAATCACTGCAGCAGCAACAGGAGGAACAAAAGCAAAAAGAAGAACAGAAAAAAGCAGAAGAGAAAAATGCACAGGAAGAACAGGAATATCTGCCAGCAGAGACAGAAAGCGAAAAACAGGAATTTCCAGTGGCCCAAAATCCTCTTGAGACAATAAAACAAATACGAAAAAGGGGATTACTGGGACTGGTATTGGATGAAAAAGAACAGCAGATATCAAATAAAGTACTGACATCCGATATTCCCTCCAGGCGGAAGTGCCGTCAGGGAAATCTGAAGAGTGAAAAAACATATAGTGGAGTAACTTCAAATGTGTTTTTTCAGGAATATCTGTTTGGCCGCTTTTCCAGTTACACCAGGCAATTACAAATGGAGCAGCCCCTGGATTATGGACTGGAATATATACTCTGCGGACAGAATTCTGATAAAAAAAATTTGAAAAACGTAGCAAAACGCCTGCTTGCGTTACGTGAGGGAGCCAATTTTCTTTATCTGGCATCAGATCCTGCACGAAAAGCAGAAGCAGATGCACTGGCAGCCTTAATAACAGGGGCAATTCCCGTACCTGGACTTCAGGTAGCGACATCCTATGCGTTACTTCTGGTCTGGGCCTATGGAGAGAGCCTTTTGGATCTTCGCAGTCTGTTTGCAGGTGGGAAAGTACCGGTGTGGAAGAACGGAGCGTCATGGAGACTGGATTTGCAGAAGATACCTTCTATTCTGGAACAGCTGGAATCACCTGGCGGGATGGATGGAAGTGGTCTGGATTATGAGGGATATCTGCAGATATTGTTTACTATGGGAAAACAATCAGCTTATTCCATGAGAGCACTGGATCTTCTGGAAGGAGTAATCCGAAAAAATACGGACAATATAAAGTTCCGGGTGGACCAGGCCATTGTGAAAATGGAGGCAAAGGCGGAATATCAGATCAGACCGATATTTTTGAAAATAGCCCATGCGTTTCTGAGAACTGGAAACAGAAAACTAAAATACAATATAAATGGAAGATTTGCCTATTAGAAATGGCAAATCGAGGAGGTGACGTGAAATGTTCTTTCCTGGTATAAACAGATTTTTCATTCAAAAAACAAAAAAACAGAAAAGAGAGGTTACTGAGCATTTCCCGGCAAGGTATCATTCACATTCATACCGGGAAGGAATATTTCAATTTATCTCAAAAAAAGGAAGTCTGACCATCGAGACGGCACTGGTACTGCCATTGTTCCTTTTTGCCATGCTGGCTATGTTGCAGTTTGCTTCCATTCAGTATGCGACATCCAGCCTGCTGGCAGGTGCACAGGATACCGTAAAAGATATGGCAGCCTATGCCTATCTGGAAAGTACCGGAATTATGCCAGAAGAAGGAGTATCAACAGATCTTCTTAAAGCTGGCATATCGTTTGGGTATGCCTCTAGTCAGGTGAAAAAAAGATCTGGAGTGGATGGACATATGGGAAAGATCAGCCTTTTGCAGTCAGATTTTTCCGATGGGCAGATACTGGATCTGACAGGAACATTTCAACCAGAACATACCTTCACGATATTTCCGGTAAAAAAAATAAAAAGCATTTTCCGTACCAGGGTACGTGCGTGGACAGGAAGAACCGGAACAATATCTGGCAATACTGCCGGAGAAGGAACGGAAGAAGAGGAGGATATGGTTTATGTGGCAGAGACGGGAACTGTTTATCACAGAGATCCGGAATGTACCCATATCCGTCTGTCTGTGAAGACTGTACCAAGAGGACAGGTGAAAGGACTGCGTAATGCAAGTGGAGGTAAATATCATGTTTGTGAAAAATGTGGATCAGGGAAAGGCGGCGTGGTTTATATTTCCCCTTATGGGGACAAATACCATTCGTCACTGGGATGCAGCGGATTAAAAAGAACAGTAAGCAGTGTATCTCTGTCAGATACCGGGAATCTGCGGCCTTGCTCCAAATGTGGAAAAAAATAGAAAGTGCAGGAGAAAGAAAAGTGGAATCCTTATATATAGTATTGTTGATTTATCTGGTTATAGAGAGCCGGAGAGATATCAGGAAAAAAGAAATATCAGTAAAAAATACAGCTGGATTTGCAATAGCAGCGCTGTTGCTGCGAGTGGGAAATCTGGGAATAAGACTTGTGACCGGTAATATTACTATAAAAAGTATAGGATTTCTGTTGACCGCTTTGGCGCCTGGTATTTTTTTGCTGGCATTTGGGCTGATAACCAGACAGGCCATAGGTTATGGAGATGGTTTGATGTTGCTGGTGTGTGGGTTATGTCTTGGAGGAAAAACAGCAGGAGTTCTGTTAATTACCGGAATGTTTTTGATCTGTCCGATATCGCTATATCTGTTACTGTTCAAAAGGGCAAAAAGGGATACCCAGCTGCCTTTTGCACCGTTTTTACTGGGTGCCTATCTGACCTGGCTGGCAACAGGTGCCTGAATCGAATCATATGTAAAACATACAGGAAAAACATTGCGAAAAATAAGTAATTATTCAGGGGCGTAAAAGAAAAGGGGAGAATCATATGCAGATGTTACATAAAAAAATTTCAGATCAGAAAGGAAGCTATACCATAGAGGCAGCATTACTGATGGGAATTCTGCTGTCGGTACTGATAGCAGTGATCTATATTGGATTCTGGTATCATGACAAAGACTTTTTGCAAAGCGCAGCTTATGAGACGGTATGTGCAGCGAGTCTGCATACAGAGGATGCAAGCTGGCAAATGGAACAGGCAGTAAAGAATTTAACAGGAGGTCGAATGCTGGGAACCAGGGAGCTGCAGAGTACATGTCAGAATGGCAGGAAAACGGTAACAGTGGAATTTCATGGAAATTTCAGGATTCCTGGTATGATTTTGGCATTTTTTCAAAATAGTAAGCTAAATATACAGGAATCCTGCACAATGACTGTGGAACGTCCGTCCAAACGAATACAAAAAGTAAGAGGGCTTATAAAGGTGGCACAGAGAGTCGGAGGTAAGACAGAATGAGATTATCCTTTGAACATGATCTTGCACATAATTATGTGATACCGGAAGCAGAGGTGCCGAATGGGGAAGCTTCGTTTCCGGAAACGGAATATGAACTGCATATGTTGGAAGAAAATCAGATACCAGGATTTCTGGACTGTGTTCGAAAAAAAATAAATGGGAAAAACCAGTATTATTATGAAATAACGTCCCGTCAATCCCTGACACAGATCTGTGAGAATGAACCACTGACAGCAGAAAGTATCCGTCTGTTACTATATTGTCTGTATCAGGCGCTACAGCAGATGGATCCTTATTTGCTGGATGGAAATAAAATTGTGTTGGAGCCGGAGATGATTTATCTGGATATTGAGTCCAGAGAGGCATTTTTTTGTTACTGGCCGCTTTGTGGGAAGACCATTCAGGAATCTTTTCGGATGCTGGCCTCTTATCTGCTCTATCATCTTGAGCGGTCGGATACAGAGGCAGTACTTTTGATGTATGAGATAAACCGGAAGGTACAGGAAAAAAATTTTGCACTGCTTGATTTACTGCAGGAAAAAATGCAGGCAGCAGAGCAGAATAGAAAACCAGAAAATCAGTATCGCGAAAAGGATATATCAGAAAGAAACAGTCAGGAGAACATACAGGAAGAAAACATATTACAGGAAAAAACAGAAAAAAGTCTCAAAAACAAGGACGCAAAGAAAAAAAGAGAACAAAAAAAGAAGAGAGAGACGGCGAGAAAACAAAAAGAAGTAAAATGTAATGGAAATATGGCAGCAGGAGTGATTTGTCTGGCAGTTCTTGGAATTGTTGCGATTGCTGCCCGTATGGAATTCCTGACGATTACGCAGGCAGGCGGTATTGCATTTCTTCTTATTGGAGGAATGGCCTATGTACTTTCTCCTGAAAAAAGACGAAAAAAGAAAACAGAAAAAGAGAAAAAGACGGCAGATATTAATTGGGAGATGCCAGAACCGATTTCGACAGTCAAAGAGAATAGTATTCAAGGTAATCAGAGCAGTCCACCACAGGAAGAAATGGTGGGGGCAACCACTGTACTCTGGGAAGGCGGAGAAAAATATCAGCAGCATCTGACACTGATCAGTATGAATGCGAGAGAACGAAATAGTGTGGTTCTGGTGAATGATAGTTATCTGATTGGAAAACTGAAATCCAAAGTAGACATTTATATTGATGACGCATCTGTCAGCCGTATTCATGCCAGAATTCAAAAGGAGGAGAATGAGTATTATTTATGTGATATGAATTCAACCAATGGAACTTATCTGAATGGAAGAAGACTTGGAATACAGGAAAAAGTGCCAATTCATGTGTCAGATGAAATCACATTTGCCGGGCTTGGTTATTATGTGGGAAACTGTTGAAAAAGATCTCCTTGCCTGATAAAAATGAAAATGATATGATGATGGTAATGAGGCACGGAAAATAACCGTTGTCATAGCCTGAAAATGCAGATGGCATTTTAGAACAGGGTTGCAAGAAGAAAAGAACAGGAGAATATACATGAAGAAAATTGGTATTATCGGAGCAATGGAAGTAGAAATTGCATCTTTAAAAAGTGCAATGAAGGTCAGCAGAATGCTGAAAAAGGCTCAGATGGAGTTCCTGGAAGGTGAACTGGAAGGCTGCCAGGCGGTAGTAGTAAGAAGCGGAATTGGAAAAGTTAATGCAGCGGTCTGTACACAGATTCTGGTAGATGAGTTTGGGGTAGATGGTGTGATTAACACAGGAATTGCCGGATCACTGAAGGCAGAGATTAACATTGGAGATATTGTGTTATCCACAGATGTGCTGCATCATGATATGGATGCCACAGGCTTTGGTTATCCACTTGGTCAGATTCCGCAGATGGATGCCTTCTCTTTCCAGGCAGATGAACAGATGAGAAAGCTGGCGAAGGAAGTTTGCGAGGAAGTAAATCCAGAGATTCGTGTGTTTGAAGGAAGAGTCGTCAGTGGAGATCAGTTTATTTCCAGCAGAGAGGTAAAGGACAAGATCAAAGAGAATTTTGACGGCTGCTGCACTGAGATGGAAGGCGCAGCGATTGCACAGACAGCATATCTGAATCAGATTCCGTTTGTGATTATTCGTGCGATTTCGGATAAGGCAGATGACAGTGCAACGATGGATTATCCAACCTTTGAGAAACAGGCTGTGGAACACAGTGTACGTCTTACCCGTGGATTCCTGAAAAGAATTCAGAAATAATCACAGAGGTCCCTAACCTGAACCTCTTCAGAATAAAAATGAAGTTCAAAAGTCCGTAAACATGCAGTTTATGGGCTTTTTTGACGAACGATTTTACTTTGCAAACCGGAAAAATTGATTTATACTCTGCAATTAACAGGAGCAGGATCCGTGCCCGGGGAGAGGAGTCTGCATCTGAAAAAAAGAAAGGGGATCACTATGATACATACTATTTTACAGTCAAAAGTGTTACTCTATTTGATGACAGCAACTGGTTTGCTTGGATTACTTTGCCAGATAATTGGAAACAGATGTTATCGTCAGTTTATTCGGGAGGCGGCAGATGCACAGCCGGAAAAGGGTGAGTTTATTAAGCGAATGCGCTACCGGTATCAGATCGACAGCCGATGCTGCGGCGGGACGATGAATCTTCCGGTTTTTGCCCAGAAAATGCTGATGGATTATAAATATAAAAGACTGACACTGCATCAGTGGAAAAGACAGGCTCTTGGATGGTATCTGGGAACTGCTGCGATTGCTGCGGCAGGTATCCGCTATTACCAGCTGCAGCATAATCAGGGAAATCTGCTTGTGATGCAGCGGGGAATTGCAGCCATTACGGTACTGACTTTACTGATGGTGCTCTGGTGTGACAGCCGTTACAAAGAGAAAAGGCTGCTGATTCAGATGCAGGATTACCTGAGCCATTCCGGAATCGCTGCAGATACCGGAGATGCTGCTTTGGAAGAATGGAAAGAAGCACAGGAAACAACCAGCAATGCTGGCAGGCAGAAACAGGAAGTAAACTATGAGTCCAGAGCGCAGAGAGAGAAGCGGCAGCTTCAGGACAGCCTGTCCAGAATAAAAGGCGGTGAAAAAGAAACAGCAGCCAGTGAAGAAAAAGACTGGAGCAAAGAACGAAACCGGGAGATTTTAAAGCAAATGGATGCGAAGGAACAGGAACGCATCATACGGGAAGTCCTGGCAGAATTTTTGGCTTGAAAAGGAAAAAATTCCCTGTTAAACTGAAAAAATAACTGTATTTGAAGAGGCAGTGAAGGGAGAAACAAAAGATGAAGATTGTGATACTGGAAGCAAATTCGCTGGGACAGGATGTGGACTTAAAAGCTTTTGAAAAATTAGGTGAGGTGGTAATTTATGGACAGTCGAATGCACTGGACACGCCGGAAAAAATAAAAGATGCAGATGTGCTCGTGGTAAATAAAGTGCCGATGAATGAACAGACACTTGGGGCTGCCAAAAAGCTGAAAATGATTGCCATTACGGCAACAGGCTACAATATTGTAGATAAAGCATATACAGACAGCAGGAAGATAGCAGTTGCCAAAGTCAGCGGATATTCCACAGAATCAGTGGCACAGCACACCTTCGCACTGGCGCTTTATCTGGTGAACCAGCTGGCCTATTATGACAATTATGTCAAAAGCGGAGAATATGTAAAGTCTGATATTTTCAGCCATTTTGATAAAAAGATTTTCGAGCTGGCAGGAAAGACCTGGGGAATTGTTGGCCTGGGCGCAATTGGCAGAAAGGTGGCACAGATCGCACAAAGTTTTGGCTGCAGGGTGATCTATTACTCCACCTCAGGCAGGAATCATAATACGGAGTATCAAAGTGTGGATCTGGACACATTGCTTGCTTCTTCAGATATTCTTTCTATCCATGCACCGTTAAGTGCTGCAACAGAGAACTTTATGAACCTGGAAAAATTCCGGAAAATGAAGTCATCTGCCATCTTGATCAATGTGGCAAGAGGCCCGATTGTAAATGAAAGAGATCTGGTCACTGCGTTAAATCAGGGAATGATTGCAGGCGCAGGCCTGGATGTGATATCGGTAGAACCGATGAAGGCAGATAATCCATTGCTGGAGATTCAGGACAGTGGCAGACTGATTGTGACACCACATATTGCATGGGCAACAGGAGAAGCCAGACAGCGTGTGGCAGATGAGACTTATTTAAATATCGAAGCGTTTCTAAAAGGCGAAAAAAGAAATCTGGTTCCGTAGAGCCAGATTTCTTTTTGATTAATCTTCTTCAATGACATGAAATTCCAGAAAATCAAAATCAATTTCCTCAATAAAATTATCCTGACGAAATTTTGTAGAACTGTGTTTCTGGAATTCACGGATATTGGAATCCAGCCAGATCGGTTTGCCAAGATCAAATTCCAGACAGATATCATCCAGTGCGTGAAAGATCTTGTGAGTTCTGGTATCGTTGGAATGATCTTCAATTGTTGTGTCTTTCAGAAGATGATTGTCTTTCCATATTTTTCCCCAAATGCGCATAGGCTATTCCTTTCTGTCTGCGAGAATGATTTAACTGGTTTCTCCAGATTCGGAAGAAGCAGTATCCAGTGGCAGTAACGTCTCACTGTCTACTTCTATGACAGGTCTGGTGAACCAGTCATAGACCATTGCAGTGATCTCGCGAATATGATCCACTGCAGATCCGGTATCTGTCAGATTGGTAGACAGGATACAGAAGATATAATCCCCGTATGGCGTATAAATAATTGCGGTATCATTTTCCGTATCATCTACTTCACCGGTCTTGTGGGAAATCGGTGTTCCTTCTGGAAGACCGGCAGGAATTTTATAGTTTACCTCCTGATTATTCAGAAGGTTCTCGAACCGATAAGAAGCATAATGAGAAACAAGTTCCCGGTTATAGATCATTTCCAGAAGCCTTCCACAGTCGGCGGCAGAGGTCTCATTAATCCGCCCATCCGATACCCACAGACTTGGATCAGCAATGCCGTTTACCTGAATGGTATTGGCAAATCCCATTCTTTGAATAAAGTCATTCACTTTTGCCAGACCTGTCTGAAAATCACCGGATTCATCGCAAAAGCTGCGTACCAGAACATTGGATGATTCATTATCGCTGACCGTGATCATCTCATGTAGTGCGTGGGTAATCGTATCTGTTTCAGTCAGGTCTCCGTTCTCGATCAGTTCCAGTGTAGCGCCTGCAATATAGAGCTTAATCAGGCTGGCAGACTGCATGGCGTGTTCATTGATCTCCATGGTATTGCCATTTTTCAGATCTTTTAAGTAGACACTCCAGTCCCCCTGATAATCAGAGAGCATTGAGGTGATACGTTTCTGAAGTTCTTGCCAGTTCATGCGGATGCGCCAGGCACGTCCACAGCGGTCACGGATCACCATGCCATCTGAGGTGATCTGTGGTATGGGAATATTATTTAATCGATTTAATGTAAAAGAACCAAGATCCAGATAGCGTGGCAGATCGCCGAACAACTGATTCAGTTCTTCTTCCGACAGAGCGTGCCAGTCAGATGGCAATTGATTTGGAACATCGACAGAAAAAGCTTCTGTGTCAGCTTCCGTCTCAGAAATCTGTTCTGTCTGGACGGTAAGTTCCGGCCAGGAGACAGAATCACTGGCAAGTGCAGCTATGGGACAGCTCCAAATGGCTGTAGTGGTCAATATTCCAGTTAAAAGCAGGGAAACCATGCTTTTCTTTATCATGTTCAGCTCATCCTTTCGAAAATATTGTGTGTTTTGTACTCTTTTTGACACTGTAATCCTATCTTACACGAAAGAAAAATGTTTGTAAACCAGTTTCGCAGTTGATCCAGTGAACTTCCATTTTGGGGTAAAAGTGTGTTATACTGTGGGAAGTTAGAAAAGCAGGAGGAAAACTGGTGATGGGAAAAATGACAACAGGTTTGGTTCATATTTACTGTGGAAATGGAAAAGGAAAAACAACAACGGGAATGGGGTTATGCGCCAGAGCGGCCGGATATGGATATAAGGTTCTGATTTATCAGTTCATGAAGAATAACAAGACCAGTGAGCGTAAAATTCTGGAGGCGGTGGAAAACATTACCTGGATCAGTGGCCTGGATCAGGAAAAATTCAGTTTCCAGATGACAGAGGAGGAGAAAGCAGAGCGGCGGATTTTCTATGGTGAGCAGTTGAAGAAAGTGACAAAAGAAGCGGCAGAGGGCCATTATGATGTGTTGTTTCTGGATGAATGTATCTATACGATCAAAGCAGGCCTTCTGGATGAAGCCTTATTGCTGGACTTCCTGGATCACAAACCAGAAAAGCTGGAAGTGATTCTGACGGGTCAGGGACCGTCTGAAGAATTGATGAAACGGGCAGACTATATATCAGAGATCTGTATGAGAAAGCATCCTTTTGAAAAAGGGATTCCGGCCAGACCGGGAATCGAACGGTAGGGGCATATTAGGAAAAACAAGGAGAAATGAACATGAGAGCATATGAAAGACTTTTGAATTATGTAAAGATCTATACCACCAGCGAGGAAGAAGGTGGGGCAACTCCCTCAGCTGCAAGGGAATTTGACCTTGGCAATGTGCTGACAGAGGAATTAAAAGAAATCGGTGTAGAAAATGTCAGAATCACAAAAAACTGTTATGTATATGGTGAGATCCCGGCTACACCAGGTATGGAACATATCCCGGCACTGGGGTTCATTGCACATATGGATACTGCTCCAGACTTCAGCGGAGAAGGGGTAAAACCACAGATTGTAGGAGACTATGACGGTTCAGATATCAGGCTGGGAGACAGTGGACGTGTGTTAAGTCCGAAAGCATTTCCAGATCTGGAAAAATTAAAGGGCAGAACCCTGATTACCACAGATGGAACAACGCTTCTGGGTGCAGATGATAAGGCTGGCATTGCGGAGATCATGACTATGGCAGAACAGATTATCAAAGAAGATATAGCCCATGGAAAAATCTGTATTGCCTTTACACCGGATGAAGAGATCGGAGAGGGGGCAGATCATTTTGATGTCGAAGGATTCGGCGCAAAATATGCTTATACGGTAGACGGTGGAGCAGAGAACGAGATTGAATTCGAAAACTTCAATGCAGCAGGTGCAACAGTAAAAGTGACCGGACTTTCCGTACATCCTGGTGACAGCAAGGACACCATGATCAATGCAGCCCTGGTGGCCATGGAGTTCAACCAGATGCTTCCGGCAGGAGAAACTCCAAGAGGTACGAAAGGATATGAAGGCTTTTTTCATTTGACGGATATGAGTGGAGATGTGTCGAATGCGACGTTATCCTACATTATTCGTGATCATGACGCTGCACATTTTGAGATTCGTAAGGAACAGATGCAGCACATCGCAGATCTGCTGAATGAAAAATATGGGGCAGGTACGGTAGTGCTGACAGTGAAAGAGCAGTATCGCAATATGAGAGAAAAGATTGAAGAATGTATGTTTCTGATTGACTACGCCAAAGAAGCAGTGCAGACATCAGGTCTTCAGCCAGAGATAATCGCCATCCGTGGCGGCACAGACGGAGCCAGACTCTCTTTCATGGGACTGCCATGCCCGAATCTGGGAACCGGTGGATATGCTTTCCATGGCCCATTCGAGCACATTACCACGGAAGGTATGGATGCAGTGGTGGAAAATCTGAAAGGTATCGTTAAGGCGTTCGGAGAAAAGGCAGTATGACAGAACAGGAAAAATTCATGAAAGAGGCCATCCGGCAGGCAAAGAAAGCATACCTGCTGGAGGAAGTGCCAATCGGCTGCGTCATTGTGCATGAAGGAAAAATCATTGCAAGAGGGTACAACCGGAGAAACACAGACAGGAACACGCTCTCCCATGCAGAACTGATCGCTATTCGCAAAGCAGCAAAGAAGCTGGGCGACTGGAGACTGGAAGAATGCACCATGTATGTGACTCTGGAACCATGTCAGATGTGTTCCGGCGCCATGATGCAGGCCAGGCTGACGGAAGCAGTCATCGGATGTATGAATCCTAAGGCTGGATGCGCTGGATCTGTATTGAATATTCTGGAAATGGACGGCTTTAATCATAAGGTGCAGGTGACAAGAGGTGTTCTGGAAGAAGAATGTAGTCAGATGATGAGCCAGTTTTTCCGGGAACTGCGGGAAAAGAAGAAAGCGGCCCGCAGTTCCTTAAAACAAAATCCCGCTCATTTCAATGACAATTCCCCAGAATACGCCTAATGCATACAGTGTACCTACAATGCATAGATTTTTTTTCCAATGACGGTTTAATCGAAACAGAATCAGTATTCCAACTCCTGCATTGACCAGCAGTCCGCTCATAAGAGCTCCGGCACTGATGATATGCTGCAGATATAGCTGTGTGATCACTACCGAAGAGGCACAGTTTGGAATTAATCCTACTAATGCAGCCACAGCTTCCCCCATGACCGGTGTACCCTGGAAGATAGCAGCGATACTTTCTTCTCCCACATATCCGATCAGAAGATTCAATGCTGCGGAAATCAGGAAAATAAAGACAAAGATCTTCACGGTATGAGTAATCGCTGACTGCAGAGCACCATCTTCACAGCTGCAGTGTTCTTCTTCGCATACCGTGTGGATATCCAGATCCTTTTCCTTATGGTGGATCAGATGCAGGTAAGCAAATTCTACTGCAAATCCGGAGATGACAGCAATGATAACTTTCACGGCGAGAATCTTCAGGATGGTTTCCATCGGCACTTTTTCTGAAAGAAAAATTGGAAGCATTTCATCTGATGTGGAAAGATATACAGAAAACAACGTTCCTATTGTAATGACTCTTCCTGCATACAGACTGGATGCAGCAGCTGAAAATCCACATTGCGGAAGGATTCCAAGAATACCGCCCCATAAAGGTCCGAGATCCCCTGCCTGGCGGATCCTTTGCTGCACTTTTCCTCCGGTATGATGTTCCAGTTCTTCCATCAGGAAATAAGTCAGAAGCAGGAAAGGAACCAGTTTGATGCTGTCATGCAGTGCATCCAATAAACAATCTATGATCATTTTCATCATCCTTTCTATATGAGTGAACATATGAACACTCTTTAAAATATCTTTACTCAGAAAAACAGAGCTTATGTATAATCCAATCTCTTATGAATCATACATAAACTCTGCTTTTTCACCACGCACCGCACTTCGAATTCCGGCCATGGACGTTACCTCTACAGTTAACTCGGTCCAGGCACCCTCGCATCACACAAGAGCTTCTGCTTAGTGCTGCTCCATTCCTGACCTGACACGGTTCACAGATTCCTGTTGTGCAAGACCCAGACGTCAACGCCACTTATAAAGGGCAGCTCCACAACCAAGAGCCCTCGGATTGGTATCACCCCTGCTGTAGCGGATTGCAGGTACAGGGCACCGCTATCTCCCCGGCTGCGTGGATAGTTCATACTATACCTTGTTTCCGGACTTTTGTCAATCAAAGGTTTTTATTCGCAACAGATCCACCAGATCCAGAGGCTTCTGAATGCTGGCATCCGGATCGGCCACTTCACCAAAGCCATATTCTGCCAGAATAAATGGAATGCCGGCTTCTTTACACGCACTGGCATCGCCCAGTGTATCCCCGACATAGACAGGATCCTTCAGATGATTTTCTTTCATCAGGCGCAGGATCGTCTGACCTTTGGAGGTACCGGTCTGTCCAAAGCAAAGATGATCTGTAATATAAGACTCAAAATGGTTTTTTCTCAGGAACTGTTCAATATAGCCACACTGGCAATTGCTGACAATAAAAAGAGGCAGCTTTTCAGATAACTTCTGGAACATTTCTTCGATGCCAGGGTAAAGCAGCAGTTTTGGATCAGCCTTTTCCAGTTCTTCCTCCTCCAGAATCACACATTTTTCGGAAATGTAGTGCTGCTGTTCGGCAGAAAGCTCTGGCAGAAGCTCTGCGAAGATCTGATCCATTGGCTTGCCAAACAGTTTCATTAATCTGGCCCCATCTACACGAACCGGCAGATCTGTATAAGTCTCCAGAGCACGGTTGTAACCAATGGCCACTACTTTTGTGGAATCCCAGAGAGTCCCATCTACATCAAAAATAATACTGTCTATATTATTAGAAAACATATCTACCTCCTGTGTAATGAAAAAGCCGGTTGAGATCCAACCGGCAGCAAAACGGAGAGCAAGGGATTCGAACCCTCGGTGGGTATTAGCCACACGGCTTTTCGAGAGCCGCACCTTAAACCACTCGGACAACTCTCCCCAGATTGCGTACATCAGTATACCAGATTTGTCAGTGTATGTCAAAGAAAAAACGTGAAAACGCCCATTGATGAAGCCTTTCGGAAATGGTACTATAAAAAGACAAGTTGTAACTGTTCAGAATTCACTGTCCTGTGAAAAGACTGAACAGATACGAAAAGTTGAATAATTGCGGCCGAAGATGTGGAGGAAGAGAAATGTTTACGAAAATCGGAGAGGAGCGGGCTTTTGACGCCATCCTTGGTCAGATCATAGAAAATATTCAGTCGGGAGAACTGAAAGCGGGCGATGCACTGCCTGCCGAACGAATGATAGCAGAGAGCATGGGGGTATCCAGACCGGCAGTACGGGAAGTGCTCCGTGCACTGGAGCTTTTGGGAATTGTGAAATCCGTACCGGGAGGAGGTAATTATATCACCGACAGATTGGACACCTGGCTGATCGGTCCGCTGTCCCTGATGTTCCGGTTAAATAACGGATATCTGAAGCAAAATCAGCAGCTGCGTGCAGCGCTGGAGCGTGAGACTGCCATTCTGGCAGCCAGAAACTGTACACCGTTGGATGCGGCAGAGCTGCGGATGATTCTGGCCAGGCTGGATGCAGCAGAGCAGGAGAGTGATCGTGGAGAACTGGATAAGCAACTGCACCAGAAGATTGCCCAGATGGCAGATAATCCTATGTTGTACAGCGTGCTGACTGCAGCCGATCAGCTGACTGAGAGCATCATATCCGGAACAAGAAATTATATTATGCAGAAAAAACAGTCAGCAAGAGAAGTAGATGAACAGCATCAGCGTCTGGTAGAAGCGATTATCGCAGGGGAGACTGTCGCAGCGCAAAGCTGTATGTCAGAACATATGGAAACCATTGAAAAATATATGGAAGAAATGCAGAGAGAAAAAGACGAAAAGTTAAAAAATTAACTTATAAAGTCCTCTTGAATTTTGGTAAGACCAGTGGTATAATCAATTCATAAATTGGTAATACCAATAAAAACGATTGGAAGACCGGACGAAGGGGGACTTTTACTATGGGATATGTAACGTGGTCATATGATACCTTAAATCAGTTTTGCAAAGATGTATTTCAGGCATTCGGATTCTCAGAAGAAGAGAGCAATGAGATCAAAGATGTACTTCTGACAGCTGATCTGTATGGCATTGAGAGTCATGGAATGCAGAGAATGGTGCGTTACCATAAGGGAATTGAAAAGGGAACAATCCATCCTCATGCGGTGCCTGAAGTAGTGTTTGAGACACCGGTTTCTGCGGTGATTGACGGACATAATGGAATGGGACAGCTGATCAGTATCTTTGCTATGAAGAAGGCAATCGAAAAGGCAAAGCAGACCGGCGTCGGCATGGTCAGTGTAAGAGAATCCAATCATTTTGGAATTGCAGGTTATTATGCGAAGATGGCCAGTGAAGAAGGACTTCTTGGTATGGCATGCACAAACTCAGAGGCCATCATGGTTCCAACCTTTGGAAGGAAAGCAATGCTCGGTTCCAATCCAATTGCAGTGGCTATGCCTGCAGACCCATACCCGTTTTTCTTTGACTGTTCCACAACCGTGGTGACCAGAGGAAAACTGGAGATGTACAATAAAATGGAAAAACCACTTCCAGAAGGCTGGGCACTTGATAAAGACGGACACGCCAGCACAAATGCACCGGATGTCCTGTCTAATATTGTTTCCAAAAAAGGCGGTGGAATCATGCCGCTTGGCGGAAACGAAGAGGTAACAGGAAGCCATAAAGGCTATGGCTACGGTATGCTGTGTGAGTTATTCAGCTCCATTTTATCCATGGGTGTAACATCAGACCATTGCTGTACCTTCCCGGATAAGACTGGAATCTGCCACGGATTTATCGCGATCAACCCGGCTGTCTTTGGCAACCCGGATGAAATCCGCAAGCATTTTTCAGACTTTCTGGAAGCACTTCGGGAAAGCCCGAAGGCAGAAGGAAAGAGTCGCATCTACACCCATGGAGAAAAAGAAGTGCTGGCAGAAAAAGAGAGAATGGAACATGGTATTCCAGTAAATGATAATACCATGGTAGAACTTGGAAATCTGTGCAGCTATCTGAAACTGGATTTCCACAAATATTTTGCAGACTATGAACTGCCGCAGGATAGCAAATTCTTTACCGGAAATTATTAAAAACTTTGACAGTTACAATCATACAGTGATAAAATTCATATCGAATGAAATTTAGAAGATCTCATGGAGGAGAAGAGGATGGATTACGCAAAAGAATCATTAAAGTTACACGGAGAATGGAAAGGCAAGATCGAAGTAGTGACCAGAGTGCCGGTAGAGAATAAAGATGACCTTTCCCTTGCTTACACACCGGGTGTTGCGCAGCCTTGTCTGGAAATCCAGAAGGATGTGAATAAGTCTTATGAACTGACCAGAAGATGGAATATGTGTCTGGTAGTAACAGATGGATCTGCGGTACTGGGACTGGGAGATATCGGACCGGAAGCAGGTATGCCGGTTATGGAAGGAAAGTGTGTACTGTTTAAGGCATTTGGTGATGTAGATGCGTTCCCTCTCTGCATCAAGAGTAATGATGTAGATGAGATTGTAAATACTATCTATCTTATCTCCGGATCTTTTGGCGGTGTCAATCTGGAAGACATCTCTGCTCCAAGATGTTTTGAAATTGAGAAAAAGTTAAAAGAAAAATGTGACATTCCGATCTTCCATGATGACCAGCATGGAACAGCGATTATTACACTGGCCGGTCTGACCAATGCACTGAAAGTGGTTGGAAAGAAAAAAGAAGAAGTTCGTGTGGTCATGAATGGTGCAGGTGCAGCGGCGATCTCTATTGCCCGCCTGTTGTTAACCGCAGGTGTAAAAAATATCACACTTTGTGACCGTAAGGGTGCCATTTATGAAGGACGTAAAGAAGGCATGAATCCGGTCAAAGAAGAGATGAGCAAGATTACCAATCCAGAGAAAAAATCAGGTTCTCTGGCAGATATGCTGGTTGGCGCAGATGTATTTATCGGAGTTTCCGCACCTGGTGCTGTTACTACTGATATGGTAAAAACTATGGCAAAAGATGCCATCATCTTTGCCTGCGCAAACCCGACACCGGAGATCTTCCCGGATGATGCAAAAGCAGGTGGAGCAAAAGTAATCGCGACAGGAAGAAGTGACTTCCCGAACCAGATCAATAACGTGCTGGCATTTCCTGGTGTATTTCGTGGAGCATTTGATGTCAGAGCAAAAGACATCAATGATGAGATGAAGATTGCAGCAGCAGAAGCACTGGCAGGACTGATCACAGACGAAGAACTGACTCCGGATTATATCATTCCGAAGGCATTTGATAAGAGAGTAGGAGCGGCAGTAGCCAAAGCAGTAGCAGAGACAGCAAGAAAGACTGGCGTAGCCCGTATCTAAAAATAAATAATAAGAAGAATCCGCCATCTCTGACGGGTTCTTTTTTCTTGTTATCCCTCAAAAAATGTAGTATAGTAATTTTATACGTGCAGAAAATGTCTGTATGACAAAAACTGCAATAATGATGAAAGAAGGTATCAAATATGTTGAGAGTGGGCATGCTTACCAGTGGCGGTGACTGTCAGGCATTGAATGCAACCATGCGAGGCGTGGTGAAGGCATTATCGTCTAATGTACAGGATTTAGAGGTGTATGGATTCTTAAACGGATATAAGGGCCTGATCTACGGAGACTACAGACTCCTGACAGCACAGGATTTTTCGGGGATCCTGACTAAGGGTGGAACCATTATCGGTTCTTCCAGACAGCCATTTAAACTGATGCGTGTACCGGATGAAAACGGATTGGATAAAGTAGAAGCAATGAAGCAGAATTATTACAAGCTTCGGTTGGATTGTCTGGTCATTCTTGGCGGTAACGGTACACAGAAGACGGCCAACCTGCTTCGTGAGGAAGGACTGAATATTATCCACCTTCCAAAGACGATTGATAATGATATTTATGGAACAGACATGACCTTTGGATTCTATAGTGCAGTAAATATTGCTACAGAGGCCATTGACTGCATTCATACTACAGCATCCTCCCATAACCGTGTCTTTATTGTAGAGATCATGGGACATAAAGTGGGACAGCTTTGCCTGTATGCAGGCATTGCAGGCGGTGCCGATATTATTCTGATTCCGGAGATCCCATATGATATTGATAAGGTTATTGAGGCGATTGACAAGCGTACGCAACAGGGAAAAGGATTTACAGTGCTTGCGGTAGCAGAGGGCGCAATTTCCAAGGAAGTGGCAGCTATGAGCAAGAAGGAGCAGAAGAAGTATCTGGAAAATAAAAAACATCCGTCTGTTTCCTATGAACTGGCAGCCGCTATTCAGGAAAAGAGCGGGACAGAAGTACGGGTGACGGTGCCTGGACATACACAGCGGGGCGGAAGCCCTTGCCCGTATGACCGCGTGCTTTCCACAAGACTGGGAGCAGCAGGAGCGAATGCAATTCTGAACGGAGAGTTCGGTTATATGATCGGTATGGTAAACGGCAAGACTAAGAAAGTACCGCTGGAAGATGTAGCAGGCAAACTGAAATCCGTATCACCGGATGATCAGATCATCAAAGAAGCAAAACTGATCGGCATCAGTTTTGGAGACTAAGAATTGTGAAAAAGCGGCAGAGCCTGGAGACAGACCCGGCCGCCTCTTTTACGCAAGCAGCAGACAGGAGACAGAAAAATGGGATATACAGCCCTGTATCGGAAGTTCCGCCCGGATACTTTTGCAGATGTAAAGGGACAGGATGCGATTGTACAGACATTAAAGAATCAGATCAACGCTGACAGAATAGGTCATGCTTACCTGTTTTGCGGAACCCGGGGAACCGGTAAGACGACGGTGGCCAAGATTCTGGCAAAAGCAGTAAACTGTGAGCACCCGATAGATGGAAATCCCTGCAATGAATGTGCAACCTGCAAGGCAATTGCTGCCGGAAGCTCTATGAATGTGATAGAGATTGATGCAGCATCCAATAATGGTGTAGACAATATTCGTGAGATTCGGGAAGAGACAACTTATTCGCCTACGGAAGGAAAATATAAGGTCTATATTATCGATGAGGTGCATATGCTTTCCATTGGGGCGTTTAATGCACTGCTGAAGACACTGGAGGAACCACCATCTTATGTGATTTTTATTTTGGCTACGACAGAAGCACATAAGATTCCGATTACGATTCTTTCCAGATGCCAGAGATATGATTTTAAGCGAATCTCCATTTTGACGATTGCAGACAGGCTGACACAGCTGATGAAGGAAGAACAGGTGGAGGTAGAGGAAAAGGCGATTCGTTATATTGCCAGAAAAGCAGATGGCTCTATGCGAGATGCCCTGAGTCTGATGGATCAGTGCATTGCCTTTTATCTTGGACAGAAGCTGACATACGATAATGTACTGGATGTACTGGGCGCAGTAGACACGGAGGTTTTCAGCAGAATGCTGCGGTTGATTTTGCAGAATCAGGTAGCAGAACTAATGAAGATGCTGGAAGATCTGGTCATGCAGGGCAGGGAGCTGGGGCAGTTCGTTACAGATTTTACCTGGTACATGCGAAATCTTCTGCTTTTGAAGGCATCAGATGATCTGGAGGATGTGCTGGATGTATCTACGGATAATCTGAAGCTGCTGCAGGAAGAAGCGGGAATGGTAAGAGAAGATACCTTGATCCGTTATATTCGGATTTTTTCGGAATTGTCCAATCAGATCAAGTTCGAATCATCTAAGAGAATTGCACTGGAAGTGGCATTGATTAAGCTGTGCCGTCCAGAGATGGAGCGGGATGAGACTTCGCTTCTGGATCGGATCCGTCGCCTGGAACAGATGATACAGAATGGAGTTCAGGTGGTAAATACGCAGAATTCCGGTTATCGGAGTGCTTCGCACGGTGAGAAGGCAGGCTATAACCCGGAAGAACAGATATCAGCAGATATAGAAACGACATCTGGTGAGGCGGCAGCTGCACCACTTCCAGAAGAAGCAGCCGCACCGGAAGATCTGAAGCAGGCATTGGCTAAATGGCGTAATATTGTCAACGCCACAGGCGGCCGGTTGAAAAGTGTATTGCTCAGCGCTAAGGTTCAGTATAATGCATCAGGAGAGGATCAGCGGCTGTATGTGGTATTCCAGGATTTTCTCGGAGAACGATATGTGAATGATCCGGGCACAAAAGAATTACTGGAAAAGATCATTGCAGAACAGATTGGAAAAAAAGTGGAAGTGAAAATGATGCTGCAGCAGGATGCAGGAATCACACAGGCCAGACTGGTGAATGTGTCTGTGGAAGAAAAGATCCGGCAGCAGGTACATTTTGACAATATAGAGATAGAAGATTAATCAGGAGGAAAAAGATATGGCAAAAAGAGGAGGATTTCCAGGAGGAATGCCTGGTAATATGAATAATCTGATGAAGCAGGCGCAGAGAATGCAGAAGCAGATGGAAGAGAATCAGAAACAGCTGGAAGAAAAAGAATTTACAGCAGCAGCAGGCGGAGGAGCAGTAGAAGTAACCGTCAGCGGAAAGCGGGAAGTGACCAAAGTAAAACTGCAGGAAGATGTAGTAGATCCGGATGATATTGAGATGCTGGAGGATCTGATCGTTGCAGCAACCAATGAAGCACTTCGTAAAGTAGAAGAAGAGTCCAGTGCAGTAATGTCTAAGCTGACAGGAGGACTTGGCGGAGGATTCCCATTCTAATGGATTACTACAGCAGTCAGATCAGCAGGCTGATCGAAGAATTTTCCAAGCTTCCGGGTATCGGACCAAAGTCGGCACAGCGGCTGGCCTTTCATATTATTAATCGGCCGATCGAAGAAGTGAAAAGCCTGTCTGATGCCATTATAGAAGCCAAAGAGCATGTACGATACTGTAAGCAGTGTTATACACTGACGGACAGTGAATTATGTCCGATCTGCAGCAACCCGGAAAGGGATGCATCCACAATTATGGTGGTGGAGAATACCAGAGACCTGGCAGCCTATGAGAAAACCGGAAAATATAACGGCGTATATCATGTGCTCCACGGGGCAATTTCGCCTATGCTGGGGATTGGACCAAATGATATCAAGCTAAAAGAACTGATTCAGCGGCTTCAGGGTGATGTAAAAGAAGTGATTATTGCGACCAACTCCAGTCTGGAGGGGGAGACAACGGCTATGTATATCAGCAAACTAATCAAGCCGACAGGTATTAAAGTCAGCAGGATTGCAAGTGGAGTGCCGGTAGGAGGAGATCTGGAATATATTGACCAGGTGACTCTTCTGAGGGCTCTGGAGGGACGCGTAGAATTATAGAAAAAATATGGCGGGAACAGGATCCATATCTTGTGATAGCATAGTAAAGTGTGCTATAATAAATACAATGTGGCTGTTCGGAAATTATCGTTTTGCGTGTGCAAAAGTACTGGACAGATACGCACGAATATTATATAAATGGAGGGCATTATGAATAAGTTAGAGTTACAAAAAACTGCTAACGAGATCCGCAAGGGTATCGTCACAGCAGTTCACAGTGCAAAAGCAGGTCATCCGGGCGGATCCCTGTCGGCAACAGAGATATTTACATATTTATATTTTGAAGAGATGAACATTGATCCGAAGGATCCGAAAAAAGCAGACAGAGACCGATTTGTATTATCCAAGGGTCACACAGCTCCAGGTCTGTATTCTACTCTGGCACACAGAGGATACTTCCCGGTAGAAGATTTGACAACTCTGCGTAAATTAGGCTCTTATCTTCAGGGACACCCTTGTATGCAGCATATTCCGGGCGTTGATATGTCCAGCGGATCACTGGGACAGGGAATTTCTGCAGCAGTAGGTATGGCGTTATCGGCAAAGATGAGTGGTGATAGCTACAGAACCTATACACTTCTTGGTGATGGAGAGATTCAGGAAGGCCAGGTATGGGAGGCTGCTATGTTTGCAGGAGCCAGAAAACTGGACAATCTGGTAGTGATTGTGGATAACAACGGATTACAGATTGATGGACCGATTGATGAGGTAAACAGCCCATATCCAATTGATAAAAAGTTTGAAGCATTCAATTTCCATGTAATTAACGTTGCAGATGGAAATGATTTCGATCAGTTAAAAGCTGCATTTGATGAAGCTAAGGCTACCAAGGGAATGCCTACAGCTATCATTGCCAAGACCCTGAAAGGAAAAGGAGTTTCCTTCATGGAAGGCCAGGTGGGATGGCACGGAAAAGCGCCAAACGACGAAGAATATGCAATCGCTATGGCAGACTTAGAGAAGGTAGGTGAAGCATTATGTCAGAAGTAAAGAAGATCGCAACCAGAGAAAGTTATGGTAATGCCCTCGTAGAAGTGGGAAAAGAGAATCCGAATGTTGTAGTGCTGGATGCAGACCTTGCAGCAGCTACCAAGACGGGCACATTTAAAAAAGCATTTCCGGAACGTCACATTGACTGTGGTATCGCAGAATGCAACATGACAGGAATTGCAGCAGGTATGGCAACTACAGGAAAAATTCCTTTTATCAGTTCTTTCGCCATGTTTGCAGCAGGACGTAATTTTGAACAGATCCGTAACTCTATCGGATATCCACATCTGAATGTGAAGATTGGCGCTACCCATGCAGGTATCTCCGTAGGAGAAGATGGCGCTACCCATCAGTGCAACGAAGATATCGCACTGATGAGAACCATCCCGGGTATGGTAGTGATCTGCCCGTCTGATGATGTGGAAGCAAAAGCAGCTGTAAAGGCGGCAGTAGAATACGAAGGACCAGTTTATTTACGTTTTGGACGTCTGGCAGTGCCGGTAATCAATGACAAGCCAGATTACAAATTTGAAATCGGTAAAGGTGTGACTTTAAAAGAAGGCAAAGATCTTACCATCGTGGCAACCGGACTCCCGGTAGCAGAATGTCTGGCAGCAGCAGAGATGCTGGCAAAAGATGGTATTGATGCAGAAGTGATCAATATTCATACCATCAAGCCTCTGGATGAAGACCTGATCGTAGCATCTGCAAAGAAGACCGGTAAAGTGGTAACTGTGGAAGAACATTCTGTAATCGGCGGCCTTGGCGGTGCTGTAGCAGAGTGCCTCAGTGAGAAAGCACCAACCAGAATGCTGAGAATCGGTATGAACGATGTATTTGGTGAATCAGGAACAGCAGTGGCACTGCTTCACAAATATGGTCTGGATGCGGAAGGCATTTACAATAAAATCAAAGCATTTGTTTAGAATATCCGCTGCAGGCCAGAAGGATGCCTTTTGTGATGCATTCTGCCATGGCCATGACAGCAGAAGGACGGGTGGTCTGGAGAATCATGTGAGCATATTCTCCTGAGAGATTGATGATCCCTGTGATGGAGATATCCCCCACCGTTCCTAGACATTTGTTTACACCAGCCCCGGGAGAAAGAGCTCCTGGGGCTATTGTTATATAATGAAGATGTTTCTTGCTTCCCAGGCAGGCGTCAATGGCGATGACCGGGCTGTCTGGATGAGAGAAAGAGACTTTGGACATAGTCTCTCTCAGATTCATAGCATGGACAGGCTGTGAAAGTGTGCCATAGACGGTATAAGGAAAAGCAGAAGAACAGTGCAGCCATGTGCCGACAAGAGGACCGAGGCTGTCACCGGTAACCAGATCAGTGCCAATACAGAGAAAAACTGGTGCAGCGCTTCCAGAATGAGAATGGCATAACAAAGAAATAAGCTGATCAGCCAGGAGATATGGAGCGGAATCGGACTTGCCGTTGATATAGCAGGTAGCCGTGTGTGATACATTCATAATCTTATAGGATCCTTTCTTTTTATTTCTACAGTGTATCCACAAAAAGGAAAAAGTATACAGCATATTATGTCGATGAATACCCGGAGCTTTAGGAGTTGTTTTGCTAAAATTTGCAAAAGAAAAATGTTACTCTGAATCTAAAAAGGAGTGAGTGCAGATATGTCAGAGACAAAAAAAGAATGGAAACTGCCGAAGAATACACGACAGGTAGGAGATGGAAGCGGGGATAAGAAGCTTTATGTGGAAGATTATGTTGTGACATATTTAAACCGGCTGTCAGGACAGAAGGAAACGGCAAAAGCGCTTCTTCTGGGAACCGTAAAAGAACAGAATCTGTATCCATATGTATTCGTGGATGCAGCGATCGAAATAGAAGATTTTCGTATGAGTGAGGAAGAGAAAATACAACTGGATAAACAGATAGAAACAGAATTTGGAATCAAAAAAGTAGTAGGCTGGTTCCTTTCTTCAAAGGAAAAACCGGTAATCTATAACCAGGAGGTTCTGGACATCTATAAACAACTGTTTCAGGAAGAAAATCAGGTTCTTCTGGTGGCAGATTCACTGGAAGATGAACTGACTGCATTTTTTATGGAGGAAGAAATACTGACAGAACAACCAGGATACTTTATATACTATGAGAAAAATGTGCCGATGCAAAAGCGGTTGATTCAGACCAGTACAGAAAAGACAGAGAAGATGGAAGAAAATGTGGAGGATCATGCAATTCAACGTTTTCGGAAACTTGTGAAGCAAAAGAAGACGGAAAAAGAGGCAGAAGAAGAACAGAAACAAGGCTGGATGACTTACATAGCCGGAGGATTTCTGGTTATGACCGTGTTGGCGCTTGGCGTGACGATCGTCTATAATTATGATCGAATGAAACAAGTAGAACAAAGTCTGGCGATTCTCTCAGATCATGTGGACAGTCAGAGAGAGTATGTTACGGATCAGGCAGATTCGGCAGAAGCGGTAATCTCTCATATGAAGAATGTGACGGAAGATACTGTGGAAGATACAGAAAATCTGACGGTGGAAGAAGAGATTGTAACAGAAAATTCTGTGCAGACAGTAGCAGAAACAGAAAAAAATATCGAAACAGAGCAAAACAGTGAAACAGAAACAGAAGAAAAACATCAGCCGGAGGATGCAGTGCGAACGGCAGCAAATCAGGCAAGAGCGTCCTATACGATAAAGGTTGGTGATACTTTGGCTGGAATTAGTGAAATGTATTATGGAACGACAGAAAAAGTACAGGAAATCTGTGCACTGAATGGCATATCAGAAGAAGATACGATACTTCCGGGACAGAAAATTCTTCTTCCATAATATTTTAGGGCATGTTATGATGATAGGTAATGAAATATGGTAATTGTTCAGAACGGGGAACGCAAGATGAAATTATTTGAGAAATTAAAAAAAGATCACAATACAGAGCCTAAGTTTTCGTTTCGAGATGCGCTAGGAAATATGAAATCAGCAGTAATTGGTAAAGCATCCGATATGAGAGCTGACTATAAGAGCAAAGCAGACCAGGCAATGCAGAGTGATGAAATGCTGAATTTATCGTCAAAACTGCGTATGCACAAAAATAAAGTCAGGATCCGGACAGCTGCGATCCTGACTGTTTTGCTGGTAGTATCAGTAGGATTTGGAATATATCATCATGTTAAGGTATATCGACATTATACTCTGGTATCCAGAGAGGAACGGACGGATGATAATGCAACGCAATATGTTTTTCTGAAAAAAGGATGCACTTTGAAATGCAATCCCAATGGAGTGACCTGTGTCAATAAAGAAAATGCGGTTCAGTGGAATACGACTTTTACGATGCAAAATCCGGTGATTGATGTATGTGGAACGACCGTGGCAGTGGCTGATCAGCGTGGGAATGATATTTATATTTTCAATGAAAAAGGTCTGGTCGGTAACTTTAAAGTGGAGTATACGCTGACTAAAATCCGGGTAGCCAAACAGGGAGTTGTAGCAGCAATTCTGGAAGATGGAGATGTTACCTGGATTAATGTATATGATTCTCAGGGAAATATTATTGTAAAGAATAAGACTTCTGTTGGCAAAGCGGGATATCCATTGGATATGGATATTTCTTCAGACGGACTGAAAATGATGGTATCATTTGCTGGTATCCAGAATCAGATGCTGGAATCAAAGGTGGATTTCTATAATTTCTCATCAGTGGGAAAAGATCAGGAGAATAATCTGGTGAAAGAGGTCAGCTATGAGGGAAGTGTGATCCCGGAAGTGCAGTTTATGGATTCTGATTACGCAGTGGCATTTCGGGATGCCGGAGCGTCTGTTTTTTATGGAAAGCATGTGCCAGAGGAGAAGAAGGAGATCGCAGTCGAAAAAGAAATTGTCAGTACCTTTTATGATGAATCTTATTTTGGTATTGTGACAGAAAATGGCCAGGAAGAGAATACACATAAGTATAAGGTGGAAGTATATCGGGAGAATGGATCCAGATGCTTTCAGGCTTATTTTGATATGGAATATACCCAAATTAAAATATGCGGAGAGGAAATCTTTTTCTATAATGGAACGGAATTGATGATCTATACAACTTCTGGCAAACTGAAATATTTGGCAGAATATGAAAAACAGATCACGGATGTTATCCCATCGGAGGGACTCGGCAAATATATGATCATCACACCGGACAGTGTGGATACTATAAAGATCGGATAGGAAATACTATGAATATTTTGACAGGAATTGTATTACTGATATTTTTATTATTTATGATAAGGGGATATCGCAGAGGTCTGATAAAAAGTCTGGCCTCTGTGATATCTCTTGCTGCTTCTGTGGTATTGGTATCATTTGTGACGCCGTATGTATCTCAGTTTTTACAGGAGCAGACACCAGTATATACCTATGTGATGGAAAAATGCCAGGAATCATTTACGGTATCACTGGATGAAAAGACGGAAAAACTGGCAGAGACAGAAGAGAAAACTGAAGAGGAAGAGATCTCATTAAAGAGTATACAGTCGGACAATGACCGGAGTGTGGCAGAAAAGATCATGGGCGAATCAGACAGACAGATGCAGAAAAAAGCAATCGATGAACTGCCAATTCCAGATATGCTAAAGAAACTACTGATTAATAATAACACAGAAAAGACGTATCAAAAACTGGCAGTAAACAGCTTTAACGATTATGTGCCAAAATTCATGGCCAATCTGATTATGAATATTATAGCTTTTGTGTTAACCTGGGTAATAGTGGCAAGTTTTATCTGGCTGGCAGTCATGACGCTAGATGTGATTGCCAATCTTCCGGTGATTCATGGAATTAATCAGATCCTGGGGCTGCTGCTGGGGTTCATGCAGGCACTGGCTATTGTCTGGATTACCTTTTTAGTTATTACCATATTCAGTAGTACGGCAATTGGAAAGCTTCTGATGGAGATGATTGAGCAAAGCGTGATACTTGATAAATTATATGATCTGAACGTATTTTTAAATTTTTTGCAAAAAACAATAAAAATATAAAAAAACCTGTTGACAAACTGCTGAGAGAATGCTATTATAAACAAGCTGTTTGAGAGAACAAAAGATTTGAAAACAGCAAAGAATAGCTTTTAAATTCTTGAAAAAAGAATTTAAAAAATAAAAAAAGTTCTTGACAAATGATAAAAGCTTTGATAGAATAATGAAGCTGATCTGTGAGAGAACAGCAAAGAACCTTGATAATTGAACAGTGAAACAACCTTGAAAGATTCTAAAAAAGTTTTAATATTCAAGGAACTGACCTTATAAAACAGTAAAAGGGATAGATTAGCTAGTATGTTGATTTTGATCCCGGAATCAAACATTTATTTTGAGAGTTTGATCCTGGCTCAGGATGAACGCTGGCGGCGTGCTTAACACATGCAAGTCGAGCGAAGCACTTAAGAAAGATTCTTCGGATGATTTCTCAAGTGACTGAGCGGCGGACGGGTGAGTAACGCGTGGATAACCTGCCTCATACAGGGGGATAACAGTTAGAAATGACTGCTAATACCGCATAAGCGCACAGTGCTGCATGGCACAGTGTGAAAAACTCCGGTGGTATGAGATGGA
>NZ_JAOQKE010000030.1:0-23937 GCF_025567005.1 Muricoprocola aceti
AATGCTCTTTTTATTTGTAAACCTCCAATAAATCAAGGTTTTAAAGGATTTTAGAACAATAAAAACAGGTAGTTTTTTGACACTACCATACAGAATGAGAAGGAACAGAGATGATAATTGGGATCTGTGATGATGACAAAATATGGGAAAGAAAGGCCAGTTATATCATAGGAGAATACAGAAAAAAGGCATCGCTGGATATCGATATCCAATATTTCCCAGATAGAGAAAGCCTGTTAAATTATGAAGGCGAGCCGATGGAAGCGTTATTTCTTGACATAGAACTTGGGGATGAGAATGGAATAGAACTGGCAGAGGAAGTACATATAGGCTCTCGAAATCATGAGCGTTCCGATTAAGATTCACTGGTCGGATGAACCTTGAAAAGTAAATATTATCCAGAACGGACGAGAAAAGTAATAAATGATAAAAATTGGCGCACTTTTATAGACCTTGCGTCAAACATGGATTGTAATGGTATTACTTATGAAATTAAGCGGCTTGCTCAAAGAGATCTTTTAAGCGGGAAGTCTTTGGCAAAGTCCATGCATCAAGATGTTGACACATCATGATGACGAACAGGCGGCAGTACCACATCATAGATGAGCGGTATCTGCCGTCTTCTAATTTATAGTCTATTTTTCACGTTTGTTACACCGTTCTGCAGATGTTCTTGCATTATATTCCAGCTTCCATTCCTCACTGCCACGTGGAGGGGTATTGAAGAGTCTTGGATTATCCTTTAATACAAGATGAACATTTCTACCATACTTTGCATCAGAACAAGGTTCCGTGCAAGTGCAATGAGGTGTACCGCCTTTGGCTGTAATCTTAGGACAACGATATTTGATGCGGCCTTTTCTTGGTTCAACGGCGGCTCGCTTCATAGGAAATCCCTTAGGGCATAAAGGAATCCCGTCACTGTTTATGGAGATATCAATCTTTATAGACTGGAGGTCTGCCACATTTCCAGTTCAGATCAATAAAAGGCGTGATATTGTTTGCTTTGCAGTAATCATAGTAAGGCATTGCATCATGTGCTGAATCCAGAAGCAGCTTAGTAACCGTTGCATCAGGAAGCATCTTTTTCATCGAAAACCAGTTGTATAAAAAAAGTGTGAGTCATGCCTTGAAGCAGGACTCAGAAAAGGAAAAACAGGCAGGTCATTCTCAGAATCAGAAGCAGTCAGCATATATAAGTTGTATCCAAAGTAATAACGCTTGCGGTGAGAGTCCCACCCGATATCACAGTCCGACTGATGATAGATACGGTTGCATTTACAATCACGAATCCCGTTTTCGAGACAATTGCAGGTTCTTGTTTTCCGTTCCTGAGCGGAAGTATAAACAGGAGTTCCATCACCGGCTAAGGCAAGGAATTTTAAAGAGACAAGTCCCGGCCCGGAAGAGTTTGAAGGAAAAAAGTATTGAAAATCTCCCAGAGTTTTGCGCAGGGAGCCATATCAGCGGGTGGATTTTTCTCAAACTGTTGAAAGAGTTCAGCAACGGTAAGTTTTTCGGCATGAGCAGCTTTTTCTTCATTCCCTTTTGGTTTCAGTGGTTTTTCCTTAGGCGGATGAAATGCATTAGTCAGATTCTTGTCAGAAGATAACCAGAGCCGTCTGTGAAAGTCATAAAAGGTACCAACACCAGGAGTATCGCCAACATAAAAGCCGAAAATAATGGTGTGAAGGTGATTTTCCTTTAAGTCAGAAACTAACCTTGTGTAGAAAGTTATTTTAAATTCAACAGAAACAAGGATAGCGCGAAGCATATCGGAAGGAAGTCTTGGCGCAGGGCCAAAAACAGAATATCGATCCTGCATAAGTTTATCAACTTGTGACAGGTCAAGATTCCAAAATTTATCAAGGATCTGCCAGGTAGAAGAAGACAGGGAAGTTGTAGCATTCGGATAATATTTACGAAGTTGAGTCAGGACATGTTCCTGATAGGCGGAATGACTGCCGATGTTAATAGGTTTCAATGAAACACACCTCCAAATCAAAAAGTACTGTGGGCATTATTAAAGCAAATGAATGTTCCAAATGAAGAAGCCCGGGAGCTGATGGGCGAGATAGGAGGGCGTGGTATGGGAATCTTATTTGAACATACAGAAAAGATGGACATACAGGCTGAACGAAGGAATACTGCAAGAGAGAAAGAACGAGCGGATGAAGCAGAGACAGAATTAGCAGAACTGCGTCAAAAACTTGCCAGATTAGAAGCAGAAAAATAAAATAAAACTGTAAAATTTAGAGGAAGAAAACAGCGCAGACAAAAGAAAGACAGCAAAGAAAACGGGGATGGATATCTCCGTTTTCTTTTCAAGACAAACGGAATCTAAAGAGGGTACCATCTATGCCATTTAAAGTAGTTCGTAATGATATTACGAAGATGAATACAGAAGCAATTGTTAATACAGCGAATGATTATCCGACTGTTGGAACTGGCTGTGACAGTGCGATTTACAAAGCGGCCGGTTATGAGGAACTTTTGAATTATCGCAGAGAGCATATCGGATATGCAGAAGAGGGAGAAGTATTTCTTACGCCGGGCTTTCAGCTTCAGGCAAAGTACATTATCCATGCAGTGAGTCCACGTTATAGAGGAGGGGCACAGGGGGAAGCAAAAAAGCTTCGTGCCTGTTATCGGAAAAGTCTGCAGCTGGCAAAAGAGAAAGGAATCGCATCCATATCTTTTCCACTGATATCCACCGGTGGCTTTGGTTACCCCAAAGAAGAAGGAATCAGGATTGCAGCAGATGAGATTCATGCCTTTCTCCTTGAAAATGAGATGGAGATCTATCTGGTTGTGTTTGATGGAAAGGCAACGCATCTGGGAGAAAAGATTTATCCGGATCTGGAAGCCTACATTGATTGCAATTATGTGGAAGAGGCCAGAAAAGAAGAATATGGTGACGAGAGAAGAAATCGTGAGACACAGCGAAGATTAAACAGACTCCCATTTTTCGAAGCAGCACAGGAAGCAGAAAAAACATCAAAGAAATCTAGTGGATTAGAAGATGTATGCGAATATGAATCCACCATGCTTTCGGATTTTGAGACGGTGCATGAAAGCAGGCTGGAAGAGCGAATGAGGCATATGTCGGATACATTTTCAGAGTATCTGATGTATTTGATTCAGGAAAGAAACATGGAAAATGCAGAGGTCTGGAAACGAGCGATTGTTGACCGGAAGGTATTCTCAAAGATCAAGAACAATGCCAGTTATCATCCGAATAAGCTGACAGCATTATGCTTATGTATAGGTGCAAAACTAAACATGGACGAGACCAGGGATCTGCTTGCCAGAGCTGGGTATGCACTGTCGCCCTGTGACAAAACGGATATTATTTTTTCCTATTTTATTGAAAATGGAATATACGATATGATTGAACTGGATATTCAGCTGGAAGAACATGGATTGCCATGTATCATTTCATAGAGTCGTTTGGAGAGCGACAGGTCTGAAAAATTTTTTGTGTATAATGAGTCCATCAAAAGAAAACAAGATTTAGCGATTATTGTGAAGGAGGACGAGATTATGCGTAAAGGATTAACAGAAGTAGTTTTTATTTTAGACAGAAGCGGTTCCATGAGAGGGCTTGAAGAAGATACGATTGGTGGTTTCAATTCTATGATTGAGAAACAGCGAAAGGAAGAAGGGGAGGCGTATATTTCCACAGTGCTGTTTGATGATAAGACCGAAATCCTTTATGACAGAGTACCTGTTGAGAAAGTGGAACCAATGAATGAAAAACAGTATTATGTGAGAGGCTGCACAGCACTTCTGGACGCGATTGGAGGCGCAATTCATCATATTGCAAATGTACATAAGTATTCCAGAGAGGAAGACAGACCGGAGAAGACCTTGTTTATCATTACCACGGATGGGATGGAAAATGCCAGCCATAGCTATACCTGTCATAAAGTGAAGAAGATGGTGGAAAAGGAAAAAGAAAAATATGGCTGGGAATTTTTATTTCTGGGGGCAAATATAGATGCGATTAAAACAGCAGACAGATTCGGGATTGGCGCAGACAGAGCAATGAATTATCAGTGTGACAAAGAAGGAACTCAGCTGAATTTTCAGGTACTTTCCACGACTATATCGGCGTTTCGCAAATCCGGAAGTAAACGTGAAATGGATGAGGCATTATTTTACAGTTGTGCGCCAATTAGAGAAGATTATGAAAAACGGCATAAAGATGCAAAGCGAGGCGAAGAGGATAAAGACAAGCAGGAGGACTTTCCGGTTTATATTATGGATATTTAGTATTTGCGTTTGAAACGAAAATGAAACGAAAAAAAATACGTTGCATTTACGTGGCATGAATGATACGATAAAAGAAACGTATTTGGAGTGAAAAATGAAAGAAAGTAAATGTTTGGAATTTAAGAGTGCAATCACAAATTCATTTTTAAAAACAGTTAGTGCGTATAGTAATTTTGGAGATGGGGAAATATTATTCGGTGTGAATGATGATGGGTCAGTATGTGGAATAGATAACCTTGAACAGGTATGTTTAGATATAGAAAATAAAATAAATGACAGCATTACCCCAAAACCAGATTTTGAAATAGAGATAGATGAGATCAAACAGACAATCAGACTGATGGTTTATGAAGGACAGTACAAGCCTTATTTATATAAAGGGAAAGCGTATAGAAGAAGCGACACAGCTTTCATTGAAGTAGATCAGGCAGAATTGAAGGAGTTGGTTTTACTGGGAAGTAATTTATATTTTGAAGAACTGCCCTATGGAAAAGATAATTTGACTTTTCAGGAACTGACAGATAAATTGATGGAGAAGTTAAATCTCAATGCTGTCTCGGAAGACATATTACGTACCCTTGGGCTTTTTACGAAAAACCAAAAGTATAATAATGCCGCTGCATTACTGGCAGACGAAAATAGTTTTTATGGGATAGATATTGCCCGATTTGGAAATTCCATAAATGAAATAAGGGATAGAGAAACGATAGCAGGAACTTCTATATTAAAACAATACGATGCAGCAATTGATATGATAAAAAGATATTATCAATATGAAGAAATATCTGAAATAGAACGAAAGAAAGTGGATTTGATTCCTGAGACTGCATATCGTGAGGCTATTGCGAATGCTCTAATTCATCGTGACTGGAGTATGAATGCACATATTCGAATATCTTTATTTTCAGACAAAATAGAAATTAAATCTCCAGGGGGACTGCCAAGAGGTATAACAGCAGAAGAATATGTAAATGGAGATATTTCCTGCCTGCGAAATCCTATACTTGGGAATATATTTTTCAGAATGCATTATATTGAAATGTTCGGAACAGGGGTAAGGCGTATTTTATTAGCGTATAACAATGCAAAAGTAAAGCCGAAGTTTGAAATTACAGATCATGTAATAAGCGTAACATTACCTGTGATAACGAACCAGTATCATGTTACAGGTGATGAAGCCAGAGTAATAGCTGCGTTGGAAAATGGGGAACAGTTATCAAGCAGCGAGATTGCGAAAGCAACTGGCTACACGAAATCAAAGGTGCTAAGACTGATCGATCACTTAAAAGAAAAAGATTATATCAGGGTAACTGGTAAAGGAAGAGGAACAAGATATAGTCTGTAAATTATTTGTGATGTAAGGATTGGACAAGGAAAGGCGAAAATGGGAAGGAGACCGGCGATGAATAAGAAATGGAAATCATTTCAGAAACTGACAGAAAAATGTTATGAGAATATGATCGGAGCGGAAGAAGATGATTCCTGCTGGCAGAATGGATTTGAGTTATTGAAAGAGCTTGTTCTGGAAGAGAGAAAAACAGATCCTCAGTTTGCACCGGATCCGATCTGAAATTCCGCAAGGTCGGGGCATTAAATGCTCTGGGATAAGTACAGAAAGCGGCAGAATTCTGTGACAAATGGATAGAAAAAGAGTCGGAGAATATCGTAGCAGCTACCGCAGGTGTTTACGCATATATGAAGAACAGTGAACAAAATAAGGCCCGAGAGTTAATAGAGAAATTCATACCAGACGGAATGATCTGCTGTGATGACAATGATATTATGTTTACAGCAGCGTCCAGATTTTATGAAAAGGTTGGAGATACGAAGAAACACGAACAGATGGAAGAAGCATTAGAAGCATATGATCAGAAGCTGGAAGCTTATTTTTCAGAATACGCAGATATGGATGATGACGATGAACTGTTATGGGATGAAGAAGATCTTCCATTTTGCTAGAATATAATGAAAGAGAAGAACGGAAAAAATATAAAAAGTGTTGCGGAAAGAATGTGTAAGAGTACAATGGAAAAAAGGTTTACCATCTACATATTGATACTGACCGGTATATTTCTAGGAATATCCCGCTCATCTGTGCAGGCAACGGAAGCAGACGCACCTGTTTTTATATCGTCTGAGATTACATATGGTGACGAAATTTATAACCGCATCAATGGAAAATCATATCAGGAAAACGAGAATATTTCTTTGAAGGATCTCCGTTATCTGCAAATATCTCATTATGATTTTGACCACAAAATACAGACCGGGGAATTGATTGTGAATGCAGAACTGGCAGATGAAGTTCTGGAGATTTTTCAGGAGCTGTATGATGCGGAGTATGAGATTGCATCTATGCACCTGATTGACGATTACTGGGTGAATGAGGATCCGGATCAGGCAGATACGAATTCTATCGATCACAATAATACCTCAGCTTTTTGCTATCGTGTAGTGACAGGAGGAGAGAATCTTTCCAGACATGCCTATGGCTGCGCCATCGACATTAATCTACAGCAGAATCCATATCTGACACTGCAAGAAGATGGAACCTATGACTGTGATCATGAAAATGCACTGGAATATATGGATCGCTCGCTGGAGGATGCACACGAGATCAAAGAAGGTGATATCTGCTGGCAGGCTTTTACCGATCACGGCTTTACCTGGGGCGGAAGCTGGACGAATCCCAAAGATTATCAGCATTTTGAAAAAAGATTGGAATAAAAGATAGAAAAACACTCCTGTGTGATTGGATCATAGAGAATCGAATCAGCAGGAGTGTTACTGTTTTATGACTTATTTTTCAAAATATTCGGCTACATCTTTCAGGTATTGGATAATCGGCAGATGCTGTGGACAGACGCCTTCACACTGGCCACATTCCAGACAGTCGCTGGCTTTTCCAAAAGTCTGAGTCAGACGCTGATAGTATTCGCCCTGTGGTTTCCAGCCTTTTTCCGCAGTTTCCTGTTTATCTGCGTTGTACAGCGAGAAGTATTTTGGAATAGCGATATTCTGTGGACAGCCATCGGTGCAGTAGGAGCACCCGGTACATGGAATCGTGATGCTGGAATTGATCATGTCTACGGCATTTTTTACGATCTGAAGTTCTTCTTCGTTCATTGGCTGGAAATCCTTCATGTAGCTCATATTGTCCATCAGCTGTGCCATGTTGCTCATGCCACTTAAGACCATTTTGACATTTGGCTGACTGGCAGCAAAACGGATGGCCCAGGATGGAACAGACATATCCGGATGGTAAGCTTTGAAAGCAGCTTCTGCATTTTCCGGAACTTTTGCCAGAGTACCGCCCTTTACCGGCTCCATAACGATGACTGGCTTGCCATGTCTGGCAGCAACTTCATAACATTTACGGGACTGAATGCCCACGCTGTCCCAATCCAGATAATTCAGCTGAAGCTGTACGAATTCCATTTCCGGATGTGCAGTCAGGATTTTGTCCAGCACATCGGCATTATCATGGAAGGAAAATCCGATATGTTTTACCAGACCCTGAGCCTTCTTCTCGGCCAGCCAGTGGAAACAGTCCAGTTTTTCATAGATTTCATAATGATCCACACCCATATCGTGAAGCAGATAATAATCGAAGTAAGTAACGCCGGTTTTCTTTCTCTGCTCCTCAAAGATTTTGTCCCGATCTTCTTTGGTCTTTATAAATCCGGCATGGAGCTTGGTGGCCAGAGTGTAGCTGTTACGAGGATGACGGTCTACCAGAGCCTCTTTTGTTGCATTTTCACTTTTGAATCCGCAATACATCCATGCGGTATCAAAATAAGTAAATCCATTTTTCAGAAAAGCATCTACCATTTGTTTGGTCTGCTCTATATCAATACTGGCTGCATCGTTGGCATCCAGAAGCGGCAGACGCATCAGGCCAAATCCCAGTTTTTTCTTACTTGTAAAAATATCCATGAGTAGAATTCCTCCCGTTTTTCTTACTATTTTATCACTGATCAGAGAAAAGAAAAAGAGACAATGATTGTAGAGTCAGATTTTTTTGTGTATACTCAAATGGAAGGCAATGGCAATTTGGACAGACAGTGGATCACTGCAGAGAATAAAAGAAGAAAAGGAATACCATATGAAAAGCAAGATTTTTTCAGATAAATTTTTTAACAGTCAGTTGTGAAAGCTGGCAGTACCGATTATGATTCAAAGCCTGATGCTGGCATCTCAGATTCAGTTTATTCAAAATATGATTATTTCATCTGTTACGGCAGCGGTCTCAATTTTGGGAGCACAGTATTGGGGAAAAAAAGATAAAAAGACCATTGGCAGAATTTTTTGCCTGAGTGTAAGGTTCTGTTTTTTGTCATCGTTTGTATTTTTCCTGGGCTGTATATGTGTACCGGAACATCTGATGGTGTTGTTTACGAATGAACCGGAACTGATTGCCATCGGAGCAGATTATCTCAGGATCGCAGGCTGGTCTTATCTGCTGACAGGAATTTCCCAGTGTTATCTTGTGATACTGAAAGTGACAGACCATACGGCAGATGCTGCAAAAATCAGTTCCGCGGCTGTGGTGCTCAATATTATTCTGAACTGGATTTTGATATTCGGAGGCTTCGGAATAACTGCAATGGGAGTTCAGGGGGCGGCATTGGCTACGTTGATTGCCCGTGTGACAGAACTGGCATGCTGTGTTTGTCTGTCGCTGCGAAAAGGGTATATTCGTCTGAATCTGGCAGGATTATGGAAAGCCTATCCTGTCCTTACAGGAGATTTTGTGCGCTGCCTGTTACCGATGATTGGCGCAGCTCTGCTCTGGGGCGTGGGATTTACTTCTTATACTGCTTTTATGGGACATATGGGAACAGATGCGGCAGCAGCCAATTCGATAGCATCTGTAGTGCGTGACCTGGTATGTTGTATGTGTAATGGATTGGCAAGCGGTGGCGGCACTGGGAGCCTTTGTATTTCACTGGCCGGTGGAGGTGGTGTATGCTTGTACCTGTCTGGATGAAGTGGGAAAGATTCCGTGGGTCATCTATCATTATAAAAAATATAAGTGGGTGAAAGACCTGACACGAGAAATGATATAAAATGAGAGAGGAACAGATATGTACAGTGAGATATTCAGTAAAGTATATGATGCATTTGGATGGAATTATTATCCGGAAAGTTTTGCACAATTGCTGTTGAAATGGATAGAAGAAAAGGGGATAACTGTTAAAAATATGTTGGATCTGGGATGTGGAACCGGTATACTTTGCAGCATTATGCAGGAGCATGGTATAGAGGCACATGGGATGGATCTTTCTCATGGAATGATTGCCATGGCGAAGGAGAAATATCCCCAGCTTCGATTTGAACAGGGAAATATGGTCACCTGGAAACCGGAAAAATCATATGATCTGGTAACGAGTACCTGTGATGCCCTGAATCACATCCTGGAGCCGGAAGAGGTAAAAGCTGTATTTCGAAATGTATATTCTTATGTGAATCCGGGCGGTTATTTTCTCTTTGATCTTCTTCGTGAGGGGGAAGCAGAGGAATGTGAACCGGTGGAGCTGGGAGAACTGGAGGGAAAAAGACTGCAGTTTCAGATTCGTCATCCACAGGAAGGCTTTGTAACTCTTCAGACGGATTTATATGAGGGAGAGCAGTTGGTTAATACGGAAAAAATTCAGGAACGGATTTATTCGTCAGAGTGGATAATGGAAGAATTAAGGAGAGCCGGATTTTCCGACGTAACATGTACAGATCAGTTACTGGAGGGGCATGAGGAACATGCCGCGACCTGGTTTGTGATTGCAAAGAAATAATTTATGAGAAGCCAATGGGGACGGAGTAAATGGCCTATCCCTACTGGCTTTTTTTAATTAAATAACATACTTATATTTTGTATCTGCATACATTGTAAAAACAACATCTCTGGAGGCTTATCCGTGAAAGATTATATTGAGGAACGGGCAGTGGAGATTGGCACATACATTGTGGAGACAAATGCGACAGTACGACAGACGGCAAAAAAGTTCGGGGTGAGCAAGTCTACGGTACATAAAGATATAACAGAACGACTTCCACAGGTCAACCATGCGCTTGCACTTTGTGCGAGAAAGGTGCTGGATGTGAATAAGTCAGAGCGGCATATTCGTGGGGGACTGGCTACCAGAGAGAAGTATCTGCATCGACAGATCTGAGAAAGTATGATAAAATGACTCCATTCGTGAAGAAACGTGGAGGAAGAAAGATGTATCAGATTGTACTATTTGATTTAGATGGAACACTGACAGATTCAGGACTGGGTATCACCAATGCAGTGGCATATGCGTTAGATAAATTTGGAATACAGGTAAAGGACCATTCAGAACTGAATGTGTTTGTAGGGCCGCCACTGAAGGATTCCTTTTCCAGATATTATGGATTTACGCCTGAGGAATGCGAAAAAGGTGTGATATATTACAGAGAATATTATCAGGACAAAGGACTTTTTGAAAATGAAGTATATCGGGGAATTCCGGAGATTTTAAATTATTTGAAAGAAAGTGGAAGAAACATCATTCTGGCAACATCTAAGCCGGAGCCGTTTACCAGAGAGATTATGAAGCATTTCCGGTTGGAGCAATATTTTGATCTGATCGCCGGTGCCAGTATGGATGAGAAGCGGGTCGAAAAAGCAGATGTTATCCGTTATGCGTTAGAAAAGGCCGGTATTACAGATGTGACAAATGTCGTGATGGTCGGTGACAGGGAATATGATATTCTGGGAGCAAAAGAAAACGGACTGGATTCGATTGGTGTGCTCTATGGGTATGGCAGCAGAGCAGAGCTGGAAGCAGCCGGAGCCGGACAAATTGCAGAGACGGTGGAAGAACTGAAAAAAATATTTCTGTAAAAAGGTCAGGGTTTTCCTGGTGTGAAGGCAGGAGTGGGGGCAGGCTATCCGATGTTATCGGACAGCCTGCCCCACTGTTTAATTCTGCATATGAATCTGTTCGTTACTGAGCATCGGATAACGGATCAGTGTATCACTGTCCAGATTTTCACGATACATGTCCACACCGGAGATCTGATGATTTTCGTATGTGGTATAATAGTAGATTCCTGTGTCCGCGCTACAGCAGGAAGTATAGAGGGTAATTTCATAGTTACCTTCGGCTACTTCGCAGCAGCCACGCGGCTGATCTACAGATCCTAAAATGTGGAAGAACTGGCTGACACTTTCACTTTCAGAATCTCCGGAACGGGAATTCATTTTTGTAAATGCTACACGAACAAAACGGGAAGCAGAGGAAAGATCTCCCGGAAGACCCAGTGCACCCATTCCACGGCTGTAAGTCTGTAGATTCAGATCCGGCGAAAAGTGATTTTCCGGCTGCTTTGCTGACAAATGCATAAAATCATTCAAGTGAAACAGTTGTTTATCAAACGGTGGATTATTTGTCAGAACTCCTACAGGGTTCTCATAGATATGCATCCCATCAGCCATGCATTCTACGGTCAGAGCACCTGTTTTATCTGCAATCATCCAGTGGAGCTGAGCGGTAGGGAGCTCAGGACTGAATGAAGTGCCGGTCAGGCTCATACGGGTTAAAAGCTCACGGGCTTCAGCAAGAGAAGCTGCCTGAGATAAGATCCATGGGATAAATTCAAACTGGGCTACATTATCACGGGAGTCGGACAATTCCTGAAAAACTGCATTGCCGACAAAATTCAGTCCGGCCATGCACAGACCTTTTTCATTCATTGCATCGTAGTAGAGCGGATAGTCTCCTGCCACATGTGCCGTTCCGATCATGGCATAATGTGAGATCACATCGCCCATATGGCGAAAATGAAACGGATAGTTTCTCGGTGTTATGGTGATCTCATCGCCGTAAGAAAATTCATAATCCAGGGTGCGCCCCATGTAAAAGCCTCTGGTCTGATAAGTTGCTGCTGTACACATAATCATCATCTCCTGTAAATATTGTCAGATAAAACGAGATTCGGAACCAGAAGGGACAGGAAAAAAGCCATTTTTCTCCGTCCCCAATGGCTGTTTTTTTATTGTTTCACAATATAGCCATTTTAAACCAGAAGAAGATGATAGTAAAATGAAATATTTATAAAATTATTGCTTCTTACTTAATAATACGAAAACTTACTTCTATTTCTATCACAGATAGAAAAAATGTGGTATACTTTTATCGACATTGCCATTGAGAAGTACAATGTATGGCGCAATGAGAAGAATGCAAAGAGGGGAGAGAGCAGTATGAATAAAAAGTGGAAAATGATGGCTCTGATGGGGCTGGCGGCAACCGGAATGATGGCTTCTGCAGTTTCGGCAGAGGGATCTTACAAGATCGGAATCTGCCAGCTGACACAGCATGAGGCACTGGAAGAGGCAACGAAAGGCTTTCAGGACTATGTCTCAGAGAAGCTGGGAGATCAGGGGACTTTTGATGTGCAGAATGCATCCGGAGAATTGTCGAATTGTGTGACGGTAATCAATGCATTTGTTTCCGAAGATGTGGATCTGATACTGGCGAATTCTACACCGGTACTGCAGGCAGCGGCATCTGCAACGGATAGTATACCAGTTCTTGGAACATCGGTGACAGACTATCCGGCAGCACTGGATCTGGACAACTGGACCGGGGTGACCGGGTCGAATGTGTCCGGTACCTCAGACTGTGCACCGCTTCAGCAGCAGGCGGAGATGGTCATGGAGCTGATTCCGGATGCAAAAGAGATCGGCATTTTGTATTGTTCCGCAGAGCCGAATTCCAGATATCAGACAGATATCATCAAGTCCAGTCTGGAAGAACTTGGTTGTACGGCGGAAGTGAAGGAGTACACTTTTACCGGAACGGATGATATTGCATCCGTTACTACGACAGCAGCAGAAAACTGTGATGTGATCTACATTCCGACTGATAATACGGCAGCAAGTAATGCTGAGCTGATCAATAACATCTGTGAACCGGCAGAAGTACCGGTCATTTGTGGAGAAAAAGGTGTCTGTGAAGGATGTGGAATCGCTACACTCACCATTGACTATTATGAACTTGGTCAGATTACCGGTGAGATGGCTGTAGACATATTGGAAAATGGAGCAGATGTTTCGCAGATGGCGGTTCGTCAGGCGGAACAGGTAAAGAAATGCTACGTGCCGGAGCGGTGTGAAAAACTGGGCATCAGTATTCCGGATGATTACGATGAACTGTAAGATGGAGGAAGTGAATGGTTAAATTAATCGAAGGAGTCTACTCCTTTTTATGGGGGGATCTTCTGCATATTCCCATTGGCGGGGGTACTATAGGAATTTCACTGCTGGTCATTTTGTTGATTCCGGCGGGGATTTATTTTACGATCCGAACCAGATGTCTGCCGATCCGGTTATTCCCGGATATGATTCAGGCACTGGGGGAGAAGAATAAGACAAAAGGGAGCCTGTCATCCTGGCAGACTCTGGTTGTGTCTACAGCCACCAGAGTGGGTATGGGAAATCTGGTTGGGGTAGTAGCGGCTATTTCAGCCGGAGGTGCAGGTGCGGTATTCTGGATGTGGGTGACCGCAATTCTGGGCTCGTCTACTGCATTTGTGGAAGCTACGCTGGCACAGATGTACAAGGAGAAGGATCCATTATACGGAGGATATAGGGGCGGTCCGGCCTATTATATCCATAGCTTGTCAGAACGCATTCATAAGAAAAAAATGCGCTATTCTGTGATGGCGGTACTGTTTGCCCTGTCTGGTCTGATCTGCTGGTTCGGTATCAGCCAGGTAATCAGTAATTCTGTCAGCTCTGCATTTTATAATGCATTTCAGATACCGACCATTGTCACTACAGTGGCGCTGGTAGTGCTGGCAGCGATGATTGTACTTCGAAAAAATGCAACGGTGAAGGTATTGGATATCATGGTTCCGGTAATGGCAGTGTGTTATTTTGTGATTACACTTGTGACCATCTGCCTGAATATCACAGAGTTGCCAACGGTGTTCAAGCATATTTTTCAGGAAGCTTTTGGTGTACGACAGGCTGTAGCTGGTGGATTTGGAACGGTTCTGATGAATGGAGTCAAGAGAGGACTGTTTTCCAATGAAGCAGGTTCTGGCTCTGCACCATGCGCAGCAGCAGCAGCGGAATCTTCCGATCCGGTTAAGATAGGTCTGGTGCAGGCTCTGGGTGTGTTTATTGATACCATTGTGATCTGTAGCTGCACGGCTATGCTGATGCTGCTGGTTCCGGAGAATGTATCGGCAGGTTTGCAGGGAATGGATCTGCTGCAATGTGCCATGAACTATCATCTGGGAAGCTTTGGCGTGATTTTCATCGCCATTACCCTGGCATTATTCAGCTTTTCCACATTTATTGGCATTTTATTCTATGCCAGATCCAATGTTTCTTATTTATTCGGAGATAAGTGGTGCTGGCAGACCGGGTATAAGGTGCTGGCGCTGGTAATGTTATTTATCGGTGGGCTTCAGGCATATACGATTGTATGGGATCTGGGAGATGTGGGAATCGGTCTGATGACCATATTTAATCTGATGGCACTTTATCCGCTGTCAAAAGAAGCGCTTCAGGCACTAAAGGATTTTGAACAGAAAAAGAGAGGAAAAAGATGAAAAGAGAAGGATTTAAGTCAAGACTGGGATTTATACTGGTCAGTGCAGGATGTGCGATTGGAATTGGAAATGTATGGCGTTTTCCATATGTAGTCGGACAAAATGGAGGAGGATTATTCGTACTGTTGTATCTGCTCTTTCTGTTTATTATGGGTGTGCCGGTACTGACCATGGAACTGGCTGTTGGACGAGGCAGTCGCAAGAGCGCTGTACTGGCCTATAAGACACTGGAAAAACAGGGAAGCAAATGGCATATCCATGGATGGTTCTGTATGTTGGGCTGTTATATACTGATGATGTATTACACAACGGTATCCGGATGGATGCTCAGCTATTTCTTCAAATTTGCAGCAGGTGTGTTCCCGGCAGGCATGAGTGCAGATGCAGTAGGCGGCGTATTTAGCAATCTGCTGGTTTCCCCGATGGAGATGGCAGGCTGGATGGCTGTGACAGTGATCCTTGGATTTGTAGTCTGCAGTCAGGGGCTTCAGAATGGTATTGAAAAGATCAGTAAGATCATGATGATGGTACTTCTGGTATTAATTCTGGTACTGGCGGTACACAGCGGTATGCTTCCAGGAGCAAAAGAGGGAATCAGTTTTTATTTGATACCAAGCCTGGATAAAGTCAGAGAAGTAGGATTTGGCAAAGTCATTACGGCGGCTATGAATCAATCATTCTTTACCTTAAGCCTTGGTATAGCAGCGATGGAGATCTTTGGGAGTTATATGGGAAAAGAGCACTCTCTTCCAGGCGAAGCAGTACGGATCAGTTTGCTGGATACTTTTGTAGCAATTATGGCAGGACTGATTATCTTTCCGGCATGTTTCTCCTTTGGAGTGCAGCCGGATGCAGGTCCATCCCTGATCTTTGTGACTCTGCCGAATGTATTTGTTAACATGGCAGGTGGAAGAATCTGGGGAACCTTATTCTTCCTGTTTATGACCTTTGCAAGTTTTTCAACCGTTATGGCGGTATTTGAAAATATTATTTCTTTCTGGGTAGATATGTTCGGCATGGAGAGAAAGAAAGCGGTACTGATCAATGGAGCGATTATCCTGATTGCCAGCCTGCCATGTGTATTCGGTTATAATATCTGGAGTGATCTGCATCTGATCGGAGGCAGAGATGTGCTGGATTCCGAAGACTTTATTGTAAGTAATCTGCTGCTGCCGATCGGCTCGCTGATCTATCTGTTATTCTGTGTGACAAAATACGGATGGGGATTTGATAATTACATGAAAGAATGCAACGATGGGGAAGGACTGAAGTTTGGCAAGTTCTTAAAACCATATTTCCAGTTTATATTGCCGGTGTTGATATTGATTCTGGTGATTCAGGGACTGATGTAAGTAGTTTTGCAGAGGCAGGCTGTATGAAGAACCGATGATAGTGGAAAAGGAAAAAGGAAACATGGAGAAAGAACAGTATACACATGTGAGACATGAATTTAATCCGGTATTTGACAGTACATCCCGGATACTCATTCTGGGAACCTTGCCATCTGTGAAATCCCGTGAACAGAACTTTTATTATGGACATCCACAGAACCGGTTCTGGAAGCTGCTTGCACGGATCTGCGAGAGCAAAAAAGTGCCGGATACCATAGAAGAAAAGAAAGCGTTTTTGCTGGCTCATCATATCGCAGTCTGGGACGTAATTGCAGAGTGTGATATCATTGGTTCCAGTGACAGTTCGATCAAAAATGTGGTGCCTGCAGACCTGAATCAGATTCTGGAGCATGCACCGATTCAGCAGATCTATGGAAATGGCGGCAAGGCCTATGAACTATATCAGAAGTACGCTTATCCACAGATACAGCGAAAAATGATTAAGCTGCCATCTACCAGTCCGGCAAATGCGGCCTGGCAAATGGATCGACTGGCGGAAGAATGGAGGCAGATACGGGAGATACTTTATAAAATATAGAAGATGAATAAGAGAAGTCATGAATATCGACGGGATGTTCATGGCTTTTTGAATTAGCTCTTGCAATTACAGAAAATATGTGAAAATATGATAATAAGGAAAGAAATGAGGGGGAAAAGAAGAGTGAAAAAAAGAAACATTCCGGAAACGGAATTGTTGTTTTCAAATCAACAGTTAAAGAAGCTGATTTTTCCATTGGTAATCGAACAGCTTCTAACGGTCATGGTTGGCATGGCGGACAGTCTAATGGTAGCCAGTGTAGGAGAGGCAGCAGTGTCGGGGGTATCATTGGTAGATACGGTAATGGTACTGTTGATCAATATTTTTGCAGCACTGGCGACCGGAGGTGCGGTTGCGGCAGGACATTATATCGGTCAGAAGAATGAAGAAAAAGCAAGCAAGGCAGCTGATCAGCTGGTTTTGTTCATACTGGTGTCATCCCTTGTCATTATGGGATGTGTTTATCTGTGTCAGAACCTGATCCTTGGCAAGGTATTTGGAAAAATCGAACCAGATGTTATGGCAAATGCCAGAACCTATCTGCTGATCGTATCTGCATCGATTCCATTTATCGCATTGTATAATGGAGGAGCAGCTATTTTCCGTGCAACGGGCAATTCCAAGATTGCCATGATTACTTCTCTCATTATGAATGCCATAAATATCACTGGAAATGGGATTCTGATCTATGGCCTGAAAATGGGAGTAGCGGGTGCAGCAATTCCAACTCTGGTTTCCAGAATGATTGCAGCGCTGATCATGATCCTGTTGCTGCGCAGGCAGAATCAGCCGGTACATATGTCCAAGAAGATCCAGTGGCATTTTGACGGACCACTGATTCGAAAGATTCTTCATGTGGGCGTTCCAAATGGACTGGAAAATGGGATGTTCCAGCTGGGAAAAATTCTGGTACTCAGCCTGGTATCGACCTTTGGCACGGCATCCATTGCGGCCAATGCAGTATCCAATACCATTGCGATGTTTCAGATCCTTCCCGGAATGGCCATCAACTTTGCCATTTTGACGGTGGCAGCCCAGTGTGTGGGGGCAAAACGATATGATCAGGTACGCTACTATACGGTGAAGCTTTTAAAACTGGTATATACCTGTATGATAGGAGTAAGTATTGCGTTGTATTGTTTACTGCCAATGATATTAAAAGTTTACAATCTGTCAGATGTAACTTCTGAGATGACCAGACAGATCATTATTTATCACGACCTTTGTGCAATACTGATCTGGCCATTATCCTTCTCCATACCGAATACTCTGCGTGCAGCGAATGACGTGAAAGCCACTATGTGGATTGCCATTGCTTCTATGTGGATCTTCCGCATTGCATTCAGCTATGTGTTAGGAGAATGGCTGCATATGGGAGTATTCGGTATCTGGGTAGCTATGACCATCGACTGGGCATTCCGGGCGCTCTGTTATGTGATCCGGTATCGAAGGGGAAAATGGGAACAGATGGCAGTGTGAGAAATCACAAAAAATAGGCATTGTAAAAAACGGTATGCTATCTTATAATAAAAAAAGATTTGAGAGAACAGGAGGGAATATCTTGCAGAGAGAAAATGTCATTGTATTAGACTTTGGCGGACAGTATAATCAGCTGGTTGCCAGACGAGTACGTGAATGCAACGTGTATTGTGAGATTTATTCTTACAAGACAGATATTGAAAAAATCAAAGCCATGAATCCGAAGGGAATTATCCTGACCGGTGGCCCGAACAGCTGCTATGAACCGGATTCACCAACTTACACAAAGGAATTGTTTGAACTGGGCATCCCGGTATTGGGACTGTGCTACGGCGCACAGCTGATGCAGCATATCCTTGGCGGAAAGGTAGAACGTGCCGAGGTACGTGAATATGGAAAGACCGAAGTCTTTGTAGACACCACATCCCGCCTGTTTGGAGACGTATCTCCATCTACCATCTGCTGGATGAGTCATTTTGACTATATTTCTAAAATTGCACCAGGATTTAAGATCACAGCTCACACAGCAGACTGTCCGGTAGCAGCAGCAGAAAATGAAAAGAAACACCTCTATGCGATCCAGTTCCATCCGGAAGTACTTCATACACAGGAAGGAACTAAGATGCTGTACAACTTCGTACGTGGAGTCTGTGGATGTGCAGGAGACTGGAGAATGGATTCTTTCGTAGAGAGTTCTGTAAAAGCCATCCGTGAAAAGGTCGGAGACGGAAAAGTACTTCTGGCATTATCCGGTGGTGTGGATTCCTCCGTGGCAGCAGGGCTTCTGTCCAGAGCTATTGGAAAACAGCTTACCTGCGTATTCGTAGATCACGGCCTTTTAAGAAAGAACGAAGGAGACGAAGTAGAAGCTGTCTTTGGACCGCAGGGACAGTTCGATCTGAACTTTATCCGTGTCAATGCACAGGAAAGATATTATAACAAGCTGGCAGGTGTAACCGAACCAGAACAGAAACGAAAGATCATTGGCGAGGAATTCATCCGTGTCTTCGAAGAAGAAGCGAAAAAGATCGGTGCAGTAGACTTCCTGGCACAGGGAACCATCTATCCGGATGTGGTAGAAAGTGGTCTGGGCGGAGAATCCGCAGTGATTAAGTCTCACCATAACGTAGGAGGATTACCAGATTTCGTAGATTTCAAAGAAATCATCGAACCATTGCGCGACCTGTTCAAAGATGAAGTGCGAAAAGCAGGTCTGGAACTTGGCATTCCGCGTGAACTGGTATTCCGTCAGCCATTCCCGGGACCGGGACTGGGGATCCGTATCATCGGTGAAGTTACCGCTGAAAAGGTTCGCATCGTACAGGATGCAGACTACATCTATCGTGAAGAGATCGCAAAGGCAGGTCTGGATCAGGAGATCAACCAGTACTTTGCAGCCCTGACCAATATGCGTTCCGTAGGTGTCATGGGTGATGAGAGAACTTATGACTACGCAGTTGCACTTCGTGCAGTAAAGACCATCGATTTCATGACTGCAGAAGCAGCAGAAATCCCATGGGAAGTACTACAGACTGTGATGAGCAGAATTATTAATGAGGTCAAAGGCGTAAACAGAGTATTCTATGATCTGACCAGTAAGCCACCTGGAACGATTGAGTTTGAATAATGAAAAAATTCTGGAAACCCTTATAAACAGGGCATTTCCGGGCACAAGAAGTTCTATTTGATAACAAAATGATAACACCGGATATTTAGGTAGTATTTATCAGCAATCCGGTGGTTGTCAGGTAATATGTGTGAAACCAACAAAAAAGGTCTTACTGAATTGAGTGAAATCAATTTGGTAAGGCCTTTTTTCGTTGGTTTTTATGTTGTTTTTTTCGGGTAATTGTACCGCCACTGGTCATATTCTTCTTTGGTGATCTCCCCGGATTTTAGTTTTTCTGCCTGTTCCTGCCATGCGTAGAACATATCAAACATAGAAAGGTAGGTGGTTCCTTTGGACTTATCCAGCCGGAGACAGAGTTCTCCGTCAATTTCTCCAATATGAAGTCCGTAAAGGTCTTCTAATGTAAATAAGGTGTGCATCAGCCCAACATAACTGTCAATGTCCGGTACAGCGAGTGCATGAGGGGAGACCTCAAAAATGTCAGCCAGTGCATTCAGATAGTTTTCCTTTGGACTGCGAGAGCCTTTTTCGTACTGTGCAATGCGGACATCAGCCTGTGATTCGCTGAATCCCAGCTGTTGACCTAAATATTTCTGCGTGAATCCACGCAGAAGTCGAAAATGATGAATTCTTTCTCCTATTGCCATGCTCATATCTCCTGTCTTTTACTTGATAAATTGAGTATAGCATATATGTATAGTACAGACAAGGAGAAACCATACAAAAAAGTATAGAATTTTTGTTTTGAAACACTTGACCAATACAAAAAAGTATAGTATCATACGGACTATACAGAAATGTATAGTGAGAAACGAAGGAGGGATTTTACAATGAGTAAAATGTTTATGAATGTAAAAGAGGTCATGGAAGTTCTGGAAGTATCGGAATCCTACGCTTATAAGCTGATGAAAAGGCTGAACAGGGAATTACAGGCGATGGGATGCCAGACAATTGCAGGAAAAGTTGACCGGAAGTATTTTTACGAACAGTTCTACGGAACGAGATCAAACGATGGGAGGAATTAAGAATGGCAATTTACAAGACTGAAAGCAATAACACATGGTACGTTATGGTACGGTATCAGGACTGGACCGGCGAACGTAAGCAGAAATGCAAAAGAGGATTTGCAACAAAAAGAGAAGCTGCACAGTGGGAGCAGCAGTTCATACTCCAGAAGAAAGCCAGTATGGATATGGAACTGGAGAGCTTCTGCAAATTATATGAGGAAGATGTGAGACCAAGGCTGAAAAAGAGTACCTGGCTTACAAAGGAAAATATTATCAAGTCCAAGATTTTACCCTATCTGGGAAAAAGAAAGGTGTCAGAAATCACCGCAAAGGATGTTTTGGACTGGCATAATGAGCTTCGCAAATTGACAAGCAGGAAAGGAAAACCTTTATCCCCTACTTATCTGAAAACAATCCATGGACAGTTGAGTACGATTTTCAACCATGCGATCAAGTTTTATGATCTTAGCATGAATCCGGCAAGGAAAGCTGGCACAATCGGCTCAGAAGAAAGCAAGGAAATGCTCTTCTGGACAAAGGCAGAGTATAAACAGTTTTCAGAAGAAATGATGGATAAACCACTTTCCTACTATGCGTTCCAGTTATTGTACTGGTGCGGAATCAGATCCGGGGAGCTTTTGGCTTTAACTCCTGCGGATTTCGATTTCCAGAAGAGAACGTTGCGGATCAACAAATCCTATCAGCGTTTAAAGGGAGAAGATGTGATCAGCACTCCGAAAACAAAGAACAGTGTCCGTACTGTAACTATGCCAAAGTTCTTATGTGACGAAATGCAGGATTGTTTGAAGTTATATTACAGCCTGCAGCCGGATGACCGTATTTTCCCTGTAACTAAGTATTATCTGAACCATGAAATGGAAAGAGGATGCAAAGCAAGCGGTGTGAAAAAAATCCGGGTGCATGATCTCAGACACAGCCATGTTGCGCTTTCATAGGGATATTTTTAGAAGTGGGCTTGAAACCCTTATGTAATGGGAGTTTCCGGCAGTTGCCTATGCTCCCTTTTTAGATTTGTCAGTATCTGTTGCAGCTTCTAAAGCTACTTTTTCTTTTTCAGCACGTTCTTTCTCAGCTTTGCGTCGGTTGTAGGTTCGATTCCACGCACGCTTGCGACGTTTCCGTTCTTCTTCGGCTAATTCTTCCGGTGTCAGTTCTGGCATTGGAACATCCAGCTTGCCTACATATTTGAGATAAATGTCGATTTCCTGTGTGCGTTCCCCTGTTGACTTGTCAGCTTCGTGAACTTCAATTCTGTCTATAAATTCGTGAATCATTGGTGTGGTCAGTTCAGAAAAATCTGTGTACTTATGAACCAGTGCGATGAATTTATCGACATTGGAAGCTTCTTCCTTTGCTGTGGCTAACTGCTCTCGGGCAGAAGTAAGGAATTCTTCTAATTCCGCCTGTTCCTTTTCGTAATCAGCAGACAGCAATTCAAAACGCTTATCCGACAGCTTCCCGGATACATTATCTTCATAAATACGTTTTATCAGATGATCAAGTTCAGTAACCCTCTTTTCAGATTTTGCAATCTTTTTTGTGAGAGCCTTCGTATCTGATTCCTGCTTCAGAACATTGGATTTTCTAACCTTTTCCAGAAATTCATCCTCATGTTCTTTGACATAGCTTGCCGTATATTGCAGTGTTGTCAAAATCAGGTCTCTGACCACATCTGTTCTTACGTGGTGTTGGGAGCATTTGTTTTCAAAATGTCCCTTTGCCTTGCTGTAGGTAGAGCAGGTGTAATTATTCTGTGCATTGGTATATTTACCGGTCGGATTTCCATCCTTATCCTTTTTCTCATAGCCTTTTGTGCGGTGGTTGAACATTTTAGCACCACAATCTGCGCAAAACATGAGTCCGGTCAATGGATTTGCTTTGCCCTGTGCGATTGGGCGGTGCTTGGTCTCTCTGATTTTCTGAACCATATACCAGGTGTCTTCATCAACAATAGCTTCCTGCGTATCTCTGAATATCAGCCAGTCCTCCGGATTAGCATATTGGGAATGCTTGTCCTTGTATGATTCCTTGAAGGTTCTGAAATTAACTGTGTGCCCCATGTATTCCGGTTTTGATACGAGGTCTGTGATAGTGGTAGCTGTCCACGAATAAGGTCTTGTCATATCGCATTTACCTCTGCAAGTACCGAGTCCTTGTTTTGCAAGATAGTAGGAAGGACGTTCAACCTTTTCGTTTGTAAGAATTCTCGCAACCTGCATCGGTCCATTCCCTTCAATAATCAACTGGAAAATGCGTCTTACCACAGCAGCGGCTTCTTCATCAACAAGCCAGTGGTTGTTATCTTCCGGGTCTTTTTTGTATCCGTAGATGGCATTAGAAGTCAGATGCTTGCCTTCCATACCTTTATTGCGAAGTACAGACTTGATTTTTCTGCTGGTATCACGCACATACCATTCATTCATAATGTTTAAGAATGGTGCAAATTCATTGGATTCAGAATGCGTGCTGTCAACACCATTGGAAATAGCAATAAAGCGGACGCCTTTTTCTCGGAACAGAACCTCTGTATAAAAGCCTACTTCCAGATAATTTCTGCCGATTCGGCTCATATCCTTGACGATAACACATTCGATTTTTCCTTCTTCAATGTCAGCAGTCAATTGCTTCCAATCCGGTCTGTCAAAGTTTGTGCCGCTATACCCATCATCGGTATAGTGAGCAAGGTTCGTAAACCCCTGTTCTTTGGCATACTTTTCAAGCATTTTCTTCTGGTTTACAATGCTGTTACTGTCTCCATTCAGTTCATCATCTCGTGACAGTCTCTCGTAAAGTGCTGTTATTTTGTTGTTGTCCGGTCTCTTCATAAAATCTCCTTTCCGAGGTATCCATACCTCTGTGACCGGGCATCTATGGATGAATTTATTCTACCATAGATACAGGGTCACTGCTATATAATCTGTGTTTTGTCAACAAGAATTCCTAAAAATCAGAAGGAAAATTCCCTGTTTTCAGAAGCGGAATTCCCTTCTTTCGGAAGGACATTATTGG
>NZ_JAOQKE010000031.1:0-20905 GCF_025567005.1 Muricoprocola aceti
TTTAGCTACACGGCTCACTGGCGATTACCGTGACCGGACTTACACCGGCAAGTGTGGTCCAGCTTCGCTGGACACACGTCATAAAAGGAGGCTACCGCCTTCTTATCGATTTCCACAACATAGGAATCCACAAAATGCCGAACCAGTTCATCCCACGTATGGCTCTGTTCAAAGACTGTCATCAGGGACGGTTCAACCTTAAAGGTATCAAAAGTATTCGCTTCCAGATTCACATAATACTCGCACAAATCTGCTTTCGTAAAAGCCCGGTGGAAAGCAGCAGATTTTTGTGCCTGCATGGTTTCTTTTTTCTCCCCATCAATGTTAATAAAAATCCCGGCAATCCTGCTGGCAGAACCATCCAGACGACGTATTACTTCTGCCGATGCCCGAAACCACTGGTATTGATTATCCTTCATTCTCATACGATACTCTACATGGTATTTTATCTGGTTCGTCTTATCCTTAATTGCCGCCTGAAGCTGCACCATTACTCTTTCTTTATCCTGTGGATGCAGAAGATCTGACCAGGATTCCAGTTTATTCGGAAAGTCCAGAGTGTCATGATAGCCAAGCATTTTTCGGAATTCATGACTCCAGTTTGCATTCACAATCTCACTGTTTTCGTCACAGTCAAAATACCAGAAGCCGGAATAGATAGCCTCATTGAGCAGTGTCAAATTTACATGATCTCAGTTGACCTGTACGGACATAACCCAGATCTGTCTGCCCGCCTCATCTGTCGCATCCTCTTTACAAAGCCGTACATTTTTCACTGTACCGTCTGCTGCAAGGATCTGTGCTTCCCCTGTTCCGTGAAGCTGCAAAAAACGGTCTCGCTCCAGTATATCTTCCTCATCATAAAAGAAGTTTCTCAATGAGCCTTTTGTCTGTTCCATGAAAGTATCGAATGTATATCCTGTACTATGCAACAGCAGATTATCCACAGACAAAATAGACAGGTTTTGGTCATAAGATCCTGTCATTATACCTACCCCGCCATTATTTTCCAGTGTTTTCTGTACGGCCTGTGACATGGCCTGTGTCTGCCCCGTTACAGTCTCACCTAAGGAATATATTTTGTCTTCATAATTTTTCATTTTATAAAAATCCTCTCTCCGTCTTATGCCTTCTTCATCTTGCTTTTATCTGTATACAGAAAACCTGTCCCTGCTAGTTTTGTTACCCATTTTTGCATACAAAAAGGACACCTGCCAAAATCTGCCAGTGTCCCTACTATATTTCTTTAAAATCACACATCTATATAGTATAAAAGGTATCGGAATCTCTTCTGTTCAAACATCTTTTCCATATATTATGATGATATGGAAACAGTGGCAACCGGCTGACATGGTCAAGCTTTCTGACTTTAGTCCCTTCTGGCTTTGCGCCCCTGCCTTTCAACAGGTTTGCCTTTAAAATAATTTTCATTTTTTCAAAAAAACATACCATGTGTTTTTCCTCACGTCAATAATCTTTTTAAAAAATCCACACATATTTTACTTCTATTTTTGCGGATATTCGATCTGTACCAGGCACAGCTGTACCCCCGCCGCCTTTGCTTCCTCTGCCAGGTTTCCAGATCAGCAAAGAATTTTGGAAGCTCCCATCCATGTACTTCTAATAAAGTTTTGTTATATGTAATGCCTATACAGCTATAGACTGACGGAAGCATGTAAATGGCACCATCATCTGAGACATCCTGCAGCCTCTTCTTCCTGTCCTGCACATATACCCAACAGGCAATCCTACTGGCCTGAGAGATAATTCCTGTTATGATTTTAACTCCATATAATTACCGGAATCAGACAAAGCCGAAAAAAAGAAAGAAGATTAGGAACCGTAATAATTCTATTCAAATTTTCTTCCTGATTCACTTCCCTCTGCATGTACGGTCACCTCACTTTCCTTTTTTTTAGACATAAACCAATAAAATATAACACAAAATGCTAAAGCAAACACAACACCAAAAACATTTTGAATCACTCTAAGACTAACCGCTCCTTGTAGTCCATAAGTCTCTGCAGCAATGGCTAAAGCACCAAATGTGTTAAATACTGCCTGCCAGCCATATTGTGCTGATAATCCTACACCGATTCCACCAAGAATTCCTATATATGCATAGATTGATGAAGGAAGCAGAAAATATAATACTGTAAAACATATAACACCTGCAATATTTCCGACAATCCTTTTACGGACTCTGTAGTGCATATCTTCCATAAACGGCAAAATCGCGGACATGGCCGCAATACCAGCCCACATTGCACGTGGCATATTACAAAGTTCTTCAATGCAAAGGACAATCGGTACGCATAAAATCTGACATATCTGCCATTTTGTTCTGGAAGAAGTGATATCAAATTCTTGTATCAGATCTTTCAGATTTCTTTTATAAGTTCTGTTTTTATGATTTCGATAAAATACGAAGCAGGTAAGTGCTGCACCTAAAGCCATTCCGACTAATCGCATCTGATAGCTTTTTCCCGTAACATCATAACCATATAGCAGCAGATACCCAAGAACCAATGTAGATTGATTAAACATGAATGGATTATGGCATCCGAACAGAATCAACACAGCCAGTGCCGCAATATTTAACAGCATTCCCAATACCGGTGAAAACTGATTTGCTAAATGCGGACATACAGTCATAATTACAAAGAACAAAGCCAAAAGCATCGTAGATTGTCCGGTGTGGATCCCCAGATCCGCATTTCTAAACACCATGAGACATAATAAGACTACTACACCTACAATGCTGTTCTCATTTCCAAATAGGATGCTGAAAATACTAACAAAGAAAAAACAAAATGCCATTGTAACAGCTATCTTCACCAGATATACCCACATATGATATAATTTTTCTTTTAGTGTTTCACTCTTTTTCAACAGGTTTTTAGAACCTGCCTGATTTAACTGCAACTCCTGATAAAATGTCATATAAATCCTCCCATCTTCTAATTTATCTTAAAACTATATAATCTCATCTTTCTGCTTTGGCAGCTCTATAACAAATCTGCATCCACCATATTCACGGTTTTCTGCTTTGATTGTTCCTCCGGCACTATCTACAATCCGTTTTACAAGTGCAAGACCTAGGCCATTTCCTTCTGCTTTATGAGATCCATCTACCTGATAGAACTTGTCAAATATTCTGGATTTTACATCATCCTCTATTCCTGGTCCTTCATCTTCCAGAATGAACTTAACAGAATCCTGTTCCTGTTTCAGAAACATCGTAATTGTCCCCTTTGAAGGGCTGAACTTAATCGCATTATCCAAAAGATTTATCCAGATATGCATAAAAAGTCCTTCATTCCCAGTATATTTAACTTCCTCCAATTCTACCTGAAAACCAATTTCTTTTTCTGTCCATTTTGTTTCCAATGAAAGAAATGCCTGGCGGATCTGTTCATCCAGACGATATTCTGTTTTTTTCATTGGTATATTCTGATTCTCTAACTTGGATAACAGCAAAATATTACCAACCAATCCGGAAAGTCTTTGGGTGTTAAATAAGATTTTTTCTACATATTCCTCTTGATCCGGAGACAGTTCTTCTCCCTGAAGCAGCATTGTATATCCTTCAATGGCATTAATCGGGGTCTTAAACTCATGAGAAACATTAGATACAAAATCCATCTGCAGCACCTCTGTTGCACGAAGTTCTTTTGTCATAACGTTAAAACTTTGATAAGATTCTCCAACTTCTGCTATACGGCTGTTCGTTTCCAAATGCTGTTCAAAATCTCCCTGAGAAACTTCCTTCATTGCTTTACTAAGTCTGGTAATTGGTTCCAGTAACTTTGCATTGATAAAGGAAGTGATCAGCCCTGCAATCAATGTATTGAAAATCAAAAGCCAGCCAAGCACAGGTATGCTGCCCGGCAGATTAAAAAAATGATTCAAAAAAGCAAATAATAAAGCAGATATGACTGTTGAAAATACAAGTGCCAGCCAGATTGCACCAGTCAGACAGGATCGGATCCGCAATTCTTTTTTTTTCTTTTGTTCCATTATTTTTTCACCACCTTGTATCCAATTCCACGCATTGTTACGATTTCAAAATCCGGGTTATCTTTAAAACGCTCTCTGATTCTTCCTATATGTACCTCTATTGTATGTGGGTCTGCCTCCGTCTCGTATCCCCATACTTCATCCATCAACTGTTGTTTTGTAAATGTTCTGCCTGGCGAAGCTGCAAGCTTATATAAAAGCAGGAATTGTTTTTTAGGTAAAACAAGACTTTCCTTATCAGTTGTAACCGTCATTGCATCACAATCAAACTCTGTTGAACCGATCACAATTTTGTGTTCATTCAATATCTGTGCACGGCGAAGCAGTGCTCCGACTCTTAAAACCATTTCATTCACATTTACCGGTTTTACCATATAATCATCACTTCCCGAAAAAAATCCCTGACGCATATCATCAAAGGAACCTTTCGCAGTGATCATAAGCACTGGTATCTGATATCCTGCTGAACGAAGTTCTGACACCAGTTCATAGCCATCCATAACCGGCATCATAATATCAGAAATGATCAGATCAATATATTCCTTATCCAATACTTCTAATGCCTGTGCTCCATCCGATGCACTTTTGACTTGATATCCATTTTTCTCAAGCACTTTTTGGAATAGCTGGCTTAATTCTTTATAATCTTCTACAATCAATATTTGAAACACGTTTTCCTTCCTCCTTATTAAAACAGATACCTTGCCCATCCAAGCAGATGCTGCACCAAAAATATTTTTCTCTGACGTTTCTTTGTTAATTCGATTGGCTCTACATGATATGGATCATTATAAGTTCCGCCTTCTAATATCTGGCGGGACACTTTTTCATATTCCATCATGCCCTCTTCCAACTGTTTATTAATATCTTTACTGCGTATTACAAGCATCAGTTCCGTATCCAGATATGCACTTCTCATGTCCATATTAAAGGAACCGATTACAGACAGATCATCGTCAATCAGAATACTTTTTCCGTGGTATGAATAACCGCCTTCATATTCCCAGATATTAATTCCTGTACTTAAGATTCTATTTCTGTTTTTCGCATAATCGGCAGACCCAAATGGATTCCCATTATTCGCAACTGAATTTGTCATGATAGAAAAATCTAAAACGTTCTCTGCAATCTCCTCCCATGTATTATACATCATATCATTACAGATAATATATGGCGTGTGGATCTTCACACGATTTTTTGCATTTTTCATCAATTCTCCCAACTGATACCACACTACTGGTTCTTTGGAACCTGTGTGAATAGGATTTGACACTAATGTAATCTTTTCTGTCTCAAAAGTTTCGTCCGTATAATCGGTCTCGCAGATTCTTTCCTTATTCTCTTCAAAATATTTCTGATAGCTGTTCTGCAGCTCTAAAACTGCGTTCTTTACAGATTTTCTATTTGCCAGTTTTTTATTGTTATGAAAATAACCACTGTCTTCCTGATTCCATATGGTTTCAAAATACTCTGACAACTGGTTAACTGAATTTTCTTTCTCAGGTTCATCGCAAACCACTAACACGTCTCTGTCATAGTTCTTATGTCCCGGAAAATCACCCAGGAAATAATTGTATGTATTTCTTCCCCCAAGAATATATCTCTTTCCATCTGCAATCAAATATTTATCATGCATTCTACCCATCATTTTCCACGGTTTCAACGGATTGGCCTTATTATATAGTTTAATTTCAACATTCTCATGGGAAGATAATCCATAGAAATACGGATTTCCTTCCATATCAATCCAGCTCTCCATTCCATCTACTAACAGACGAATATGTACACCTCTGTCTGCCGCATCATACAGTGCTCCTAAAATCAATTTTCCACTTTCATCGGATTGAAATGCAAAAGTAGAAAGAATAATTTCCTTTTTTGCATTCTTGATCAAACGCACTCTTTGTAAAAGCGCTTCTGGATTCTTTTCTATGATTACTGCCCGTTCTGTATTTTCACTGCATTCGTTCCATGACCCATTTTTTGTTTCTTTTTTGGTTGTATTGGACACTTCCGGCTGCTTTTTATATGCAACGCAGATTCCGAGCAATTCATAAAAAGCCACACATAAAAAAATTGCCAGTATAACAAGAAGGATTTTACATATTTTATGCTTTTTCATTGTACATCACCTGATTCCTTTTTATTTCATACTTATACAATACAAAGTCAATCTCAATTTAACCTCAACAAAATTTATTTTTCATAAAAAAATATGACCGGCTTCTTTTTAAAGAAACAGTCATATTTTCATTCTAATATATGAAGGAGCTTTTCTTACTCCGTTGTATCAACTTCATCTACCAGCAACATCTCTTTTGCTCCCTCATAAGGCAATTCATATGGTGCTGACGGCATATAGCTAATTGCTGATTTTACCGCTTTGACAAGCAATCTATCATCATATATACCACCCACAATCTTTCCTCGGTAGTAGATAATGAATTCTCCCATCATAGATCTATATGTGATGTCTTCTAACTCAGATAACTGCCCTAGAATAAATTCCAAGTATTACGGAATATTATTTTCGTTTAGTTGCCCTTGTATGCATCCTGCTTTGAAACTTCAGCTATTTGCAATCTCTACATTTTTACCTGCAAAGGCGATGCCATATTTTACGATTTCCTTGATTCCACGGTCCTTCATATCTGTATCATAGTGCTTATCCTCAATCTGCTTCAGAGCCTCGTCGGCGGATGCAGATAAACCAGCATCATTCTTTGTCGCTTTGAATTCCATGATAATACCCGGCAAAGAATGTACCTTAGGCTCCAACACAAGATCGAATCTTCCCTCTCCGGATTCCCTGTTTGATCTGATGTAATATCTTGAGGACATGCCTGCTGCCAGTCCAAGCATCATGCCATGGTAAAATGTCTCCGTTCCACTCCGGTCGGCGCAAAGCCAAGGTCCCCCGGACCTTGTGCGCCCTTCTGCTGCTCCATCAAAACAACTGATGCAGGTGATCATATATTTCCGGAGGAATTCCTGAAGTTTCTTCCCATCATTCAGATACAGTGCTTTTTCAAGTCCTGCCATGACATTGCCATCCACTGTCCCCCTGAGCCAAGATAAAATCTCTGTATTGTAAACTCTGCGAATCTCCTTATTCGGTAACGCCAGTTCCATAAATGTCCCAAATTCTGTTTCAACCGCATCACTTACCGGTTTTAAATATCCTGCAAGTAATAAGAAACTGAAGATGGTATCCGTTCCATCCGTTATCCTCGGATAGATGACATCCATATTTAACGATACCTGAACGGTCTGCCCCTGCAACAGTGCAAAAAGGTTTTCTGCAATATCCGGTGTAAGAGATATCATGATCTCCCGAATGATCTCATTATCACTGGTATTGGTCCAATATGGTTTCGCCTGACAGTTATTATAGAAATAATTGGCAACAGACCAGGGATTATAGATTTCTGTACTTCCGAAACGATATCCATCGTACCACTCACGAAGTTCTTCCAGTTTTGCCTCCTGTCCGTAGTATGCTGCCATGGTGTTCACTTCATCCACGGTAAATCCAAAGTATTTGCTGTATTTCTCATCAAGTACAGAATTTACGATTGGATTATTAAGTCCACTAAACAGGTTCTCCTTTGACACACGCAGGATACCGGTAAGAACGCCAAAAGCAAGAGAAGGGTTATCCTTAAGACCACCGGACATAAAATTACGCATAAATGTAATCACTTTATTATAGAAACTTCTGGAATGTCCCTGTTGGATCGGAGTGTCATATTCGTCAATGAGAATGACTACCTTAGACTGATGATGTTTTTCCAGCATGCGTCCCAGATTCAGGAGTGATCTGGTATACTCCACATCACTCAGCTCATCCGTCTGCATTCTGGACAAATAATCCTGTTCCACCGGATTAAGTCTGTCGCTTGTAAAAAGCTCATCGTGCCGCATAAATTCATCACGGATCACATTTTTAATTGCCGCATAAGTACTGGCCCAATCCGAAAACTTTGCATCTTTGAAAGTGATGGAAATCACCGGAAATGCACCTTGCATCTTCTGATATTTTTCACCGCATGACCAAATCTGTTTATCTTTAAAGTAAATAGATGTATCCTCTTTCGTTTTTTCAAAAAAAGTTTTAAGCATATCAAGAGCAAGTGTTTTGCCGAATCTTCGTGGTCTGGTAAACAAAATGACCGGAACCTGATCGTCAATCAAATCACGGATCAGAAGAGTTTTATCTACATAATAACTGTTCTTTACTACATCCATGTAAGATGTATTCCCGACTGCGCAAGAAAGGATCCCTACATTTCCTTCTTTAGGTTTTGCGGTACCCAGGTATGCATATACCGTCTCCTCCGGAACCCTCCAATTGCGACCTTTTCTCAAAGCACCTTCCAGTTTTCCAGTATTGCATAATCCTACTACTCTTCTGATTGATAAGCCCATGATTCCGGCGGCTTCTTTTGTTGAAATATATCTGATATCGGTCATGCTATCACCTCTTTCGGAAATAGTATAGCATCTATCGGAAATTATATCAATTAATTTCCGTTTTGTTTCCGATTTATTTCCAAAGACTACTTGCATCTGCAGCAAATTGCTCCATCTCCTCTTCTTTCAGATCGGCTTTCTACTTAAACTCCATAATGATTCCCGGATACTTTTTCTCTCTCGGGGACATGGTAATATCGTATCTTCCGTTCCTCCATCATAAAAGCTTACAGATTTATCCAGATATTCCGTAATGGCGTTTTGTAAGTTTCTATTAAGAATAAATACCGGGCTCTATTTTTCAAATAAATCGTCCCCTAAAATAACATTTTGGACAATTCCTGAATATTTTCCCTTTTTATATCCATTTCCACAAATCAGCGTGATATGAATTGCCGATTTCACATTGGTTTCTTTCTGAAACTGTGACATTCTGTTTCTGAGCTTTTCATATTCATCAGCGTCCAGCATATAATCATCACTTGTAAATTTCATTTCACAGAGATTGATGACACCATCTTTTCTGCTGATGATCAGATCAATCTGCGCCCCCTTATCAGCTCCACCACTTCTCCATGCAAACTCATTTGTTTCAATTCCGCCTATTCTAAGACTTTCCTTAATCTGAGGAATGTGATTCATACACACAATCTCAAAAGCATTCCCCCTCCAGGAATGATACCCCGGTGAATTAATATACTCGTTCCATGAATCAAACTTCTTATTTTTTATGAATCGGATACTGAATAAAGTAAACGGATCGATCAGTTGATAAAACTGTTCTCCCTCTCCTCTTGTAAAATTACTGAATTTTCGGATAAAACCACACTCCTCCAGTTCTCGCAGATCTTTTGTAAGAACAGAACCTCCTCCAATTTCCTTTTCCCTGGAAAGTTCTGCCCGGGTCAGACCATCTCTGCTTTTCGCAAGTCTCTCAAGGATTGCCAGATGTTTTTCAGGTTTATCAAACAATGAATAAAAAATGTTGTTGTACTCATCATGAAGGAAGCCATACTCCTTAAAGCAAAGTTCATTCACATTCTGTGCCAGGCTGAGGCGTGAATCGAAAAGATTCAGATAATGCGGGATACCTCCAAAAATCATGTAGCTTTCAATCATCTGGCTTCGATTCATAACGATATCATTCAATTCAAACAGTTCTTCGCATTCTGCCAGCGAAAATGGAGCAAGGTGAATGCGTCTTGTAATCCTGTTATGAAATCCTTTTTTATTCGTGAGAAGGTTCGTTATAATCCACGACGTGGCAGATCCGCAGGCGATCAACACCAGATCCTCCTGCGCCGATGCCCAACTATTCCAGAAATAATCAAGCGCACTTTTAAAATCCGAGCGGGCCGTATCCATCCACGGAAGTTCATCAAGAAATATGACTCTTTTATTATTAATCGGTTCACGATATACCTTATCGCTTTGCAGCAATTCCTTAAGACGCACAAAAGCCTCAAACCAATCTACAGGTACACTTTTTTCTTCATATCCATATGCATTCAGGCTTGCCTGAAAAGCACGCAGCTGTCCCTTCGTCTTTTCATCTGACAAACCAGTCGTATAAAACGAAAACTGCTGATTAAAGTATTCGCGGATCAGGTAAGTCTTTCCCACCCTTCTTCTTCCGTATACGACAACAAATTCCGGTCGCTTTGACAGCAGGCACTGCATAAGACTGTCCTTTTCTCTTTTTCTTCCAATAATCTTCATAGAAGCACCACCTTGTCATAAATCGCCATACACTGTTTTATAATAGCTTATTTGGCGTTTTATGGTGTATATTTTGATTATAAATCGCCATTGTCTTTTTTTCAAGTTAAAATATAAGGTCGAATGTCAAGACTTTTCATCCTCATTTACTTCCCTTCTTCTTTCTGTAAAATGTCGCTTTGCTCATGCCAAACTCGATCATGATATCAACATCCGCAACCTTTCTGCTTCTGCAGTAGCATCCGTAAAGCACATCATAATACTCTTCTCCGAAATTTGGCGTAAAATACTTCACCAGTGTCATAGCCCGGTGAACCATATCACATAATCCATAAATCAAGATCACGTTATTCATTTGGTTCCTTGTAACGATGCATATGCATATATTTTGTGACCCATGCACGATCATAATAATGGCTGTACTCAGACATCTGGCAGCCATGACATAAATCATCAGCAACTTCCAGGATCACATCCAGAAGCTCCAGATTCTTTTTCCATTTACTATCGATCGCATCATATCCAATCAGCGCACCAAGAATATTTCCTGTAACAGCACCAGTTGAATCACTATCGCCTTTATGGTTAACTGCGACAATCATAGCCTTCGAGAAATCATTCTGATATTTGAGTACACAATACAATGCAATACCCAATGTTTCTTCAGCAACCCAGCCCTCACCTAACGCATGGATATTGTCCAGATCATCTGTGTCAGTTTCTTCAGACAGTCGAATAGCTCTGTCAATTATATCAACGAGTACAGGAAGATTCTTATCTCCGGCAAAGAGATTTGAAGCGGAATCTCTTGCTTCAAGAACCATATCCTTTAAGCTCATTTCATCATGAGAGCAAAGAATTCTGCTTATGATATGGCTAACTACGGCAGATGGCATATAACCAAGAGAATGACTATGGGTAATAGCTGAAAGTTCTGCTGCTTCCATATCAATCTGTTCTATATCTCCGTAAAAGTTCTCACCAGGTCTATATTTCAGAGCTAATGGGGCAATACGCATAATACCGCCACAGCCTTTACTTCTATTTATCGGACTGTTTATAAAGCTATTAACATAATCTGCATTTGCTCTGGTTTTCAGGGCAGAAAGGCAGGTATTGCCAGGTGCACGTCTGGAATACAATTCAGGAACATCCAACAACCATGAACGGCCTCCATTTTTCGTAAATCGCTCATAGCTATTTACCGTATCAATGTCTGACTGCTGAGTTTTTAACCAGTCCAGATAGGCATATGGAACGTATGCTTTCGGATCTCCACCAATGCCATGCATTGATAATCTGGTATCACCCACCAGGATTCCATTGGCTGTAAATAAGGTCATCTGTGTATCGTCTGAAATGAGGGCTTTTCCGTTTGTCAAATCATATTCCGTAATACCCTGGACCCCGTACTTTCTGAAGATCTGTTCCTCCTGCAGGAATTCAACTGTATACCCTAAAGCATCACCAATGGCTCCACCAACAAGACTTCCTCTGATTCTGTCCAGATTTTTTTCCGTCTTTTTTATTTTCTCAAGAGCGTATGCCATTTCAGCAGCATTTTCCTCTCGATAAAAATCATCGAAGTTTCTCGCAAATTCCTTGTAATTGTATTGATCCGCAGAATGGCTGAGCACAGCGAAATCAATTCTCTGGAAGAAATCTTCTGCTTTCATTCCATCATAATCAAATTCTTTCAATACTTTATAAAACAGATCCGAAACAACATGAGCATCATTTGCAAACGCACCACATCCAAATGCCCCCAGAATCAGAACTTCATATCCAAGATGTGCAGCCACCTTCAACATTCCTGTAATACGGCCATAGACCATATCCTGATATTCCTGGTCGGTCAGCCCCTCCATACCATCTCTCAACATTGGTGCCGCGCATGTCATGACAGATACAATAACACTCTCATCCAGTAAATTACCTTTTTCATCTTTGATAATTTCAACCTGCGGTGTGATCATAACTGCATCCGATCCCATGTAAGTATTCAAAGATTTATTGTATTTATAATATGCAGATGCTTTTGAACTCTCCAACGATAACAGGAGCGAACTCCTTCTACAGAGATCTTCTTCTTGCGCCTTTGATCCACGGCGTACACCGCCACCTGGATTTACAGGATTTGCAAGATTCAGTACAAGAATCGGTTTTGATTTCTTGTTGAACATATAGGAGCAATCCGAATACCTTTTAATAGCCAAAGAATAAGAATCCATGTTAACGCAACCAACACCAATTCTTCCCATCATATGAACATGCTCAAAATCCTTATTGTCAGAAATTCTCTTCACGTCCTTTGGCAGGAATACGGATATTTCTTTCATTTCTTTTTTAGAAAGCTTCAGGTTCACCCGCCTTCCATTTACTTCATAATAGCCTCTATCCATTATGACCATTGTATCGTTAAGCATATTTATATTTTCAAATCTCATTGTCGACACCTCCATCACACTTTGGCAAATATATATCTGTAGCATAAAAATATATATCACTCTCCGTCCAAAGTTCTATATATATATACATTATAAATTGCCGTGTCGTGTTTTAGGTCTCCCTGCAAGCGACCATATCTTCTACCTCATAATTTGCAATTATATTCTTTAAATATTGAGCATAATCCGCCTTCACACTCTCCGGACCGGTGATCCTCATTCCGGATCCGATACCGGTTACCCAACCAAAGAACTGCGGGCTTACCGATACCAGTACTCTGGTTTTGAAATAATCTTCTCCCTGCGGGAGCAACCATACGTCATGACCAAAGCGATCAATCACAACGCCAGCCAGTTCATTCCTGCATTCCAGTGTTACTTCTGCATCTACGCCGCCGTACATACCAAAAGTCTTCTTGGCAAATGCAGCCAAGTCGAAGTTCTTGAAGGACTCTTCACCCTTACGATCTGTTTCCAGAATCTCAGTATTCTGCATCTTATCAACACGGTAATGCTTGATGATTCCAGCCGCTGCATCATAAGCTACCAGATAATAATTCTCATCATCCCAGGTCAGTGCCCATGGGCTGACTACATAGAATGCACCGCCTTTTTTCAGTTTCAGTTCTTTCTTAACAGTCCACTCTGCATAATGGAACTTAATTTCCTTATTCTCGTAAATTGCAGTATGAATGTAGTCCACATTGTAATAAACAGTTTCATTCTCCGTCTTCGGACGGTTTACGATGAAAACATATTTGGAAAGCATTGCAGCATCCGTCCTACAGCTGAGCTTCTCTAATTTCGTTATCAGTTCCTTGGATTTCTTCTCCGTGATAAACTTGGATGACTGCACAGCATCTACCAAGAGCTTTAACTCCGGCAGTTCAAAATCTCTGGCACCAATATAATAGCCAGGATTCTTTCCTTTCTTCTGCTGGATATCCAGTCCGAATTTATCAAGGATCTCCATCTATGTATATATCGTTCTTCGATCCGTACTGATGCCATATTCCTGATCCAGAATCGTGCATAATTCCGATGCGTTCAGCATGTGCGTATCATCGGTACGTTCCAGAAGGATTTCCATCAGGCGCAGGGTACGGAGCTTCTGATCAAAGGAAGCCATGGTATGTCACCTCAATATCTTTTATTTCTTTTTCTTCACTCCATAAGGAGTTCTTTCCTCTGCCACCATCTGCATATCGGCAGAACGATTACCAAAATCCGGATAATAAACCTTAGCAGTTTTTCTTACCTGGATCTCACCGGTCAATCTCTCTTTTAGAAGCGAATTTCTCTTTGTAACAGTCACATTTCTCACTGCATAAGAAAGTGCCTTCTTCGTGCCGACCATTACCAGAATCTTCTTAGCTCTGGTAATGCCGGTGTAGATCAGATTTCTCTGCAGCATTACATAATGATTCATCAAAACCGGCATGACTACGATCGGATATTCCGATCCCTGGGCTTTATGAATGGTTGTGGCATAAGCATGCACCAGTTCATCCAGCTCAGTAGCATCGTACTCAATGCTTCGCCCATCAAAATTCACCAGAAGGGTACGGTCCTGCATATCAACGGACTCAATGATACCAATATCTCCGTTGAAGACTTCCTTGTCGTAATTGTTCTTGATCTGCATGACCTTATCGTTTGGCCGATAAACAAATCCATTCCTTCGAAGGCCCTCTCCCTGTGGGTTTAAAGCTTCCTGCAGCGCCATGTTCAGATTGGTAGCTCCGACTACACCTCTTTGCATCGGTGTCAGCACCTGAATCTGACTGGCTGGTGTCCGATAATATCCCGGAAGCTTCTTATGTACCAATTCCACGATCTTCTTCGCTGCTTCCTCCGGATCCTCCTGAGTCATAAAGAAGAAATCCGTATTCTTTCCATTGGATGTATCCGGCATCTGACCAGCATTGATCTTATGTGCATTCATGATAATCCGGCTGGTCTGAGCCTGACGGAAAATCCTGGTCAGACGAACCACCGGAAATACTTCACTGTCGATCACATCACGGAGCACATTTCCTGCGCCAACCGATGGAAGCTGATCAATATCTCCCACAAGAATCAGACGCATATGCGGCGGAATGGCCTTCATCAGTGCATTCATCAGGACAATATCGATCATGGAACACTCATCCACGATCAGCACATCCCCCTCAAGCGGAGTTTCCTCATTTTTCTGGTAGCCTTCCGGAGGCTTTAATTCCAGAAGTCGATGGATAGTCTTTGCCTCCAGACCTGTGGCTTCTGTTATTCGCTTGGCAGCTCGTCCTGTTGGGGCTGCCAGCAATATATTCAGTCCAAAGGTGCGATAGGCTGCAATGATACCCTGGGTTGTGGTGGTTTTTCCTGTACCCGGACCACCGGTAAGCACCAGGACCTTTGCAGTCGCTGCCCGGCGTATGGCTTCCACCTGCACCTCATCATATTTCATATTTACAGTATTCTGGATTTTCTCAATATCCACAGACAACTCCGGATTACCGGTATCCTGTCTGGCTTTCATAAGAGAAACCCATAGTCTGTCTGCTGCCGGTTCTGCAGCCAGCTTTTTCAATTTATTGGCAACACCAACCTCCGCAAAATAAAACGGCGGCAGGTAGATACATTCTTTTTCAATCTCTTTGGCAGCATCTTCCTGAATAACCTCATCCGGCACAAACTGAGGAACCATAATCTTCTCACGGATCAGTTCTTCATCCTTCAGCATCTGATCCATGGTCATAATAATGCTGGTATCCTCCGCCTCCAGAAGCGCTGATGCTTTCTTGATCAGCTGATCACGCTCTGCATAAACATGACCCTCATCTGCCAGCTCACTTAAGGTATACATGATACCACTGCGCAGACGGATAAATGCCTCCTTGCCAATCCCAAGCTTCATGGCAATGCTGTCGGCCGTCTTAAAACCAATTCCCCAGATATCATCCGCCAGGCGGAATGGATTCTCCTTAACCTTCGGAATGCTCTCATTGCCATACTGACGATAGATCTTCGCTGCAAATGCAGTGCTCACACCATGATCCTGGAGAAAAAGCATAACATTCTTGATCTCCTTCTGTCGTTCCCAACTCTTTGCAATCTTATCGACACGCTTCTTTCCGATACCGGGAACCTCCAGGAGCCGCTGCACATCCGTCTCGATGATCTCCAGCGTATCCGTACTGAACTGCTGCACGATCTTCTTAGCAAACTTCGGTCCCACACCCTTGATCAGGCCGGATCCAAGGTACTTCTCAATACCAAAAACTGTGGCAGGCATGGTTTCTTCCCAGCTCTCCGCCAGGAACTGTCTGCCATACTTGGCATCTACTTTCCAGTTGCCATCGATCAAAAGCACTGATCCGACATTCGCATCTAGAAGATTACCAACAACTGTCACCAGTTCATTATAATTCTTAACGGCACACTTTAAGACAGAATAGCCGTTTTCAGGATTCTGATAAGTGACACGCTCAACTACGCATCGGATTTTTACCATTCTGTCTCACCTGCCTTTGTATTCGGAGCCTCTGGTAGCTCCTAATCTTTTGTGGTCAATATTTATTTGCTAAATGCCCTGCAGTTCATCAAGCATTGCGCTTCTCCTCGGATACTGCTTTCTATAAGTCTCCGCAAGAGTTGCCGCCTTTTCCCTGCCACCCGGATATCTCATCATCCATTTCAGGTATTTTGCTATGTATCGATAGTCACTTCTCTTTTTACCTCGTTCTGCAGAATCATCAGCCGCCTTTACAAGAACAGCAAGACATCGCTCCGGATATCTCTGGATAAGTTCTCCTTCATAATGTTCCAAATATGTAGGACCACCATGCTCAACGCCAGTCATGATCAGATCATATCTGCCTTCCTCTTCATACCAGGTAAGCGGTCTGCAATCACCTGGAGCAAAGGTAGAAAACAACTGATTTACTGTATCTGTCCAATCATCCACAGGAATCAGAGCCTTATATTCTTCCCATATATCCATATGACCAATTTTTATCCCCAGAAGTCTCTTCACCTGAGCTGCATACTTCTCCTGCATTCCGAACTGTTTATACAGATCCTTTAATTTACCGTTATAATTTTCCCTGTCCCAATTGCGCTCCACAGCATCTGCCAATGCTTCATAAATTCTCAGGCATTCATCCTGATTTCCATATTCTAGTTCAATCTTAGCCAGTAATTCTCGTGAATCATTCCGTTGAAGATCCTTGGCGTATGCTCGAATCTCCTCAATCGGCCGCTTCTGCTCTCCGTAGATTTGCAGGATATAATCTTTGCACCGATAGATATCATAGACCTCCCATGATTTTTCCTTAACCAGTTCTGTTTTCGCTGCAATTCTGCCATTAAGGAAAGCAATTTTCTTTTCAAGTAGTTTCGGCTCTTTAAAGTGCGCCATCATATATTCCAGAAGAGAGTCTTCCATATAATCGATTACGGATCCGTCCATCTTCTTCAGGAACCAGTCCATCATTTTCGTATGCGGAATATCCGGATGCTCTCTTTCATAGATCTTATTCCAGATTTCAAAAGCAGAATAGTAGATAAAGCCCTGTGTCTCACCATTCGAATCATCTTTGCCTGTTTTAGCCCATTTCAGATACGTCGTGCAAACCAGATCAAACAACTCTTTATCTCTATATTCACGAAGTAACACCTTCGCTGCTCGGTCAAGAAAATCTTCAACATTGTATGCTAGATTGCCACATTGCCGCCAGTCCGCAAAACCACGAGTAGTATTGCATCGAAATATCTCTGTCAGCTCATCTTTGTATTCTTTCAAAGTCATGTCTTACCCACCTTTAAATATAATTCCAGATCTCATATCCCTGCCGTCTTGCCGAGTCATAGACCGGCTGCATATTTTTTTGCAGGATATTGTAGAATTCTTCCTTGGTATTCCCAGGTCTGTATAATTCCTGACCGGCCCAGATAGAATGAAGATTATCTCTGTAACAGGCTTCAAAACGTTTATGCAATTCTTCCTTCTCGTGGATCAGTTTGTACATACCAAACTGATTTTCTGCAAACACAATAAAGAAAGGATCCCACTTCGGAAGCTTGTTGCTCTTGGAAGAATTCAGAGAAGAATCCATCGGCATCAGGTTCCAAAGCTCATCATTCATAACAAATGACCATGGGATGAAATGATCCACATCATACTGCTTGGACACAATCGGATTGCCGGTAAAGACATCCCTGACTTCTCGCACATCCAGAATGCCTTCCCATAGCTTACGCACATTATTCAGCTTTCGCATCTTTTCATCCATTGGTGCCAGTTTGTAAATGAGGCTTGGGACTTCCGGATTATTATTCTGCAGCCATTTCACCTTTTCATACTGAATCCATCCAAGGATATTTACTGTATTATCCTGGATCATCTTCATCCAGTCTGAGTTGAAATGGACTTCTTTTTTCAGTTTACTGCTGTCTCCAAAGGTATACGGCAGTCGAATTACAGTACTATCGATTCGTCTGATATACTCGGTTAATCTACGAATACTTCCCCACGGCACTTCTTCTGCACTTTTGGAGAAGAATCCCGCCAGTGCACGTCCCGGAACCATATTTGTCAGCTGCTCTTTGGAAAGTTTTAGATCAACATTGTGCTCTCTAATGGCATTCTTAATCTCTACTTTAGAAGCATTTGCCGGAAGGTCACTAAGTTCGGTCAGTTTCAGAACAGCACGTTCCAGACCATCTCTCACAAGTCCGTCCGCCTGGATGCCGCTAAGATGAATGTGAAATTCTCTTACGGAATACCATGCATTGCAGATCATCTCATCAATGATTGCATCGAACGTTGTATCCTGAGTTCCCTCAGAAATAATATCCACAATTGCTTCCAGCCAGTAAAATTTATAACAATAGGAAGGATCCTTCATCATCTGAGAGAAGCCTTCGATATCCAGGGTGTTGTGGTACTCTCCATTGATATGTAAGGAATATCCTATTTGCGTAGAATCAAATTCAGCCACCTCTCATCACCCCTTCCTGGTCTGACATCACCGGTGATCCAATGGTCTTCTATCGTAAGCTCCGGAATCCCTGCTATGAATTCCTTAAAGGAATCCTCATTAAAATCTGTAAAATACCGACCATTACGCACACCTTCAAAATCACCGTATTTGAAGGAAGTGTAGATTACGCCGGTATCTTTAAGCGCATTGCACATTTTTCGAATCACCAACAGCAGCTCATTCTTTGGCAAATGCAAAATAGAAGAACAAGCCCATATGCCACCATATGTATTGATATCATCCAGTTCCTGAAACAGCATTTCTTTCACTGCAATACCGGTAAATATACTTGCTAATCTACAAATTTCCGCCGAACCATCCGTTGCTGTAACCTGATATCCTTTATCCATGAAATATCTGGTATCACGACCGGAACCGCAGCCGAAATCAAGGATCGATGCGTTTTCATCCAACAATTGTAGGAATCTATCCTGAGCCAGATGCATATCCACATTCTGCGTATTCTCTATGAAGTTTTCTGCATTAAGGTTGTAGTAATCAATCGTAAGATCCATTTTCATACTTCCTTTCAAGCAGTTACAGCTATCCGCTCTTAAATTTTTTCTAATTTATTCTCTTCGTCAAAGTAGACCTTGTCACCTTCGTTGATATTACGCTCATAGAGCATAGCATCTTCTGCCTTTACTCTCAACTCTTCACCTGAAGAATTCATAAGTGTGACTATCGCCATGACATGTGTATCTTCTGCTCGTTCTTCGCATCCGAAGTCCAAATCTTCATCGATTCTTTTTACTATATAAATCATACACTTCACCGTTATTTCTGAGATAAAATACAATCAGATGCTCATACACTCTTTAATCTTCCCAATTAGCGTAATATCAGCCGGTAGCCACGCTACACTATCTAATTCATCTTTTGTAAGCCACTTCGCAGCTTCCGCTTCTTTGAGTTCCAATTCCCCTACACTAACTTTCGCCCAGAAACAATCCATAGAGAGATGAAAAGTCGGATAATCATATTCAATGGTATCAATCAACTCACCAACTTCAATTTCTGTGTTAAGCTCTTCCATAATTTCTCATTTAAGTGCCTGTTGCGGTGTTTCTCCTGGCTCCACTTTGCCGCCGGGAAACTCCCATTGCCCTTTAAATTCTCCATAACCTCTGGCAGTTGCAAAAATCTTTTCTTTATCTCGAATAACTGCTGCAACAACTCTTATCGTTTTCATACAGCTTTGCCCTCCTCATCTAACAGATTGCTCTCCAAATACTTCAACAGGTCTTCTCTGACTGGTTGATGCATTTTCATTGTAACCTTCGTGATGTCCTTCATCTTTCCGTTGTTATCCATCTTTTTATCACCTACTGCTGATATGATGTCACAAGTCCCCATATAGTAAAAGCTTGTTTCCGCATCACTTTTCTTGACCATCAAATGTTTCCTCTTCGCTCCCGTAACATCTTGCATATAGCTGCTTTCCGGTCCCTTACCAATCTGAGAATCCCAGCGGAAGATCATACTATCCGTAAATGCATCCGCATAATCCGGTTTACCTTCTGCAGCCTGATTCTTACCAAACTTATCCTGATATCTCCTAAGTCCAACACGAATCAGATCATCCATCTGTTTATAAAATTCACTGTGCTGGAGCCTTTTGATATAACTCACCATTCTACGGATAAACTTTGCGTCATGGTCAACTTCGCTTTATAGGACTTACCATTCAGATAAAGATTTACGTCCTTGGATTCACCCCGTTGAATAAATCGTCCAGCAACTTGGCTAAATACCACCTGATGCTCAATCGGTATTGCAAAACCATAATTAAAGAGCGACCAATCAACTTCTTTTTTATACACATATTCATCTGAAATAGTTTTAATCATTTTAGTCGCTCCCTTCTATGCAAACTCTTATTCCAAAATCAACTCTTCTTACCTTTTCGCAGTTGTCTGATAAGAAACCAAATCACCAAAATCGCAATTCAGTTTGTCACAGATTTTTGCCAGTATCTGCATAGAAACAGGTTCTCCTCTGCTCATCTTTGCAAGCGTACTAGTACTGATTCCCAATTCTTCAACCAAATCCATCTTTTTCATTTCATGATCAATCAAAAGTTTCCAGAGCCCATTGTATGAAACCTTCATATTAATACCTCATGTCGTGATTTGGTAGTGTCAAAAAACTACCTGTTTTTATTGTTCTAAAATCCTTTAAAACCTTGATTTATTGGAGGTTTACAAATAAAAAGAGCAT
>NZ_JAOQKE010000032.1:0-16259 GCF_025567005.1 Muricoprocola aceti
CAGCTATACACTTCCTCGTTGCCTAGGCGTGTTCGGGACTTACACCCGTTAGAGCGCGCCCATGGCGCGCAAACCCAAAAAATCAGGATAAACGTAAAATGCGTTTATCCTGATTTTTTTCGCTTCGTAAGTGTTCAGTTCCCTCACAGCAAATTCTGAACACTTACTATTATTCTGCTATTCAGCCAGTCCATTCTCTTATTTATTATTGATATAATTGATCAGACCTTCTGCCTGGATGATCTTCTGCATGAATTCCGGGAATGCCTGTCCCTTGAATTCTGTGCCTTTGGTACGATTGTAGATCATACCGCTGTCGAAATCTACTTCTACTTCATCTCCATCTTCAATCCCTTTTGCTGCTGCCGGACATTCGATGATCGGCAGACCAATGTTGATGGAATTGCGGTAAAAGATTCTGGCAAAGGTCTCCGCGATCACACAGCTGACACCAGCAGCCTTAATAGCGATCGGTGCATGCTCTCTGGAAGAACCACAGCCAAAGTTCTTGTCTGCTACAATGATATCTCCCTTATGTACTTTATTGACAAATTCTTTATCAATATCTTCCATACAATGGGTAGCCAGTTCTGCAGGATCTGAGGAATTCAGATATCTTGCCGGAATGATGACATCCGTATCTACGTTGTCTCCATATTTGAATACTTTTCCGTGTGCTTTCATCTTTCTCCTCCTTATAATCCCAGTTCATCCGGTGTGGAAATCTTTCCTGTTACCGCACTTGCTGCTGCAACTGCCGGGCTGGCCAGATATACTTCTGATTTTACGTGTCCCATACGTCCTACAAAGTTACGGTTGGTAGTAGAGATACAACGTTCTCCTTCTGCCAGAATACCCATATAGCCTCCAAGACATGGGCCACAGGTCGGTGTGCTGACTACTGCTCCTGCCTCGATAAAGATCTTCAACAGGCCCTCTTCCATAGCCTGAAGGTAGATCTTCTGCGTAGCCGGGATCACGATACAGCGTACGCCCTTTTTCACCTTACGGCCTTTTAAGATCTCTGCTGCACATCTCAGATCTTCGATACGGCCATTGGTACAGGAACCGATCACAGACTGATCGATCACAACATCCTCAGTAATCTCATCCATGGTCTTTGTATTCTCCGGCAAATGCGGGAATGCGATCGTTGGCTTCAGTTCACTTAAATCAATCGTATATTCTTCGTCGTATACTGCATCTTCATCTGCTTCAAAGATCTTATATGGACGCTTGGAATGTTCCTTCATATAGGCGATAGCCAGATCATCTACCGGGAAGATTCCATTCTTTCCGCCAGCTTCAATAGCCATGTTCGCAATTGTAAAACGATCATCCATAGACAGATTCCGGATGCCTTCGCCGGTAAATTCCATAGAGCGGTACAGTGCACCATCTACTCCAATCATACCAATGATATGAAGGATCACGTCTTTTCCGCTTACCCATTTGGATGGCTTGCCCACCAGATTAAACTTAATCGCTGACGGTACTTTAAACCATGCTTTTCCAGTAGCCATACCCGCTGCCATGTCAGTACTTCCCACACCGGTAGAAAATGCTCCCAGTGCTCCATAAGTACAGGTATGAGAGTCCGCTCCGATGATGACATCTCCGGCAACCGTCAGTCCACTCTCTGGAAGCAGTGCATGTTCGATTCCCATCTGTCCAACATCAAAATAATTGGTAATATCATGCTTTGCAGCAAACTGGCGTACACATTTACAGTGCTCTGCGGACTTGATATCCTTATTCGGAATAAAGTGATCCATAACCAGCGCAATCTTATCTTTGTTAAATACGCCTTCTTTTGTAAACTTGTCCATCTCATGAATCGCTACCGGTGAGGTGATATCATTTCCAAGTACCAGATCCAGATCTGCTTCAATCAGTTGTCCAGCTTCCACAGATGGAAGACCTGCAGCTGCAGCAAGAATCTTCTGAGTCATTGTCATTCCCATGCTTCTAATTCTCCTTTATCGCTTACTACAAAATCCGGAACAACCTCCATACGCTGTCCCGGATTTTTCATACACTATTATGATATCTGATTAGTTGTTAATCAACTTGTCTTCGCCATTCCAGCTATACAATTTACGGATCTCTGCTCCAACTTTTTCTGATGGATGCTCAGAAGCCAGCTTTCTCATAGCTTTGAAATGTACCTGTGAACCTGCGCTGGACATATCTAATAAGAAGTCTTTTGCAAAAGTACCATCCTGGATATCAGAAAGAATCTTCTTCATAGCTTTCTTGGTATCTTCTGTGATGATCTTCGGTCCTGTGATGTAATCGCCGTATTCAGCAGTATTGGAAATAGAATATCTCATTCCTGCAAATCCTGACTGATAGATCAGATCAACGATCAGTTTCATCTCATGGATACATTCGAAATATGCATTTCTTGGATCATATCCAGCTTCTACCAGAGTCTCGAAACCTGCCTGCATCAGTGCACAAACACCACCGCAAAGTACTGCCTGTTCTCCGAAAAGGTCTGTCTCTGTCTCTGTTCTAAATGTAGTCTCCAAAACACCTGCTCTTGCTCCACCGATAGCCAGTGCATAAGCCAATGCGATCTCCAGAGCCTTTCCTGTAGCATTCTGATGTACGGCTACCAGACAAGGAACTCCTTTTCCTGCCTGATATTCGCTTCTTACTGTATGTCCTGGTCCCTTAGGTGCGATCATAGTAACATCTACGTTTGCAGGTGGTACGATGCATCCGAAGTGAATATTGAAACCGTGTGCGAACATCAGCATATTTCCTTCTTCCAGGTTTGGCTCGATATCTTTTTTGTAAAGAGCTGCCTGTTTCTCATCATTGATCAGGATCATGATGATATCTGCTCTCTTTGCAGCTTCTGCTGCTGTATAGACTTCAAATCCCTGAGCTTCTGCTTTTGCCCATGATTTGCTTCCTTCATAAAGGCCAATGATGACATTGCATCCGGACTCCTTTGCATTTAATGCATGTGCATGTCCCTGGCTGCCGTAACCGATGACTGCGATAGTCTTACCTTCCAGCATGGAAAGGTTACAGTCTTCCTGGTAATAAATTTTTGCTTCTGACATTTTTTCATTCCTCCATAGAAAATATACTCTCCGGTAATCTTCTCGTACCGTATATGTTAAAGGCAGGGCCTTTAGCAATCCTTATAAATATCTGACGTCGTCTGCCCCACGGGATAATCCTGTCATACCTGTTCTGGCAAGTTCCAGAATCTCGTAGTCACGAATCAGCTCCAGAAATGCAGATAACTTGCCCTGATCTCCGGTCAGTTCGATGATCATAGATGACTTTGCCACATCTACTACCTTAGCACGGAAAATATCACAAATTGCGTTGATTCCCTGACGATCCTTGGCATCTGCACGCAGCTTCACCATAATCAGTTCTCTGTTCACGCTGTCACCAGGCTTCAGTGTCTTCACATCTGCCACATCCACAAGCTTACGCACCTGCTTTTCGATCTGATCCAGGATCTGTTCATCTCCATTTACCACTACTGTCATTCTGGAATATCTCGGATCAGCTGTCACACCTACCGTAAGACTGTCGATATTGTAACCACGACGGCTGAACAGTCCTGCCACACGGCTCAGTACACCTGATGTATTATCTACCAGCATGGATAACACTCTCTGATTCATTCTTTCACCCCTTTTGTGTAAACTCACGTATCTGTTCAGTACCTTCACCGATACACAGTTTCTGAACAGCTACAGACTTCCTATATTTTATCAACTATATTTTTGTTTGTCAATGTTAATCGCTTTAATGCGCTAAATTGTTGCTGTTCCCTGAGACTTCTCATAACAATACTGAATAATGTCCCTTCTGGTCACAATACCAATAAAGATGTTCTTATCATCAATCACCGGTACAAAATTCTGATTCATGGAAGTGGTGATGAGATCTTCGATTTTACAATCAATGTTCACCGGTTCATTATGCCAGTACCGTCTGATCTTCGTCATGGGAATATCTTCCATCTCTTTCAACTCCCGGAAGCCTGTGGCCTTCAAATGCCACAACAGGTCGCCCTCAGTCAGCGTTCCTACATAATTTCCATTTCGATTAATCACAGGAACCGCACTGTAACGATACTTTTCCATCTTTTCCAGAACCTGGCGAAGTGTAAAATCGTCATAAAGATACACCACTTCACTCTTTGGCTTTAAATAAAATAATATATTCATCCTAATGCCTCATATCATTCCTGTTCTTCTGATGCTGCTTTTACAACCACTGCATACTTTCCAACGGTATCATAAATGGACTTGAATTCTTCATAATCTCTGGTAACAATCCCTTCCAGTGGATCATTGATCTGCAAAGTACCATTATCCAGGTCATAACCAGAAAGTACTACGCAGTGCTCCTGATAATACCAGCGGTATAGTTCTCCATCATACTCTGTGGTATCCTCCGTGAACTCCGGTTCTGCCATGTACATGGTCGTCCACAATACTACCGGTGTACCTGCTGCCACATAACTGAGCAGTTCTTCCATTTCACTTCCTGAAATGTTATAGGCTGCATAATCATATCCCTGATCTTCAAAAAAGTTATCTGCTGTAGCAGCAATCGCAGGGGCAAAACATCCTGCACCATCCTTGTTAAATGGATCCCCGATATAACCAACAGCCATATTATCTGTCTCCTGATTATAGACCAGGAACTCTCTTGCAATGGTGGTCTTATACAGCATAAATCCTTCATATTCCAATGCCATCGTCAGCGCCACGGATTCACATCCGGTTGGAAGCTCTGGCAACTGTCTCACTTCCGGCACCTTCAGGCTGACAGAACGTGGAAGATCCGCATAGCTGACAAGATCAAAGTCCTTCTCTGCATCTTCTTTTGTCAGAATATCCAGTTCCTCTGTTGTCTTTTGTTTGTCGGTCTTACGAATCGAGATATACTCATCATCTTTATAGTACCGATCTGCTTCGGTCTCTTCAGAAACATCCTCTGTCACTTCATTGCTGTCATAATATTCTGTGCTGTCCGGCGTCCAGGCTTCTGTCTCACTGTAATATCCTTCTGTCGGCTGTGGATCAATGGCCTGATCTTCATAGGTGGTATATGTATCTTCCTGAACATAATCCCCCTGATAAGTATTATCCCAGTACTCTTCACCAGTATCATAATATCCCACTTCCCCGTCTATCTGCTCCGCAGAAACTGCCGTACCAAAAGTACTACCGGCACCAATACACCCCGCAAGCATCCAGACTGAAAACTGTTTTCTTGTCATTCTATACTCCTTTATTTTGAACCCCTTATTCTCTCACGGAGCCCTTTTCACTCATTATTTTACCTTACTTTACTCCCTGACTTCGTTTATTATACCTAAAATCTGGCTGGATTTCAACCTTAGCGGGCAGTTTCACAAAAACTTCAGAATTGCGTTACTACATCAAAGTGTTGTAAAAACCTGACCGCGGATTTAACTTGTTTCTTCTGTTCCGGGGGCACTCTCCCATATAACATATAATAAGAAATCCAGAGTCTCTATTTTGAAACTCTGGATTTCTTATTATTATATTTCACTTATATTGCGTATTATCTACTCATCGTCTCCGATAGATGCTGTCTCAATGATGAATTTCACGTTACCATTGGTGTTCTCATTTCCACTGGAGTACAACTGGTATGCATCACCTGCATCACGGATATCTTTCAGTCTGTCGATCATATCCTGCAGATCATCCTCTGCGAAGTCTACAAGTTTCTGGATTGCTTCTTCATCGAATTCTTCCATACCATCTTTCAACTCATTTGCGCCATCCAGCAGTTCATCTACACCAGAATCAAGATCCTTACCGCCATCTTTCAGCTGCGAAGTACCATCTTTCAACTGTGAGCTGCCATCAGCCAGCTGCTGTACGCCATCTGCAAGTGTTGCACCGCCCTTCTTCAGTTGCTTGCCACCGGTTGCCAGCTGCTGTACACCAGTTGCCAGTGCACATGCACCGCTCTGGAGGGTCTTGGTACCTGTTGACAGTGTGGCAGTTCCATCCTTTAAAGAATTCAATCCGGCCTGAAGCTGAACAGCTCCACCTGCAAGACTCTGAACACCACTATCTAATACTGGAATATTAGGACTTAATAACTGGCTTCCTTCATACAACTGACCAATACCATTTGCTAATTCTTCCACACCTGTCTGAAGTTCATCTTTCACAGTCTGCTTCATTAATTCCAGCTTTGAACTAATCTGAACAAATGCTCCACCTTTTGTATTTGTTTTTTCAACCTCACCACAAATCTGTGCATCCAATCCCTGTACCGTTTGCTTCACTTGTTCCAGACTCTTCATCATTCCTGCTTTCACAGTTGCTTTTAAACCTGTCTTCTCGTTAATTGCACCTGCATATAAGTTTTCCCCTGAATCAATCAAGCTTTGATACGGATTTGATGTTCCTGTTCCACTACCCGTATTTTCTCCTGCATCATCGCTCTGTACTGCAATTGCTGACTGATCAGCAGAAACAGTCTGTGTCTGCTGCATTGCTGCAAGCGCTGCTTTCTGATTGGCTATATCAGATTCCAACTGCGCTATACAATTTGACAACTGTCCTGTATACGTACTATATGCACCAGAATACTCTTTTAATAATTTATCTGGTACAGAGCTTTCTTTGGACTGAACGTCTTTCAGACTTTCTAAAACAGCTTCATTACCTGCGATAGATGCCTCCAGACTTGCGATTGCTTCTGGACTGGTTTCTGCAAACGAAACATCAACACTGGTCTCTGGTGCAGAATATACAGCTACAGTCTGTGATCCATTTTCGCTTCCAGACGTCTGACTTTCCAATTGTGTTAAAGTACCATTTACAGCAGTTACATATTTTTTAAGCTGTTCTGTAAAGCCATCAATACCTTCCAATCCACTGCCAGCTTCCAGTGCCGTTTCCTGTAACTCAAGCGTTTTAATAAATTCCTGCAAACCATTATGTATTTTCTCTTTTGCGGCATCAACACCACTTTCTATTGCGCCAATGGATGTTATTAATTTATCAACACCTCCGGTCAATTCTGCTTTCTTGCTTTCCATCTTGTTGATTCCTGCTACCATATCTGTAAGGCCACTTACCAGAGTTTCTCTATTTCCATTCAGTAAATTAATACCACCCGCCAGCTGATCCATTCCTGTCTTAAGATCCGCTGCGCCGCTGTCCAATGAGGATGCTCCGCTTGCCAGCTGATTTACTCCTTTGACCAGATCTCCTTTTTTGCTGTTTAACTGATCCAGACCACTTGACAGCTGATTGATACCATCAATCAGATCGCCTTTTTTGTTATTGAGCGTCTGTACACCATTATTCAGATCACCTGCTCCGTCATCCAGCTGGTCAATACCATCCAGCAGATCGCTACAGCCATCTTTTAATTCCTGTACACCATCTGCCAGATCACTGGTTCCGTCTACCAGCTGTGTTGCTGCATCCGCGATTTCATCAATCTTGTCTTTCAGATCATCTTCGTCATCAATATCATCCAGTTCCAGATCGTCCAGGCTCAGTGGAGTAGCCACTGTCATAGACATAGACAGGCTGAAATCGGTCACATCTGCTTCTACTTCGAAGCTGTCTGGAATATCCAGATCAATGTCCAGATCATCCAGAATGTCAGATTTATTTTTTTTGATCTTCAGGCTGTCTTCCAGTCCCGGAAGGCCCACACCGATAACGATGTTCTTATCTCCATCAGAGATGGTTTTACCATTGTCTACTTTTACATTGGAGAAATTGTCTCCTGGAAGTACCATACCGGTGAATAGTACGAATGGTGTGTAGATCTCGCCCTGTTTCATATGGTTGGTATACTGATATACCATTTTTACATGACCACTTTTGCCTGCCAGATCTTCCGGAGAGATCTCCTGTCCATCCAGATAGTAAGTTACTTTTAAGGATACCGGCAGATCTTTTGTGCTGGTTCCCTGATAATAAATATCATTGCCATTGGCATCCCAGGTAATCTTGTCTCCATCCTGGGAAAATGTCTCATCACCTTTTACATTCTTGATATCAGACAGATCACTCTTATCAGAAAGGGAAGTTTCACCATCTGTGTTCTTCAGCCAGTCACTGACAATAATCTCCTGTGTTTCACCAGACGGAGATGCCTGTACATAGACGGTTTCTTCCTTGGATGTTTCTTTTTTCACTTTTTCTGTTTCTTTCTCTGTCTCTTTTTCTGTAACAGCTTCTGTTGTGCTTTCTGTTTCTTTTTCTACGGAAGCAGTCTGATCTGCTGCATAGACACTTCCCATACCGGCGTTTGCAATCATGATACCGGTCATAGCCAGAGCCATTGTCTGTGTAATCTTCTTATTTCTGTTCATAATCTGTGCTCCTCCTCATCGATTTCCAGGCATGCCTGCTTCACCGGCATGCGTTGTCAGATATTATAATTCTTTATAATCAACATCTATCACATTTCTTTCCGATACTTTTACTGTATAAATGGCAACCCAGAGGTTCTGTACGCCGTCAATCAGTAATGTCACGCCAAGTAACATCATCATGGCTATTGCACTCTCAAACGGTTTGAAGATCAGTAAAAGACCGCATGCGCTGGTTGCAATCGCAAGTAGAATCATCATCCACCAGGTACTCAGCCCAAATGTTTTTGCATCCATGGCTGTCTGTACCCTGAGCACTCCTTCTACCAGAATGAATATCCCCATCACGATCGGCAGGATTGAAATGATATGCTCCGGATGTATGATAAATACCACACCCAGCAATATGGATAAAATACCAAAGGCAAGGTCAAACTGAAATGCCAGACGGTATAAATCCTTTGAAAAATATCCCACTAACTTGACCACACCTCCGATGATCAGCATGGCACCTATCAGATAACATAAGACTGATAATGACATCTTCGGCCAGATCAGCAACACCAGTCCCAACACCAGCATAATCACAGAAATCGTAATATATGCATGTTTTGCTTTCTTGATCAGATCCATAACTGCCTCCTTTCTGACTGTCTCTTGTCCTTCTCTTTCTTTTACGTGTTACAGCTTATCGTAAATCCTTTTTTTATTCTACGGTCAAAAAAAGCCCCCTGCACAATTTTTGTGCACGGAGCCCGATTTGTCCAAATATCAGATAGTTTTTAAAATTTTCTGTCAATTCTTCGTTACGGCCTTCTCCAACATGTATCTGGTGCTGCCCTCCAGGTAAGAAAAAATCTTATCTACTATGTATTCCGGATCCTCCTTCATGCCTCCATCCAGCCATTGCAGGATCAGTCCAACGAATGCACATTTATAAAAATCTGCAATCAGGCGCAGATCCTCATCTTGCACCGACAGCCCATCGGCCTGCCTCTTCACGAAATCATACATGATTCGCCCCATAACCTGATACAGATAGGTATCAATCTTCTTTCTGCTCAGAGAATTATAAATATGATAAATTCCTTTCTTATTCTTCAGTGCAAAGGAACAGGATTCCAGAATCGCATCTCTCCAGGAGGATTCTTCCAGATTCTCTGTCAGAACTCTCTTGGTCTCATTCTCCAATATCTCGTCCAGTAATGCGTAAATATCACTGTAATGATAATAAAATGTATTCCGGTTCACTCCACAGTCTTCTACGATATCTTTTACCGTAATCTTATCAAATGGAACCTGATTGATCAGCTTCATAAATGATTCTGTAATCGCTCTTTTGGTCAGCTGCGACATGCTCACTCCTCCGTTGCCCGTTCTGTTGCCCTTATGATAAAAATTCTGTCTTGCATTTGTTAGTCGTTTCTAATACAGCGTGATTATATCATTATTTTTCCAACCGCACCAGTTCTTTTTTCATTTTTATACTTATTTAATATTCACCAGCTTTTCATTCAGTTTCCGATAAATATGTTCCTGAAACCATGGCTCTGTAGAAGCAGCCACTGCATCTTCCAGTGAAAACCACCCTACGTTACTGTTCTCATCTTCTTTTATATGAAGCACATCCGTCTCTTCCGCCTGCAGTAAGTATGTTACATTCAGATGCAGATGAGAAGATACATACTCCCCTCTTTTCACATGTCCATCTACCGTCAGGACTTCCAGTGAATAGATCTGCTCGGACACCGGCTTTACATGATGAATTCCACTTTCTTCCCTGGCTTCTTTCAGCGCCACCTTCAGCAGATCGGTTTCACCATCTGCATGGCCACCCAGCCAGGACCAGGAATGATAAATATTGTGATAAGCCATCAGCACTTTGGTTCTTTCCGGATTCACAATCCATGCAGAGGCCGTCATATGAGCCAGTCGATTTTGTCTGGTAAAAATATTTTTTTCTGTCTCCAGACAATGAAGTATCAGTTCTTTATCCCGCTCTTCCTGCTCATTCATTGGCTGATAGCTGCGTATCTGTTCTGTCAAAGTATATTCCATTGTCATTCCTCCTACAGATTTTTCTTCTTATAAAGAAATGCAAAAGCCAGTCCTCCAAACACCACCAGATATGTGGTCAGAATCAGCACACCGGTATAGCCACATTTTTCGCCTGCTGCAATGGTGCGCAGCATGGCACTGGTCTGGGACAATGGCAGTGCTCCGATCACTTCCCGCAGTCCATGTGGCATCTGCTCCGTAGAGAAAAAGGTGTTGCAGAGGTATGCCATCGGCATGATGATATAATTCGAGAACCTTGGTACATCCGTATGATTCTTCGCATAAAAAGATACTACCACACCAATGGTAGAAAAGACTGCCCCATTCAGGAACATGATCAGAAACGAATATCCGTTAAAGACCAGTCCGGTACCGATCGGTATAGTCAACACCAGAATCACCACTCCTGCATAAAGCCCACGCAGACTGCCCCCGATGATCTGTCCAACAATAAACTGCCACAGAGGTGTTGGTGAGATCATCACCTGGTCAAATGCTTTTTCATATAGTCTCTGTACATTCAGATTCTGGGCGATGGCATTGAAGCTGCCGTTCATAGTAGTCAGTGCCACCACGCCTGGAATCAGAAAGTTCAGATAAGGCTGTCCGTTGGATATGGTCCGGATCCCCATGCCAAATACCACCAGATACATCAGTGGCGCTATCATGGCTGCTAATGTGATTTTATAAAAATCTCTGCGAAATTCTCTCCATTTTTCCCAGAGTATGGTAATGATTCCCATGTTCTTTCTCCTGCCTTTATTTCTTTTGTGCTGCCCGTTCGATAAACACATCATCCAGTGTGGTATCTCTCAGGGTGCATTTTCCTTCCAGTTTGGACAGATAGGTAATTGCCTGTCCTCTCTCATGGAAATAACGGCTGACCGTTCCGGCTGCCGTCATATGATCTACTGTATAACACCCCAGTGCCTCAATCATTCCCTGCGGCGTGTTGACCTCTTCCAGCCTGCCATGCTGCAGCATAGCAACCCTTTCACATAAAGACTGTGCTTCTTCCATATAATGTGTGGTCAGTAAAATGGTAAGATTCCGGTCATTCAACTGGCGAAGCAGATTCCACATCTGCCGCCGTGACAACGCATCCATTCCCGCTGTCGGTTCATCCAGCAATAAAATCTCCGGATCTGTCAGAAGCGCCCGACAGACCATCAGCTTGCGCTTCATGCCACCGGACAGATGACGTACTTTCCGGTTTCGAAAAGGCAAAAGCTCACAGAATTCCAGCAGTTCTTCTGATTTTTCTCTTATTTTTTTTACTGGCATAAAATAAAGCCTGCCCTGATATTCCATAATCTCATCCATGGTCATATCCTGCCGCATGGAATATTCCTGGGTAATCACACTGATCTTCCGCTTCAGTGCCGGTCTTTTTCTGGTAAGCCTCTCTCCATCAATAAGGATCTCTCCCTGTGTGGGAAGCAGCAGTGTAGACAACATACTGATGGTGGTAGTCTTTCCGGCTCCATTGGGTCCCAGAAGTCCAAAAAACTCGCCGGTCTTTATTGTCAGGCTCAGATCGTCCACCGCCGTAAAGTCATCAAATTTCTTTGTCAGATTCTTTATTTCTATCATCTTGTTCTCCGCATCTTTGGATTCTCTATAATAGGATTTATTATACTATCATTCAGAACTCTTTTCAACGGCATTTCTTTACACTGTTATAAGGGTATGTTATGATAAGAAAAGTGCATGGCACGGATTTTAAAGAAATGAAAGCAGGTTTGATTATGAAATATTGGAACTTTACCAGACGTATCCTTTTGACACTATTTTTTACCACTGCAGTCTGTCCCGGTCTGAGTCAGGCTGTTTTACACGTAAACGCAGCACCCAATGACTGTTCTGTCACCATCGGGGACGGTGAGACCTCTTTTTCTCTGGATCATGCTGCCGTCGATACAGAAGATGGACATGTGACGGTAACATTAAGTCCGGAAGATTATGCCGAACTTTCCTCTGCCTTTGCTTCCTCTTCTAAAGATACAGAAGATTCTAATCCGGAGGCGCATACACCAGCCGATCCGGTCTCTCTGGATCAGGCAGACGGTACTTATTCCATTGAACTGACTATGACTGGCGGCAGTGGCAAAGCCAGCGTAGTTTCCCCTACGATTCTTACTGTTGAGAATGGACAGGCTTATGCCGATATCACCTGGAGCAGTTCCAATTATGATTATATGATTGTGGCCGGGAATACTTATCTGAACGAATCAGACGAAGGAATGGCTTCCAAATTTCATATTCCCATTACCAAAATGGACGAAGAAATGTCTGTGATTGCAGATACCACTGCTATGGGAACCCCTCATGAGGTCAATTATGTATTTACCTTCTATTCCGAATCCATCGGCTCCACCGGCCAGATGCCTCAGGAAGCTGCAAAGCGGGTAGTGTTCATGGCGGTCATGATCATCGTAGTCGGTGGGATCTTGAATCGTCACGTAAATAATAAGAAGAAAAAATAAATGAGTCCACCGGAGAAGAAATCCGGTGGACTTATGTTACACTTCAAATACTTTCTTGATACTGTCATAATGCAGGAAAATCCCCTGATCAGCCAATTCCTGTATTTCTTTCGCTGTGGCGAGCCGATATCCATCGGTCTCTTCTGTTTGAAGATGCAGGTCACTTTCCTGAAAGTCTACCGTATAACGATAGATGTCTACAAAATAGTTATCTCCCTCTCCCGGATTTTCTCTCTTGTAAGAGAACTGGTAGCCGCCCTCGCAGCCTGCCACATCCAGACCGGTCTCTTCCCGGATCTCCCTGCGTACTGCTTCTTCAGAAGATTCTCCTGCCTGAGCTGCACCGCCAGATACTTCCCACCATCCAGGTGCCCAGGCCTTAGTCATGACTCTTTTGGTAATCAGAAACTTCTGATCCGGGCGCATGATGACACCCAGTACCGTCAGATGATATTCTCCATCCTTCAGGCACCAGTCATTCCGCTTCATGGTTCTCCCTGTTTTTCTTTTTTCACTGTCATAAATATCCCAGAATTCCATGTTCTCCTCACTTCCCCAGCACTGTAAAACCGCTGCCGGATTTTTCTGTCTTCCCGCCTTCTACAGGCATCCGTGCTTGAATCTGCGGATCATTTCTCTTGTCAGGCTGCTGTAATCATCAATCTCCGGTATCTCCTCCGGTGTCAGCCATCTGGCCAGCCCCAGCTCTGTCTCATCCAGATGAATCTGGTCACTGCCATCCAGCTTTGCGGTAAATCCTACCATCAGGTTACCTACAAATCCCCATGGCTGACTGGCATAATAACGGATATCTTTTACCCGAATACCCACTTCTTCCATCAGTTCTCTCTGCACGCATTCTTCCAGAGTCTCACCGATCTCCACAAATCCTGCCACCAGTGCGTACTGATCTTTGGTTTTTCCTGCATACTTGGTCACCAGCAGCCGATTGTGGTCATCTGTCACTGCTACAATAATGGCCGGTGAAATCTTCGGAAACATCATATTGCCACAGGACGGACAGCGCATCATACGTTCTTTCTTATCATGTACAGTCTTTGCTCCGCATTTTCCGCAATACTGTACAGAGTTGTGCCACTGGCTCAGATGCATCACTGTCATACAGGCAAATGCTTCTGCCGTCGGCTGTTTATCACGGATCTCTCTCCATTCCACCCACACTGCATCCGGCACTGTCACTTCTTCTGTTGGCTCAGCAAGAAAATAATCTCTGTCACTGATGGAAAACAGATAAGTACACTCTCCAGCCAGTTCTTTTACTTCTTTATAAAGCGGCCAGGAAATCTGTCCGTCCTGGATACGAACCAGCAGCTTTCTTCCGGTGCAGAAACAGACCTGGCTGTCTGGCTGCACGTTCTTTTCATGATACTGGTTGTCCATATGCTCTGGTGCGATCTCATGAATCATTCCTGTTCCTCCATTTCGTATACTTCATCCAGTATTGTCGCGATCTTTGAGATCGTCTGAAAGCATCTCTCTTCTTTGCTGTAGAACTGTGGCCGAAGATCCTTACAATTCTCGGAACCATAAGCTTCTCTTACCTTTCGGATGTAGGTTCTCACCTTTTTCATCATTTCCGGGCTGGTATGTCCGCCATCCCCTTCTACGAACTTATAGCTGAGCGCTGCGCTGCCTCCCGTCACCGCTCCACAGACAATAGCACATCCCATGCCACCGCCAAAGCATCCCATAGTACGGATGACATCATCCGAAATATCCAGTCCCCATGCTTCTGCAGCAGCACTGAATACTGCTTCTGCACAGTTATAATTGGTATCTTTATAATATTTTTCCAGATAATCTACTACTTTTCCCATGATCTTCTCCCTGTATTATATTTCAGGCTGGCCATACAGCCAGCCCTGTTTGTTATCTTACGTTTTCCATCTCCAGCACTACGTCTGGGATCTCCAGTACCAGTTCTTCCGGCAGCTGCTCCATACTTCGAACATCTCTCTGCCCGCATACATTACAGATACGATATTTTTCTCCGGACCGCTCTGTGGTTGGCTTCTGATTCACGATCCAGTCTGACCAGGCATGCCCGTTACAAGGTACCACCTCCTGTTTCGCCAGTACTTCTCCGCACACCTCACAGTGACTTCCTGCTGTCAGTCCCATCTTTGTGCAGGTGGCCATCACTGCGCTGTCTTTTACTTCTTTATGATCCAGCATCTCTGCATTCGGATTATAATACTGATAGACCTGATCAATGGAATTGTAGAATCCATCTCCCACGGTCATCACCCAGGTAGAATCCTGAGCGCAGTCCAGCACCAGATATTCAGAATCCGACACTTTCCCGATCAATACCACATAATGTCCCAGCTGAGAATAGGTCGGCAGATGTACAATCACAGGGCTGTACTGGCCACGCCCATTGATATACTGCTCCACGCCTCCTGCCACATCTGGTGACAGATCGACAACGCCCCATCCGGTAAAACAGGTCAGCCCGCCATGAGCATCCAGAATCTGCTGTGGAGTCAGGTTCACACCTACATAAGACAGTGCCATGGAAATACTGGCCGTACCGCATTCGATCCCGGCCTGATTGCCCCATCCGCCCCAGTAACTCCAGTCGAACAGGCCGCTGCCTGCCAGCTGGGAGATATAACGGATGGTTCCCACCTGTACTTCCGGATCATATTCATAACGGATCTTTGCATAGGAAGTGCAGGTTGCTTTCTCCCCATTGATTGCGATCCAGTCTGTATCCGGAATATCAATGGTATGTATCTGGCTTCTGTCCTGATTCTCCAGTGACTTCTGTATGCCATTCACCACCGGACTTGGATCCTGCTCAGGGTGATACTCAGGTTCAAATACAATCTCTTCTTCTGCTTCCGTCTCAGGCTCCATGGTCAGATCCTTGTCACTGATCACTTCCTCTGTCTCTTCTTCTATCGGTTCTTCCGTCAGATTTTCCTGAAGCACCTCTTCCTCTAACGTGACCGGCTGCTCTGCTTCTTCTGTCATTTCTGTCTTCGGAAGTGCTTTCGTTTCTGTTGCTTTTTGAGTTTCTGTTGTCGTCTCACTTTCTGCTGCTTTTGCTGTCTGCGCTGCCATAACGGTAGTTCCGCTTCCCATATAGGTTGCAGACATGGTCACAGCCGCCAGGCAGACGGCTTGTATTATTTTCTTTTTCATTATTTACCTTTTACTGCTTCTTTCCCGTTTTATATCATTTAAACACATTCAAAAAAATGATATCATATTCTTATCACAATTACAAATAAAAATGGTAGAGTAGGTTAGAGGGCTTTGCCCTCTTTCCCCTCATCAAACCGTGCATGAGGTTCTCCCTCACACGGCTTTCCGACATTCTT
>NZ_JAOQKE010000033.1:0-15360 GCF_025567005.1 Muricoprocola aceti
TGGTTGAACCGCCGTGTACCGAACGGTACGCACGGTGGTGTGAGAGGTCGGGGATTTAATTAAAATCCCCTCCTACTCGATTTATATCATAGAAGTATGATGATTAGTTCTGTTTTTTCTTACGCATGATTACTACTACGATAATCACAACAGCGGCTACAATCAGTACAATCACAAATGGAAGAATCGGTGTCTGATCGCCAGTCTGTGGATTGATACGGACTGCATCGTTGGTTCCGTCAGAAGAGTTGCCTCCGATGGAGAAAGTAACGGTCTTGCTGTCTGCAATATCAGTGTTCTGCCAGCTTCCGTCACCGTATACCTGTTTCTGGAAGGTAACAGTAACCGTGTAAGTCCCGGTCTTGGAAATGGAGAACGCACCGCTGAAGTTATCCAGCCAGGTTCCTGCAGTTCCCTGAATCGACCAGGTAGAAGGAATGTAGCGAATATCATTTGCAATTGGTTTGCTGTTCTCGCTTGCAGCGCCATATGCACTGAAGGTCAGGCGGGTGTTGATGTCATAGGTAGCACCTTCAGACAGGTTTTGGATCGCATTGTCATTCGGATTACCTACGATATTCAGGTCACGATCTTCGGTGTAATCACAGTTGTCACGATGGCAGAAGCGTTCCTGATAACCGTGGGAAGAATAAGTAGAAGCTTCCATGGTCTCCCAGTCATCGCGAAGATCATGTCCCAGAGCCTTGCCTTCGGTAGCCTGGCAGCGGGAGCAGGTCTTAGGAGTAGTACAGGTAGCATCCTTCCAGTCATGTCCAAGGGCAGTTCCTTCCAGATCGACACCACATACAGAACAGGTTGCGTTCTTGGTACATGTTGCATTGCCTGCATTCGTATGAGCGGCGTAGTCACCTGTGGTTGCACCGCATACGGTACAGGTGGACAGATGATTACAGGTAGCAGCATCAAATTGATGTGCATTCTGTGTCAGAGTAAGCTGAATAGAGTACTGATTATTTGCTGCATCTGTAAATGTGATCCGCTGAGTGGAATTCGCTGCAAAATCAGCGGTTGTTAAAGTGTATGGCTGTTCCACACCATCTGCGACAAACTTCACGGTCGGATTGGTCAGAACTGCATTACAAGGCAATGTGATTGCAGGTTCCACATTTACATTTGTATCATTGGCAGTAAGAGTCAGCTTAGTGCCATCGGCTGGATAAGTATATACCGGATTAGTTGCATTCGGGTTGAAGAACTGCAGTGTACCGATGAGCGTTGTGGCCTGTACAGTTGGTTCTCCCTGAGGAGCATCCTGTGTCTGTGCATCTGCAGTGGTTTCTGGCTGTGCGGCATCTGATTCGGCAGTCGTCTCTGCTGGAGCAGAGGTCTCTTCCTGAACAGTTGTTTCGCTCTGAGCAGAGGTCTCTTCCTGAACAGTCGATTCGGTTTGAGCAGTAGTTTCTTCCTGAACAGCTACTGGCTGAGCCTGGGAATCATCTGGCAGAAGAACGGTTCCGTTATCGGTAGTGCTATCTTCTTCAGAACCTTTATATTCTTCCTGTGTGCTGGCATTAATCACAGAGTCATCTACGGTGTCAAAGATATTAATATCACCATTGTCATTAGCGGAAGCATCAGTTGTGGTATCTCCGGTAGCGTCTGGAATCGTAATATCACTGTCTGTTGCAGCGGTATCATCGGATGCGGCCGGTTCAGCAGATGGATCTGTCACCACAGCTTCTGTATCAGTGGATGGGTCAGCTGGCTGAGTCTGTGTGTCATCAGCCGAGGCTGCAGTCTCTGTTTCGGCAGTCGTTTCCGGTTCGGTCTCCTCAGGAGCGATCACCACGTCAATGGTCAGATCCTTTACGCCTTCTGCCAGAAGAATGTCATCTAGAGACTCATCATCAGCAACATAAGCTTCATAATCTGGTGTGAAGGTGTAAGTACCTTCCGGAGAACTCTCTGAATAGATCTCCTCTGGATTGTCAGTTTTTAACTTCCAGTCGATCTTTTCCAGTGTGAGAGTAGAAGGAGCATCCGGTCCGTCTGCTTCCCAGTAACCTTCCAGATCCAGATCCTCAGGAAGCTTCAGATCTTCCAGAGAGGTACCTGGTACAGCTTTCAGATCACCATATTTCTCCTTTGTCTGTTCATCTGTAAAATGTCCCTGATCATCCTTTTCAAATCCAGGGAACTTCGTAATATAAAAGATGGAAGATGGTACTTCCACATCGGCATCTAATGCGGCTTCTTCCGCTGAAATATCTTCAGAAAAATCGTCCTCTGCCCAGGCCGGGACAGAAGGGATCATGCTCATAATCAGTGAGAATGATAAGAGTCCGGAAGCGCATTTTGCAAATAGTGTATGTTTTCTGTGCATACTACCCCTCTCCTTTCTAAAAATATGTATCTGTGAAGATATTGAACAGATACATAAATATTACAATCATGTTAACACAAATGTAAAAAAAAATCCATAAAAAAAGACTAAATTAGTAAAATTAAGAATATAATAAGAAAAAGAAAAATTGAATTCTCTCGGTTGACATTTTCAGGGAAAAGTGTTATCTTAAACCTACGTCAAATAGAAAAAGCTATGAAGAGGAATAGTACATTTATTCTTGGATTCAGAAAGCTGTCGGGTGATGTGAGACAGCCGAGAGAGTAGGGGGAACTCACCTCAGAGCAGCTGCTTGAAAGCCAGAGATGATCAGAAGAGAGATTGGTGAGTAGACGCAGACGGAGTCCTGACCGTTATCCGGGTAAGATATAAGATCTGTACAGATCCGTATCGGATGAGTGTATGAAGTTATTTCATAAAGTAGAGTGGTACCGCGTAGGACATCGAACGTCTTTCGTCTCTAGTGACAGTAAGCAGTCACGGGATGAAGGATTTTTTTTTACCCTGAATGGGAACAACATTTTATCAATATAGTGAAAATGGAGGAAAAGACACATGAAGAACTTTAAAAAGTATACCAGACAGTATTTTATGCCACCAGTAGAGTGCATGGACTGGACAAAGAAAGAGTACATTGACAAGGCTCCAATCTGGTGCAGCGTAGACCTGCGTGATGGAAATCAGGCACTGATCGTACCGATGAATCTGCAGCAGAAGATTGATTTCTTTAAGTTACTGGTAAAGATTGGTTTTAAAGAAATCGAAGTAGGTTTCCCGGCTGCATCTGAGACAGAATATCATTTCCTTCGGGCACTCATTGAACAGGATCTGATCCCGGATGATGTTACCATTCAGGTACTGACACAGGCCAGAGAGCATATCATCCGCAAGACATTTGAAGCACTGGAAGGTGCAAAGAAGGCGGTGGTACATGTATACAATTCCACTTCCTTATCCCAGAGAGAGCAGGTATTTAAGAAGTCTAAGGAAGAGATTCTGAAGATTGCTGTAGACGGAGCTGCATTATTAAAGAAGCTTGCCGACGAGACAGAGGGTAACTTCTCCTTTGAATACAGCCCGGAGAGCTTTACCGGAACCGAACCGGAATACGCACTGGAAGTAGTCAATGCCGTACTGGATGTATGGCAGCCGACACCGGACAACAAGGTCATTATCAATCTGCCAAGTACTGTACAGCACTCTATGCCTCATGTATATGCAAGCCAGATCGAATATATGAGCAAGAATATGAAGTACCGTGAAAATGTTGTACTTTCCCTTCATCCACACAATGACAGAGGCTCAGGTGTCAGTGATGCAGAGATGGGTATTCTGGCCGGCGCAGACCGTATCGAAGGTACTCTGTTTGGAAATGGAGAGCGTACCGGTAACGTAGATATCGTGACACTGGCTATGAATATGTATGCACAGGGTGTAGATCCGGAACTGGATTTCACGAATATGATGGAGATCTGTGAACAGTATGAGAAGTTCACAGGCATGAAGATTGATATGAGAAGCCCATACAGTGGAGCACTGGTATTTGCAGCATTCTCAGGATCCCACCAGGATGCGATTGCCAAGGGTATGAAGTACAGAGAGACTCATGACTGCGAGCACTGGACCGTACCGTATCTGCCAATCGATCCAGCCGATATCGGAAGACATTACGAAGCAGACGTGATCCGTATCAACAGCCAGTCCGGCAAGGGTGGCGTAGGCTACATTCTGGAGCAGTACTATGGACTGAATCTGCCGGCCAAGATGCGCGAGGCTATGGGCTATGCAGCAAAAGCAGCATCCGATGAAAAAGAAAAAGAACTTCTTCCAGATGAGATCTTCGACCTGTTCAAGACCAGATACGAAGATATTACCACACCGTTTAATATTACAGAAGCACACTTCAAGCAGCATAACGGTATCATTGCAGAGATTATGGTAGAGCATGATGGTGAGAAGAAGCTGGCAGTGGCTTCCGGAAACGGACGTCTGGATGCCATCAGTAATGCATTGAAGAAGCAGTTCCGTTTGGAATATCGTCTGGAGACTTATCAGGAACATGCACTGGAGCAGAGTTCCAGTTCCAGAGCGATCGCTTATGTAGGTATTCGTGATGCACAGGAAAAACGTTTCTGGGGCGCAGGTGTAGATCAGGATATTATCAAAGCTTCCTACAATGCACTGTTGACAGCCATCAATAATATGCTGGCAGGCGTAGAATAAATAATCAGAATAGTCTAAAAGTGACGGCGTAATCCCTTTTCTGACAGGGTGTTACGCCGTTTTTGTCGTAAAAATGTGAAAAATAGCTACAAAAGTATTACGAAAATATGAAATAATAATTGACATATTAACACAAATGAAATAAAATAGAAAAAGACGGGAGTATCATTATCAGCAAGAAAGGAAGGAAAAACAGCATATGGAAGTAGAAAGTATACTTCTGGGGATGATGCATTGTATGAATCGTTTGACCAGACGTGTATATCGGAAACACGTTGCTGTTGTCCGCACAGCTGTTTTGCTGGCAATCGTTTTCCTGTGCGCTATGGGGGTTAGCGGGGTAAGCGGGAATCTTATTTCCATCGAGATTGGGAAGGAGACGGGATTGCATGCAGGAACAGGAGAAGTTCTGGCTGCCGAGACGATAGAGACAGACGAGACAGAAGGACTTCAGGCGGGACTGATGGGAGTCGTAAGTGGTGCAATGTCCATGAACGCATATTCCCAGGCAGCGAGTGAGATAAACACTGCAAGTGCAAATGAGAACATTCTGGTAGGTGCAGCGAGGGCAAGCCGTACGGAGCGCCGCCGGACAAATATGGAGAAAAGTACACAGTCAGCCCGGAATGTGTTTACCTATGCCAGACAGGTGGTAGAGAGTAACCAGATGCCGGAGAGTGAGTATTATACATTATTACGCATAGTGGAAGCAGAGGCTACCGGAGAAGATCTGGAAGGCAAGATGCTGATCGCAAATGTCATTCTGAACAGAGTCAGAGATTCACGTTTTCCGAATACCATTGAAGAAGTGGTATGGCAGACCATCGACGGCTCAGCTCAGTTTCAGCCGACCATTGACGGACGAATCAACAGCGTGGAGATCACTGATTCCACAATAGAAGCGGTAGACCGGGTACTGGCCGGAGAGGACAAGTCCCAGGGGGCACTGTTCTTTATGGCAAGGAACGGATCTGATGCATCCAGTATCGGATGGTTTGAAGAGAATTTAATTCCACTGCTTACACATGGTGGACATGAATATTATACATTATCCCAGAATCAACAGGTATCCTAAGAGGGTATAGCAGAAAAGAGCAGTCAGTGGCTGCTCTTTTTTCATCTTTTCAAATAGGAACCCAGGGTTGCGTGACAAAAAAAGGTGTGCTATACTTGGTAAAAATGTCTGAAACCAGGCAGATAAGAAATAGGAAAAGGAACAGGTGAAGAGATGGAAGTATTATATAGAAGTACCAGAACTCCAGAAGGCACTGTAACAGCCTCACAGGCAATCTTAAAGGGACTTGCTGATGACGGCGGATTATTTGTACCACAGCAGATTCCGCATCTGGATGTGACAATGGAGCAGCTGGCAGGCATGAGTTATCAGGAGACTGCATATGAAGTAATGAAGCTGTTTCTTACAGATTTTACAGAAGAAGAACTGAAGAATTGTATTGCTAAGGCATATGATGAAAAGTTCGATACCAAAGAGATTGCACCGCTGAAGAAGGAAGATGGTGCTTACTACCTGGAACTGTTCCATGGTGCTACCATCGCATTTAAGGATATGGCACTGTCTATTCTGCCACACCTGCTGACTACTTCAGCAAAGAAGAATCATGTGGAAAATGAGATCGTGATTCTGACAGCTACATCCGGAGATACCGGAAAGGCAGCACTGGCTGGTTTTGCAGATGTACCTGGCACCAGAATTATTGTTTTTTATCCTAAGAATGGTGTCAGCCCGATTCAGGAAAAGCAGATGGTGACTCAGAAAGGGAAGAATACTTATGTAGTAGCCATCAGGGGCAATTTTGACGATGCCCAGACCGGTGTTAAGAAGATGTTCGGAGATAAGGAGCTGGCAAAGGAGATGCAGGAGAGCGGATTTCAGTTTTCTTCTGCGAATTCCATCAACATCGGCCGTCTGGTTCCGCAGGTAGTGTATTATGTATATGCCTATGCGAAGCTGAGAGCAGCAGGAGAATTAGCTGAGAACGAACCGATAAATGTAGTAGTTCCGACAGGTAACTTTGGTAATATTCTGGCAGCTTACTATGCAAAAAATATGGGCGTACCGATTGCAAAGCTGATCTGTGCTTCGAATGATAATAAAGTACTGTATGATTTCTTCCAGACAGGAGAATACAATCGTAACAGAGAATTTATCCTGACCACATCACCATCTATGGATATTTTGATTTCCAGCAATCTGGAACGTCTGATCTATAAAATTGCAGGCGAGGATGCAGTGAAAAATGCAGAGATGATGAAGTCTCTGACCACAGAAGGCAAGTATGAGATTACACCAAAGATGCGGGAAAGACTGCAGGATTTCACCGGTGGATTTGCTACAGAGAAGGAAGTATCAGATGAGATCGCGAGAGTTTATCAGGATACCGGTTATGTGATGGATACGCACACAGCAGTAGCTTCCTGCGTATATCATAAGTATCAGGAGCAGAGCGGTGATCAGACCAAGACCGTGATTGCTTCTACAGCCAGTCCATATAAGTTCACCAGAAGTGTCATGGATGCTTTACATAAAGACAGCAAGAACATGACAGACTTTGAACTGGTAGATGAACTGTCACGTATCTCAGGCGTGAAGGTGCCGGCAGCTATTGAAGAGATCCGTACGGCACCGGTTCTTCATGATACTGTAGTAGAGACAGCAGAGATGAAGAATGCGGTAAAGAAGATTCTTGGGGTAAAATAGGGGGAACAGAATATGGATTCAATGTTTTCATTAATGGACCTGATTATCCTGGGATCAGGTGCGTATGTGCTGTATTGCTATTATCTGTTAAAGTTTAAGGGAGAGATCAAGGAAGGCTTGCTGCTCCCGAAAGGAACGAATGTCAAAAAATGTACCGATAAGGCAGCCTATACCAGAGAAGTGGAGAATAAAGTACTGGTATATGGGATTGTGGTGCTGATCTGCGGCGGCTGCGGTGTACTGGAGACACAGACCGGATTGCTTGGAAGATGGTATCTGGCAGTAATTGCCATATTCCTTGCAGTGACCATCTGGTTTGCCTTTGTAGTGAAAAAATCAGCAGAAAAGTACTGGCCGACCGGACATACCAGCGTGAAGAAATAGAATAAAAAAAACAAAAACGGACACAGATATGAGTGAAAGACGGTGATTCGTTTCCATGCTTGACTTTTCGACATGAGAATGCGATAATAAACAAGAAATGAATCACAAAGAAGTTGACCATTTGCCTGGGATGTTCGACAACTTCTACTGTTTTGAACCTACATTACTTTAAACGGGATTCCTATATTGCCAATTAGATGTCAGGCCCCCATTTGTCAGGGGAAGGCAGAAGAACGGTTGCGGTTACCCACCTAGCTTCGCTAGGAGTCAAAAGGTAGGAACCGGCATTTTGGGTATTAAAAAAAGGACCTCAGGGTCCTTTTTTTATAAAGTTTAAAAAGGAGATTGGGGAAAATGGGAATGAAAGTAAGTGATTTTGGAAGACTGGCGGATGGAAGAGAAGCTAAGCTGGTGACGATTGCCAATAAGAATGGAATGTCCATTGAGGTGACAAACTATGGTGCCACACTGGTTGGTGCAGTAGTGCCAGATAAGAATGGCAGACATGACGATGTAATCCTTGGTTATGCGGATGTGACAGATTATGCGAAGAATGGCGGTTTTTTGGGCGCCTGCATTGGAAGAAGCGGCAACCGTATCGGTGGAGCAACGTTTGAGATCAATGGTGTGACATATCACCTGGATCAGAACGAGAACAAAAATAACCTTCATAGCGGCAATCATGGATATGATTCGGTGATCTGGGATATGAAGACAGACGAAGCGACATCTTCCGTGACATTTTCCAGAGTCAGCCCGGATCTGGAACAGGGATATCCTGGAACATTTACCGTATCTGTGACCTATACACTGACGGACGACAATGAGATCAAGATTCACTATGAAGGTAAGTCAGACAAAGATACCATTGCCAATATGACCAATCATTCCTATTTTAACCTGGAGGGCCATGACCATGGAAGTGTTCTGGATCATATTCTGTGGATTGATGCAGATGGTTATACAGAGATCGATGCAGAATCTATCCCGACTGGTGTGATCGGATCGGTGGAGGGTACTCCATTTGATTTCCGTGTGGCAAAGCCGGTGGGACAGGATATTGAAAAAGAGAACAGGCAGCTGAAGATGGGTGGCGGATATGACCATAACTACGCATTGAAGCCGGATGGAACGGTAAAGAAGGTTGCAGAAGTGAAAGCTCCGGTCAGCGGAAGAAAGATGGAAGTCTTTACGGACTGTGTAGGCGTACAGTTCTATTCTGGAAATTTTATTGAGAACACCTGGATTGGAAAAGATGGAAAGGCTTATCAGAAGAGAGGTGGTCTCTGCCTGGAGACACAGTTCTTCCCAGATGCGATTCATCATGAGAACTTTGCATCTCCGATTCTGAAAGCAGGAGATACTTATTCTACAACAACCATTTACAAGTTCAGTGCAGAATAAGAAAGCGGGCAACTAAACAGTTATGATTTTACAATCATAAAGAAGAAAACAGAACATAGGATAAAAGAAACGGGTACAACTGGTATGCCGTTTCTTTTTTTAGGGAGAAAACGGAGAATATGAAAAAAATAATCATGTTATGTGGCTTGCTGCTGCTGACTTTTTTATGGGGTATGCTGGAACTGAAATATGGAAATGGTGCAGAGAATAGGGGAAATCAGGCAAACGTGTCACCGCAGGAAAATATGGGATCCGGAAGAGTGGAAGAAACGGGAACACAGAATGAAAACGGAGAACAGCGAGAAATACAGTCGGGAACTGAGGGGCTGGAAACTGACGAATCAGAGTCAGGGATCCGTGTTCTGTTGAAAAGTGACGGCTATGAATCGGAATACCATACCGATATTTGCCTTACCTGCGATAAAGATTATACGATCCAGAAAGAGGACAGCCAGATCCGGTATAAGGCCGGAGAAGAGATACAGATTACACCTCAGAGTGATTTGTTTGCAAAAGGAGAAGTACTACAGGCTTTCTCGAATGACGGCAGGTTTTATTTCCCGGAACTGGAGCGGGCAGAGACAGACATTGGATATGAAGGTAGTCTGGAAATCCGAAAGACGGATCAGGGACTGCTTCTTGTAAATGTATTACCGTTGGAGAGCTATCTTTGCGGAGTGTTACCCAGTGAAATGTCAGAAGCGTTCCTTTTGGAAGCGCTGAAGGCTCAGGCGATCTGTGCACGAACTTATGCCATGCAGCAACAGGAGAGTGGGCGGGCAGAAGAATATGGAGCAGACCTGGATGACAGTACCTCTTATCAGGTCTATAATAATCGTCGGCACGGGGCAAAAACCGATCAGGCGGTAAAAGAAACGGCAGGGCTGGTGATGATGATGCAGGATGGTGCACTGGCAGATGCACGTTATTATTCCACTTCCTGTGGACTGGATCTGCATAGAAATCTGTCAGAAGAGAGTGTATTTGCAGCATTTTTACAGGAAGATCAGATAAGCTCCGTAGAGGCAGAAGAACCGTTTTATCGATGGAAAACGAATATACAGTTGGTGGATTTGCAGGAAAAAACGGAATGGGAAAAGATAGAGAACCTGCAAGTGGCAGAAAGAAATGAGAAAGGTGCAGCAACGTGTCTGGAGATAACTGGACAGAGAAAGACGGTAGAACAGGATGAGGCCGATGCGGATCAGACAGTCACATCGGAAGAAGCGGTTCAAAAAATAGAAACAGAAGAAGTAACGGAGAAGATAATAGGAGAATACCAGATCCGCCAGTTTCTGGCTCTGGCAGATCTGGTGATCACCCTGCAAGATGGAAGTACCCGGGAAGGATGGCAGCTGCTGCCAAGTGCTTTTTTCTATCTGCAGCCAGTGACAGAAGGAGACATCCTGACCGGATATGATGTCTATGGTGGCGGATATGGCCATGGCGAAGGCATGAGCCAGAACGGAGCCCGGCACATGGCAGAACAGGGCGAGGACTGCGAAACCATTCTGAAGAACTATTATGGTGAAATAGAGCTTGTTAAATATAGCTCATGAATCGCCTGCCTGCGATTTCACTGTTCCTGGTGACAGCTTCTATGGAGGCATATGTTTTCAATGAGGAAAAGTCTCTGACTCAGTTTTGAAAGGTAAACATAATTCGCACTAATAATACTAAAATTTAAGCTGATTTTTTTGCGATAAGGTAAAATAAAAGAAAAAACTTTATCGCAAAGGAAGAAAAATGAGCAGAGAACAAGAAAGATCCAAGAGAAAATTGGAAAAGAATCCGGTTGTTGAATGCAATAAGATTCAAAATAAATATTACTCTGAATTATTTAAAAACTTTAGTGAAATAAAAGACCCTCGGAACCAAAGTTATATCGACTATTCTGTAAAAACTATACTTGGGACTTTGTATTATAAATGTATAGGTAGAATTTCAAGCATGCAGGAAATGACACGGCAGTTTAATGATGAAAAGGTTGTGGAAAATCTATATTCTTTCATGGGAGAATCCAGGAAAGAGTATCTTCCTCATGGTGTTACGGAAAATGAATTTTTGAAGAGGCTGGATCTGTTGGAGCTGGAAAAAAACAGAAAGATATTGCCTATTCCATGATCCGCAGAAAAACATTTAATGATGCAAGAGTGTTGAAAAAGTGGCAGGTTATTATCGATGCTACAGAACTGGATGAAGGATACCAGAAAAAGAACGATTATTATCTGAGCCGCTGCTATAACCGCTGGAAAGCAGATGAATTTATAAAGTATCATAGAAGTGTGCTTGAGGCAAAACTGTACCTTGGAAATAACCTTGTATGCAGCATAGCGTCAGAGCCAATTGAAAATACGGAGTATATCGATCAGAGTGGAGAAAAAATAAAACAGGATTGTGAAAGCAAGGCATTTATCAGACTGGCAAAAAAGATGAAACAGAGTTTTCCGAGACTTCCGATCATAATAACAGCCGATGGATTGTATGTCAGCCAGAAGGTTATACAAACCTGTACGGATAATGGATGGGATTATATCATCCGTTATAAAGAAGGATGTGCGCCAACCATAGCGTTGGAATATCAGGCACTGCCTGAAAAAGAAAAGATAGGTTCAGAAATAGAGTACCAGAATCAGATCATATTTCAGAACACAGATGTAAATCTGATCTATTACACAGAAAAGAAAGTCCAGACAGATGGAAAAGAAAAAATAACAGAGTTTGCATGGATTACCAATATCACAATTACAAAAAGTAATGCAAAGAAAATTGTGAAAGCCGGAAGGAACAGATGGAAAATAGAAAATCAGGGATTCAACCGACAGAAGCATTGGCAGGGGAATATAGAGCACGCATGTAGCTGGGATGAGCAGGCACAAAAGAACCATTACTTGATGGAGCAAATAGCGGATTTCATAAAGCAGCTTTATGAGTATTATTACCTGAGGAAAAATAAAAAAAACTGCAAAAAAATGTATCTCCTGAATTGTTAGCTAGCTTTGGACGGCAACTAACGGAAACAGAAGATATAAGCGTGGAGCTGCATAGAGCAATTCTAAACTGATTTAATTTTAGCAAAGAAGGTGATGCCTGCCAAGAGGAAAATACAAATTTATGAACTTTTTTTGGGAGAAGGAATTCGTGTAATCATTTAATGTGGATAACTTTCCTAAATTCATAAAAAATATGTAAATATGTGAATTTACAAAATTGGCAGGTTATAGAATAAATTTACCTTTCAAATCTGGTAGAATATAATAGATCTTGCAATAAAAAAATATATCAAGTAAAATATAAGGAAAATTACAAATCAGATTAATGTAATCAACTTGGAGGAATAAGAAATGTTCGACAAATTAATAGAAAAGATATTCGAATTGGAAAATGAAGAATTTAAAATTGCAACAGATAGGATAAAGGAGTTTATCGACAATATTCCAGAAGTTGAATTTAAAAATATTGTAAAAGAAGTTGGGACAATACCAGAAAGTATTGAACACGATTCAACAGAAGAAAAATTGTATTCAAAAGCATCTGATATAGTTCTAGCGAGATGTTTTAGAATGTTAGGATTGGCTGCGAAAGCATTGGATGAGCGAGGGGATAGTGCTGATATAATAGCAAGAAGCATTTCAGGATATAATTACAGTTTAGTTGCTGATGCAAAATGTTTTAGACTCAGTCGCACGGCAAAAAATCAAAAAGATTTTAAGGTTAGTAATCTGAGTGATTGGAGAGGAGCAGAAAATGAATATGCTGTATTAGTTGCTCCATATTTCCAATATCCGCAAATAACAAGTCAAATTTATTCTAAAGCCTTGGATAACAATGTTTGTTTATTGTCCTGGGAACATATTTCAATTTTATTGGAGAAAAATATAAAAGAAACCTCGACAATATCATTAGAGTCATTGTGGAATGCATCACAGATGATTGCTCGAGATAAAACATTAAGTTACGCAAATGCAAAAAGTTGTTTTTTACCTAAAATGGATTCTTACGTAGCAAAGAAAATTGGAATAACAATAGAGGAGTACGAAGAAATACTAAAAACATATAAAAATGCATTAGTTGATAGAGGGATGATTGAAATAATATTTTGGAACAATTATATAGGCGAGATAAGAAACTATTCTAGAGAACGTGCGATAGAAGAGTTGATTAAAGCAAAAAAACTTCAAGAAAAAGTAAATGCAATAAAAAGTTATATTAATAGATTAAGCAAGTAGGTGAATAATTTGGGAAGAATAGAGTTAGGAGATTCTATAAAACTGATAAAAAATGTAGAGACTGAGTCAATACATCTTATATTATCAGATATTCCATATGGAATAAATTACGATGAATGGGATGTGTTACATCAAAATACTAATAGCAGTTTGTTAGGAAAAAGTCCGGCACAAGAAAAAGCTGGAAGTGTATTTAAAACTAGGGGAAAGCCTTTAAATGGTTGGTCACAAGCTGACAAAAATATTCCATTAGAATATTATCAGTGGTGTACCTTATGGGCGAGTGAATGGTTAAGAGTTTTGGTGCCTGGATCAAGTTGCTTTGTATTTGCGGGAAGAAGAATGGCACATAGATGTATTTGTGCGATGGAAGATGCAGGATTTATTTTTAAAGATATGATTTCATGGGAAAAAGATGCGGCAGCTTATAGAGCACAAAGGGTTAGCTGTGTATTTGATAGACGAGGAGATCATGATAATAGTTTGAAATGGGAAGGTTGGAAAATAGGAAATTTACGACCATTGTTTGAACCAATTTTATGGTTTATGAAACCATATCCACAAGGAAGTACATTGACAGATAATGTGCTCAAGTATGAGGTGGGGGCATTTAATGAAGAAGAATTGAAAAAAAGAGCTATATGGAATGAGGGATTAGAGGTATGCTCAAATATTTTGAAGATACAAACAGAAAAAACTGATAGGGGACTTCATCCAACGCAAAAAGCTGTAAAATTGATGGAAATATTAATAGCATTAACAACTAAGGAGGGACAGGTGGTTCTGGATCCATTCTGCGGATGTGGAACAACGTTAGTTGCAGCACAAAATCTTAAGAGGAATTTCATAGGATTTGAGATTAATGAAGAGTATTATAGGAATATTTTATTGAGGCTGAAAGAGAATTAGAAAATAAAGATAAGAGTGAAATAATCAGTTTTGAAAGGTAAACATAATTCGCACTAATAATACTAAAATTTAAGCAGATTTCTTTGTGATAAGGTAAAATAAAAGAAAAAACTTTATCGCAAAGGAAGAAAAATGAGCAGAGAACAAGAAAGATCCAAGAGAAAATTGGAAAAGAATCCGGTTGTTGAATGCAATAAGATTCAAAATAAACCTGAATTATTCATGGAACAATATCTGAACTGATAACTGTACCATGAAATTAAAAATTGCTCCATGCAGTCATAACATCGCTCAATTTGTCCGTCAAAAGGGCGTAAAATCCCTATCGCAGAGTTCAGAGCAATTGTTAAGCTGTCAAGGTTCTTTAATAGTTGCTATTCCAGTTGTACATTTAGCTTAACCGTGAATAATCTAGGATAAATATTACTCTGAATTATTTAAAAAATTTAGTGAAATAAAAGACCCTTGGAACCAAAGTTATATCGACTATTCTGTAAAAACTATGCTTGGGACTTTGTATTATAAATGTATAGGTGGAATTTCAAGCATGCAGGAAGTGACACGGCAGTTTAATGATGAAAAGGTTGTGGAAAATCTATATTCTTTCATGGGAGAATCCAGGAAAGAGTATCTTCCTCATGGTGTTACGGAAAATGAATTTTTGAAGAGGCTGGATCCGTTGGAGCTGGAAAAAATACAGAAAGATATTGCCTATTCCATGATCCGCAGAAAAACATTTAATGATGCCAGAGTGTTGAAAAAGTGGCAGGTTATTATCGATGTTACAGAACTGGATGAAGGATACCAGAAAAAGAATGATTATTATCTGAGCCGCTGCTATAACCGCGGGAAAGCAGATGAATTTATAAAGTATCATAGAAGTGTGCTTGAGGCAAAACTATACTTTGGAAATAACCTTGTATGTAGCATAGCGTCAGAGCCAATTGAAAACACGGAGTATATCGATCAGAGTGAAAAAAAATAAAACAGGATTGTGAAAGCAAGGCATTTATCAGACTGGCAAAAACGATAAAACAGAGTTTTTCGAGACTTCCGATCATAATAACAGCCGATGGATTGTATGTCAGCCAGAAGGTTATACAAACCTGTACGGATAATGGATGGGA
>NZ_JAOQKE010000034.1:0-15297 GCF_025567005.1 Muricoprocola aceti
TGTTTTCGCGGTATTCGTCGAATGCACATGCAAGCATGCTCGCTCTCCTCATTACTCGCGAAAATTAATTTTAATCCAGTTCAAAATCAACATACTAGCTAATCTATCCCTTTTACTGTTTATAAGGTCAGTTCCTTGAATGCATGCTTCCGGAAAACAAAGTTTTCTGGAAGATACTCGTCTTTTTTAGAATCTTTCAAGGTTGTTTCACTGTTCAATTATCAAGGTTCTTTGCTGTTGTTCTCATCAGCAGCAACTTTTATATCATATCACTGCTTTCTAAGTTTGTCAACAACTTTTTTATTTATTTTTCAATCTTTCGATTGAAGCTTTGTGTTTCTTGCTGTCTCTCTCAGACAGCTTCATTATATTATCATCCGTCCCAGCATTTGTCAACAGTTTTTTTCATTTTTTTACAAAATTCTTTTATGTTGCTTTTATCGCAATAGCCTAACGTTTCATTTTCCTGGTCAGGTCGCAGATGCACCAGGCGATGGCCATTCCCCCGGCGATCCCCAGTGCGCACAGGAAGGTCTGGCTTCCGTATTTTTCTGCCAGTTCGGTATTACCCTCTGCCAGTGCACTCATACAGTAATACAGAGTGCTTCCCGGTATCAGCGGAATGGCGGAGGTCACAAAAAACGGTGTGGATGGTGCTCCGTATAGCCGGGCCAGGATCTCTGCATAGATGGCCACGCAGAAGCTGGCCACCAGCATAGATACAAAGATATGGTGCCCATGATGGGACAATAACAAGTAAGCCAGCCAGCCAAGTGCGCCTCCTACTGCTGCCGCTGGAAGATATCTTTTATTAATATGAAAGATGAGTCCAAATCCCACAGAGCCTGCCGCACCTGTGAGCAGTTGTATAATTACATTCATTTACCAGAGCCCCCTTACCAGCCAGATAGCCGCAAAAAATCCCAGTGCCAGCGCCGCTGCCAGCAATAACGCCTCGATCAGCCTCATACTGGCTGATATGGTATCCCCCAGCAGAACATCCCGTATGGCATTGGTGAACATCAGTCCTGGTATCAGCAACATGATATCACCAATCATGATCTTGTCCATATGCAATATCGGAAAGATTCTGCTGACCACACAGATCCCCACACCGCTTAAGAACGATGCGGCTATCTGATAAGCCACAGAATTCAGACAGATTGGTTCCATATATGTTTCCAGCAGCCAGATCACCGCTCCCATCAATCCGGCAAACAAAAAGTCCCAGATACTGCCACCATAGAATACAGCAAAGTTGGCCGCTGCCAGCACATTTCCCAGCAACAGCATTTTCTCACTGGAGCCAGTGGATAATATCTGATCCAGCTGCTGTTCAAACTCATCCACCGCTATCCGGCCACTACAGATCTGTCTGCTCAGTTCGTTCAATTCCTCCAGTTTCACAAAATCATTACCCCCTGACTTCTTCAGCCGTCTGGTCTGGGTCAATGGATCTTTTCCAGGCATCTTCATGGTAATGATAATGCTGGAGGTAATCACGAACACATTCATCTCTTCTGCACCATAGGCATAACCGATACGGTTCAGGGTATCCTCCACCCGGTAAATCTCCGCCCCGCTGTTCTGCAGCGCTTCTCCCATCTGAATCAGTACATTCAGAAATCCACTATCTGATCTGCTGTCCATTTTTATTGTCCTTCCATATCATCATATTCTGTTTCCATACTATAACATTCTACCTGCATTTGTAAACAAGATAAAAAGCCGGAATACCTCTGCATCTTACAAAAGTATTCCGGCTTTGGATTTCACGATATTTTATTTGCCTGCTACCAGATGACACGCTACCATGTGTCCATTCCCCACATCTACCAGTTTCGGTTCATTCTTATTGCATCCTTCTTTTCGGAAACGGCAGCGTCCGCAGAAACGGCAGCCTTCCGGTGGATTCACCGGACTCGGTACGTCTCCTTCCAGAATGATACGCTGGCGTTTTTCCACATCCAGTCTTGGAATCGGAATCGCAGACAGCAGCGCCTGAGTATATGGATGCAGCGGATTTTCAAAGATATCTTTGTAATCAGCCATTTCCACGATCTTACCAAGGTACATAACTGCAATACGGTCACTGACATGCTTTACTACGCTCAGGTTATGAGAAATAAACAGATAGGTCAGTCCCAGATCCTTCTTCAACTGATTCATCAGGTTCAGTATCTGTGCCTGTACACTCACATCCAGTGCGGATACCGGCTCATCCATAACGATGAATTCCGGATTGATAGACAGAGCACGGGCAATACCGATACGCTGTCTTCTTCCACCGTCCAGCTCATGTGGATAAGAAGTAGAAAGTCTGCGTTCCAGACCTACAATATCCATAACCTCATGCACACGGTTATACAAATCTTTCTTATTATCATATACCTTATTTACCAATAATGGCTCTGAAATTAATTCTTCTATATTCAGACGCGGATTCAGAGAAGAATACGGATCCTGAAATACGATCTGCATCTTCTTTCTCATTTCCTTCATCTGTGCTGCATTCAGTTTTACCACATCCGTCCCACGAAATAATACTTCACCGCTGGTGGGTTCATGAAGTCTCAAAATGGCACGACCGGTGGTAGATTTACCACAGCCTGATTCTCCTACAAGACCAAGGGTTTCTCCCTGATTGATAGAAAAACTGACATCATCTAATGCATGCAGCATTCCTTTTTTGGTTTTGAAATATTTTTTCAGATTCTTTACTTCAAGAATCGTCTCTGCCATTTACTTCACCTCCTTAGTATCATCAAATCTGTGACAACTGATGGTATGTCCAGGTTCTACTTCCAGATGCTTTGGCATCTGCTTGCTGCATTTCTCACAGGCATATGGACATCTTGGATGGAAAGTACATCCAGACGGCAGATCTGTTGGATCCGGTGTGAGGCCTTTTATGATCTTCAGTTCTTCCTGTTCATGATAGATATCTGGAATGGAATCAAACAATCCAACAGTATATGGGTGGTGTGGCTTCTCTGGTGTGAAAATATCCACTTTATCGCCATATTCTACCACATTTCCTGCATACATAATTGCTACTTTATCACAGATCTCAGCCACGATACCCAGGTCATGAGTAATCATAATCATAGAAGTATCATACTGATCCTTCAGTCCTTTCATCAGTTCCAGCATCTGTGCCTGAATCGTTACATCCAGTGCAGTGGTCGGTTCATCGGCAATCAGCAGTTCCGGATTACAGGCAAGCGCAATTGCAATAACCACACGCTGCTTCATACCACCAGAGAACTGATGTGGATAATCTGAAGCTCGTTCCGGACGGATGCCAACGGTCTTCAGCATCTCCAGGGCTTTTTTATGAGCATCTGCTTTACTCAGGTGATCATGCAGACGGATTCCTTCTGCAATCTGATCACCAACGGTCATAACCGGATTCAATGATGTCATAGGATCCTGGAAGATCATAGAGATCTTTTCTCCACGAATACGAGTCATGTCTTTATTGGATTTGTTTAAAATTTCTTCGCCATTATATTTGATGGATCCGCTGATTACCTTTCCCTGTGGATGTGGCAGCAGATTCAAAATACTCAGAGCGGTTGTTGTCTTTCCTGCACCAGTTTCTCCTACAAATCCAAGGGTCTCCTTAGGTGCAACTTCCAGATTTAATCCGTTAACTGCATGTACCACACCGCCATTTGTATGATATTCTACAGTCAGATCACGGATCTCAAGTAAATTCTTTTTCTCGTTATCCATATTCCTCTCCTCCTATTTCTTCTGCTTTGGATCCAGTGCGTCACGAAGTCCGTCACCCAGTACATTCAGAGCAAAGATGGTGATCATAATCGCAAGACCTGGGAACATGGTCATATAAGCATAGTCTCTAATATAACTTCTTGCAGAAGAAAGCATAGAACCCCATTCCGGAGTTGGCGGGGAAATACCCAGTCCAACAAAACTAAGTCCGGCCGCTGTCAGGATCGCCATAGCTACACCCAATGTGGCCTGTACGATAATCGGAGCCAGACAGTTCGGAATAATGTGTTTGAAAATAATACGCAGATCCGATGATCCTGCTGCCTTAGCTGCCTCGATAAATTCCTGATCTTTTACAGAAAGCACTGATGCACGCACGATTCTGGCATAATGCGGAATCGAAGAAATACCGACTGCGAGCATCAGGTTAAACAGACCATTTCCAAGTACTGCCACAATGGCAATCGCTAAAATGATCTGTGGAATAGATAACAGAATATCCATTAGTCGCATAATAATGTTGTCAACGGTTGCTCCATAGTAACCGGAAAATGCTCCAAGAAGTACACCAATCACCATGGCAATTGCTACAGCTACGAAACCAATCAACAGAGATATTCTCGTTCCATATACTACACGACTGAAAATATCACGCCCAAACTCATCTGTTCCAAACCAGTGCTGTGCACTTGGTCCCTGGAAGCAGCTCAACAGATCCTGTTGGTCAAAACTATAAGGTGCAATAAAGTTTGCAAAAATCGCTACTAAGAAAATAATAACGATAATAATCAGTCCCAGTACCGCCAGTTTGTTTTTTCGAAGGCGTTTCCATATATCGCCCAGCTGGGCAAATTTCTTTTTCTTTTCCATATGTACTCTCCTCCTACTTATACTGCGCTTTGATACGCGGATCTACAAATGCATATAACAGGTCAACCAGGAGGTTTACAATACTGAACGCCAGTGCAATGATCAGCACACCGCCCTGTACCGTAGGGAAGTCACGCATCTTGATGGAGTCTACCATCAGTCGTCCAATTCCAGGAATAGAAAAAATAGACTCTGTCAGAACTGCTCCACCCAGCAGAGTACCAAACTGCAGACCTGCAGATGTAATAATCGGAATCAGAGCATTTCCCAGTGCGTGTCTGATGATAACAGTTTTCTCATGGAGACCTTTTGCTCTTGCTGTCTTGATATAATCCATATTGATAACTTCCAGCATACTGGATCTGGTCATACGGGTAATAACTGCTACAGACTGAGCCCCCAGTGATACTGCTGGCAGAATCAGATGTAATGGAGTGTTAAATCCAGAAGACGGAAGCCAGCCCAATTTTACAGAAAACAACAGTGTCAGCAGCAGTCCCAGCCAGAACACCGGCATGGAAATCCCCAACAATGCAAACGCCATAGAACACATATCAAAAATCGAATACTGCTTGATCGCAGAAATAATTCCAATTGGAATACCCAGAACCAATGCAAATAACATAGAACAAAATGCCAGTTTTACCGTAGCCGGGAAACAGTCTTTGATCAGATCAATTACCGGCTTCTTTGTGGCATAAGAAGTTCCCAGATCTCCATGGAGAATCAGGTTCTTCATATATCTTCCATACTGTACCAGGAATGGATCATTAAGTCCCTGTTCTTCCCGGTACTGCTCTACTGCTTCCGGAGAAGCCGAATCGCCCAGTACCAGTCTGGCCGGATCGCCAGGAGTGATATACAGCATAGAAAATATGATAAAGGTAACACCCAGTAATACCGGGATCATCATTAATAAACGCTTACCTACATATTTTAGCATAGACGTCTTTCCTTTCTGTTTTTCTCATTGGAAAAGGGGAAGCGGCAGCTTCCCCCGTTGTAAATCTGCTTTTCCTGCAACATTTACTCAAAGTAAATGTTGTATAATGGATGATAACCATATGCTGTAGGTTCAAATCCCTTCATGTTGGCCTTTGCACCAACAACTACTTCTCCATTGTTCAGGAATACCCATGGTGCTTCTGCTGCAATCTCTTCCTGCAGTTCTTTGTAAACTGCTTCTCTGTCCTCAGAGTCTGGCATGGATCTTCCTTTTTCCAGCAGTTCATCTACTTTTTCACTGCTGAAGTTTGCGTAGTTATTACCAACCTGTCCGTTTGTCTGAGAATGGAATACAGCGTAAACTGCCATATCCGGATCAGCAGTCTGGCAGGTCCATCCTACCATAATCGCATCCTGTTCACGTCTGTCTGCCTTGTCCAGAAGTGCGCCCCATTCCAGAACTTCAATTTCTACATCAATTCCAACTTCTTTTAACTGGCTCTGAATGATCGTAGCCATATCAATTCTTTCCTGACGTTCGTTTGTGGAGATCACCAGCTTCTGACCTTCCTGAATGCCTGCTGCTGCCAGCAGTTCTTTTGCTTTTTCTACATTGTATTCATGTGGTGTCAGATCGTTATCGTGATATTTTACGTTCGGTGCGATCGGACCTGCTGCTGGTGCGCCAACTCCACGCCATACTGCGTTGCAGATTGCTGTGGTATCCAGTGCATAAGAGATAGCCTGACGTACATCCGGGTTATTCCATGGTTCTTTCTCGCAGTTGAATGCAAGGAAAGTAGTCTGGTTATCTACCTTACGGATCAACTGAAGATTGCTGTTGTCTTCTACACGGCTGATATCGTTGGTAGAAATATCAAATGCCATATCTACACCGCCACTCTCCAGTTCGATAGCACGGTTGGTTGCTTCAGTGATGATACGGAATGTGATCTTAGACAATGCCGGTTTTTCTCCGAAATAATCATCATTACGTTCCAATTCGATAGTATCATTCTTTGTCCAGCTTACGAACTTGAATGGGCCGGTACCGATTGGGTTGCTTCCGAAGTTATCGCCTTCTGCTTCTACAACAGCTTCTGGAACAATGCTGGCACCTGTATTGGCAAGACCTGCGATGAAACCTGTATTCTGCTGCTGAAGTTTAAAAGATACTGTGTAATCATCTGGTACTTCAAAGCTGTCCGGATCGATGTCACCAAAGATGTGAGCTACTGCTGCACTGGCCTGTGCACGTTTCAGTGAGTATGCTACATCACTTGCCTTTAATTCATCTCCATTGTGGAACTTTACGCCCTGACGAATCTTAAAAGTATAGGTAAGTCCATCATCTGACACTTCATAGCTCTCTGCAAGTCTCGGTGTTACGGTACCATCTTCTGCCACATCAATCAGTGTGTCATAGATCTGCGCCATAATGTTGGATGAATATACATTACATACAGCTACCGGGTCGATACTGGTTGCATCGGATCCCATTGCTACAGTCAGCGTATCCTGGGTAGTCTCTGCTGCGGAAACACTCATACTTCCGAACAGCGCAGTTGCAGATACTGCTGCAGCGATTAAAAATCTCATAAGTCCTTTTCTGCTCATTTTTCTCCTCCTTTATAATGTTTGCTTGTATATGAAGCGGACTGTATAAATTTTAACACACTAAAGTGTCATCTGTCAATGTCATACATCTGTTTTTCTGTCAAATACAACGTTATTGTTCACTCCATGACCAGCAGCCCCATAACTTCTTCTTGCGCTTTTAGCACAGGGGTGTATAATTATATTATATGACACTTTTCTGTCAAACTGTTTGTCATAAAAAGTGGCATATCAATACTAATTATATTTACTAAAGGAGAGACAATCATGTCACAGTTTTACGATCAGGTAAAAGAACGTTTTATCCGTTACGCCAAAGTAGATACCCAGTCTCAGAATGGCGCAGCTACCGTTCCAAGTACAGAAAAACAGTGGGATCTGGCTCATATGCTGGAAGAAGAAATGAAGAACATCGGACTTCAAAATGTCACTCACGATGATTTCTGTAATGTATACGGCACTATTCCATCTACCCTGCCAAATGGCGGTGGCATTTCTATCGGATTCCTTGGTCATATGGATACCGCTCCGGATGCCAGTGGTACCGATGTAAAGCCATGGGTTCTGGAAAACTATCCAGGCGGAGACATCGTATTAAATAAAGAACAGAATATTGTTATGGAAGCAGCAAAATATCCTCGTCTGGCCATGTATGTTGGACAGGATCTGATCCTGACAGACGGTACAACTCTGCTGGGTGGCGATGACAAGGCCGCTATTACTTCTATTATGACCATGGCTGAATATTTCTGCCGGCATCCGGAGCTTCCTCACGGCCCAATCCAGATTGGATTCACCTGCGATGAAGAGGTCGGTCTTCTGGGTGCTCACAAGTTCGACATTGAACGCTTCGGTGCAGACATTGCCTATACTCTGGATGGTGATGGCCTCGGCGATTTTATTTATGAGAACTTCAACGGAGAAGAAGTGCATCTGAACATTCACGGCTTAAATGTACATCCTGGAACAGCGAAAAATATTATGAAAAATGCCATCGAAATCGGTGGTGAATTCATGAATATGCTTCCTGCACTGGAACGTCCTCAGCATACAGAAAATCGGGAGGGTTATTTCCATCCGATTAAGTTCGAAGGAACTGTGGAAAAAGCATTTCTTCGCTGCCTGATTCGTGATCATGACAAGAAGCGTTTCCAGGAAAGACATGAATATGTGGAAAAATGTGTGGCTGCTTTAAATGAAAAATATGGTGAAGGTACGGTAGAATCTTCTTATACAGGAAAATACTCCAGCATGTATGATGCCATCATGAAAGTTCCTTACATGATCGACTATGCAAAACAGGCTATGGCCGACTGTGGTGTAGAAATGCATGCAATCCCGATGCGTGGCGGTACAGATGGTGCATGCCTGTCCCAGAAAGGACTTCCTTGTCCGAACATCAGTGCCGGTTATGAAAATGCACATGGCCGTTTTGAACTGGTAGCTATTCAGGCTCTGGAAAAGAATGTGGACATTCTGCTCCGCCTGATTGATCTGTACAGCAAAAAAGAAAGTCTATAATAAAAAAGTGCTCTGTGAGATTGTTATTACACATACTCAGCAGAGCACTTTTTTATATATTGAATCTTGCGATTCTTTCTTACTATCATATTTATACTTCTTTTTTTCCGAAGACCTGCTCTTTCATCTGCTTTGCCGTCGGTGTATTCGCCAGTCCTCCCTGTGCCGTCTCCTTCATGGCACATGGCATACTGTCTCCCACTTCCTTCATGGCATCAATGACTTCATCCACAGGAATCTTGGATTCCATTCCGGCCAGTGCCATATCTGCTGCGGAAAATGCGATCATAATACCACCCACATTTCGTTTGATACACGGGATCTCCACCAGTCCGGCCACCGGATCACACACCAGCCCAAGCTGATTTTTGATTGCCATGGCACAGGCATCTGCTGCCTGCTTTGGCGTTCCACCCATGATTTCTGTCAATGCTGCTGCGGTCATCGCTGCTGCGGAACCACACTCTGCCTGACAGCCGCCCTGTGCTCCGGCAATGCTGGCTCTTTTGGCTATCACAATACCAAATCCTGCTGCCGTAAACATACCTTCTATGATTTTTTCTCTCGGGATCTGATGCTCTTCCATCATAGTCACCAGACACCCCGGCATGATACCGCAGGAGCCTGCAGTTGGCGCAGCCACGATCTTTCCCATGGCTGCATTATATTCAGATACTGCCAGTGCTCTGGCCATCGCTTTTGTCATAAAACTGCCTGTGATGCCGCCCATTTGGGCATACTGCATCATCTTCCAGGCATCACCCCCGGTCAGTCCGGAAGTAGACCGAAGTTCTGGATCCATTCCACTCTCCACTGCTTTTTCCATGACACGAAGATTCTCCTCCATCTGGGAGAGCAGTTTTTCTTTGCTCTGCTCCATCTGCACGGCCTGATCTTCCAGTACCACAGCACCGATGCTCATTTTCTTCTTCTCTGCTGTCTCTACCAATTCCTGTATTGTCAAATATTCCATAACTGCTCCTATATCACTTTCAGAATAATCGCACTGATCACATGTGGCAGTACCTTTAGCTGTTCAGTCAGTCCTTCCGGTGCTGCTCCGTCAATCTCAATAGTCATAATGGCTTCTCCACCCTTTTTCTGTCTGGACAGACGGAAGTTCCCAATATTCACATCTGAATATGCCATAAAATTCGTTACCGCTGCGATCGCTCCCGGTCGGTCGTAATGGCGAACCAGAATGGTGGTACTCTGTCCTGTGTAGGCCACATCCATTCCATTGATCTTCTCCACCAGAATGTTGCCGCCTCCCACAGAAGCCCCCTGAATATCTGCCGTCTTGCCACTTTCTCCATAAAGAAAAATATGTGCGGTATTCGGGTGGGTATCCGGTATATTTACCTCATGAAACTCATACTCCAGTCCCTGTTCCCGGGCCAGTTCCAGTGAACAGCGAATCCGTTCATCATAAGAATCCATTCCCATGATGCCGGCAATCAGTGCCTTATCCGTTCCATGTCCTTTATATGTCTGGGCGAAAGATCCCGACAGCTCGATCACTGCCTTTACAGGACGATCCTCCAGAATCTGCCATGCCACACGGCCCAGACGCACTGCTCCTGCAGTATGGCTGGAAGACGGACCGATCATCACCGGGCCTATAATATCAAATACATTCATGTATGTTATTTCCTTTCAACAATGCAAAAAGTACGGTTCAGATCCATTTTCTGACATTTTGAATCTGAACCGTACTCATTTTATCACGATTCTAACGGCATGAAAAGTATTTTATGAAAGCCTGGAGAAAACGAAAATTATCGCACCAAGAATGACCAGTACCACACCAGTAGCACGATTCAACGTCTTCGGCTCTGCCTTATTGGCAAAGACTGCTGCAATCCGCGCCCAGATAAAGGTAAATACTACACACAATGTCCAGACCATCCAGTCTGGTGAACCACCAATGGCAAAATGAGATACTGCTCCGGTAAGGGCTGTGAATGTCATAATAAACACACTGGTTCCCACTGCAGTCTTCAGCTCATATCCCAATACACTGGTCAGTATCAGAAGCATCATCATTCCACCGCCTGCTCCAACAAATCCACAGATAAATCCGATCAGTATACCGCAAATGATGGACTGAATAGCCCTCTTTTTCGCTGATACCGCCTGCATACTTTCTTTCGTGGTCATGACTGGTTTTACAATAAACTTCACACCAAGAAAGAATGTCATGACCGTGGAAAATCCTCCCATGGTTCTGGATGGTACAAGACTGGCAATGAAGCTTCCTACTACGGTAAATGCCAGCACACTGCACATCATGATCACGCCATTTTTAATGTCCAGATTTTTATTTTTTCCATAGGTATAAGCGGAAACCGCGCTGGCCAGCACATCCGAGGACAGGGCAATTCCCACTGCCATATATGGATCCATATGCAGAAACGTAATCAGCATCGGACTGATCACCGCCGCCGCACTCATACCGGCAAATCCAGTTCCCAGACCTGCACCCATGCCTGCAAAAAATGTCACTAAGATAGTTATAAACAGATTCATCTTTTCTTATCCTCTTTTTCTGTCGATTTTGCTTTTGCACTAATCTTTTTCGCCCGCTCGATATTTTGCCGAATGGTATCCATACACCGCTGAAATGTCTCAAAATCAGACGGTGCAATATTAGAAACCAGAATCTCCCGATAACGCTGCTGCACCGATCTTCCCTGTTCGATGACTCTCTGACTTTTTCCAGTCAGTAGCAGTCTCACCTGCCTCCGGTCTCCCGGTATGGCCTCACGTTCCAGGTATCCCTCCTGCACCAGCTTCTCCACATGAAAAGAAACCAGATTTGCTTTGATTCCTCTGACACGGCAGATATCCCGTGCGGTATAATACTCCGGATTATTGGCCAGAAACATCAGAATATCCAATGCAGTCTGTGCTATTCCACATTCCCTGCACACTGGCTGGCAGAGATTCTCATATAATTCCAGAGAATTGTGGATCATAAAAAGTAATTGATTCATAGTCCCTCCTTTTATTTCAATATTGAACTATTCATTTTTGAAACAATAACACGTTATCAGAAAATTGTCAACTTTTCATTTTATAAACAACAAAAAAGACTGTATTTTTACATGATTTCATGTAAGAATGTACAGTCTTTTCTTCGTTTCTGTTGAATTTCTTTACTGTTTATTTTTCTCGTAGATGATATAGAGCCCTTTCAGCATCAGTTCTTCATCCAGAATCACTTCCCGTTTGCAATGTGGAATAATGCTCTTGGCCAGTCCACCAGTGGCTACTACCGTTGCCTTGCATCCTATCTCTTCTTCGATTCGCTCAATCATTCCGTCCATAGCTGCAGCATTGCTGTATACAATACCACTTTTCATACATTCGATGGTATTCTTTCCTACGATATGCTTTGGTGCCTCCAGACTGATGCCACTCAGCTGTGAAGCTCTGGCCGTCAGTGCATCCAGCGAAATTCGTGGTCCCGGGAGAATCATGCCCCCTATGTACTGTTTTTTCTCATCGACTACAGAAAGTGTAGTGGCTGTTCCCATATCAATGATAATCAATGGTACTGGATAATTGTGAATCCCTGCTACTGCATTGGCCACCAGATCTGCACCCAGCTGGGCTGGATTGTCGATCTTGATGTTCAGCCCAGTCTTTACTCCGGCAGCCAGTACCATGACTTCCGTTTTCAGAATCTTCTCTGCCGCGATCTTTACAATGTTCGTGATCTGTGGAACTACCGATGAGATAATTCCGCCTTCGATCTGATCTGCTTTAATCTTATAAATATCCAGAAGCAGCTTAATGTCTATGGCATATTCCAATTCTGTCTTGGTTCGCACCGTTGAAATACGCTCTATAAAATGTGTTTTATCTTTGTCGATACCACCAACCACGATGTTGGTATTTCCGATATCTATGGTCAGAATCATTGACGTTCTCCTTTTATCTGCTCAATACTTTGGCTCTAAATAATGCACTTCCCACAGCTCCCGTGATCAGTGTCGCTACAACCATTTCTACTACTGCATTTACGCCTACAAAGGCACAGATAAATACGATAATATTTCTTCCTGCAATCAGTCCCTGTACATATTCGGTATTACCAAATAACAGAACCAGTGCTGTCATGAAAAATACGGTATTTAAAAATGCAGAAAAAAATCCGGTAACTGCACATGCCAGATATACATTTTTCTTACTTACTGCACGGAAAATATAGCCCAACAGTAATCCATCCAGCAGTCTTGGTACAAATCTCTGAATAAATGCCAGAAATGGATTAATTCCCACTAAGATAATACCCATTCCACTTGGGATACCGATTCCAAAGCACTGCAGAAAACTTAAAAGTCCAAAGATTGCTCCGGCTACTGCTCCTCCGGCCGGTCCCATTGCAACAGCGCAGATCGCAACCGGTATCATATTCATTGATATGGATAATGGTCCAATTGGGATGGTACCAATCGGTGTGCAGGCAAAGATCAGTAATACCGCTGTCATCAGTGCCATAATGGTCAAGTTACTTGTTTTGGTGTTTCTCATAATTTCCTCCTTGTTACTGTTCCCTTCAGGGATACAATACGGTGATGGACGGACAGGTTTTTGTCCAAAATCCGGTTAACGGGTTGCTATTATATCCAGGATCTTATTCGCTGCCTCCTCCTTACTCATTAATGGAAGGGCAATTTCCTGATCCTGTGTAATCAGAGTCATTACATTCGTATCTCCCTGGAATCCGGCGCCTTCTACTTTTACATTGTTGGCTGCCACCATATCCAGATTCTTCTTCTGTAATTTGGCTCTGGAATTACCTATCATGTTCTCCGTTTCCATAGAAAATCCACACAAAAACTGATTTTCTTTTTTATGTTCACCCAGGTAAGCCAGTATGTCTCTGGTCCGTTCCAACTCGATTGCCATCTGGCCTTCCTTTTTTTTCACTTTATTCTCATAGACCGTCTTCGGACGATAATCTGCCACCGCAGCTGCCTTGATAATAATGTCCTGCTCATCACTTCTGCTGGTGACTTCCTGGTACATTTCCTCAGCTGTGGTAATCTGTACATACTTTACAAACATCGGTGGAGTCAGTGCGGTCTGGCCACTGACTAACGTCACATCAGCGCCTCTGAGCATAGCGGCTTTGGCTACCGCATATCCCATCTTGCCAGATGAATGATTCGTGATATAACGAACCGGATCAATGTTCTCCTGGGTAGGTCCCGCAGTAACCAATACTTTTTTTCCAATCAGATCCTTCGGATCTGCCAGTGTTCTCTCTATATATTGATACAATGTCTCTGCTTCTGGCATCTTTCCTGCTCCCGTGTCCCCACAGGCAAGATAGCCGCTGGCAGGCTGTATGACTTCATATCCATATTTTTCCAGTATTTTCAGATTGTCCTGCACGATTGGATTCTCAAACATCGCTGTATTCATGGCTGGAGAAACTATCTTTGGACATTTACATGCCAAAAGTGTCGTCGTCAGCATATCATCTGCAAGGCCATGTGCCAGTTTTCCAATGACATTGGCACTGGCTGGTGCAATCATCACGACATCCGCCTGCTTTGCCATAGATACATGCTCTACCTGAAACTCAAAATTACGATCAAAAGTATCTACCAGGCATTTATGTCCAGTCAGGGTCTCAAAGGTAATAGGATTGATAAAATTCGTTGCATTCTTTGTCATAATTACATGCACACTGGCTTGCTTCTTTACTAACATACTTGCCAGTGTTGCGATTTTATAAGCTGCAATACTGCCTGTTACGCCTAAAATAACTGTTTTTCCTCTGAGCATTTTCCTTCTCCTTTTGTTTCCAATCGAGGTACCTTGCCAATTATAGAACATTGTAGCTTTAGATTCAACTTATTTCTAAAATAAAAACATAAAAATAAAAGCAGCGGATTTTCCACTGCTTTCAAGCTGGGCTACAAGGATTCGAACCTTGAAATGACGGAGTCAGAGTCCGTTGCCTTACCATTTGGCGATAGCCCATTATATTATTTGTAGCAAAGCGGGTGATGGGAATCGAACCCACGTATCCAGCTTGGAAGGCTGGTGTTCTACCATTGAACTACACCCGCATATTTATTGGATCGGGGTGACAGGATTCGAACCTGCGACCTCCTGGTCCCAAACCAGGCGCTCTAGCCAAGCTGAGCCACACCCCGATAATGACTCCAAGGGGATTTGAACCCCTGTTACCGCCGTGAAAGGGCGATGTCTTAACCGCTTGACCATGGAGCCGTATTTTAAATAAATCATATTCCTCTTAGCAAAACTCCCCGAGTTGGGCTCGAACCAACAACCCCTCGGTTAACAGCCGAGTGCTCTACCATTGAGCTATCGAGGAATATGAAGGTTGTACCTTCAAAACCGCATACGGTAAATACTTTTTCATCCGTGTTTCCCAGACTATTTAGGAAGTTCTGTTCGCTTCGCTCCCAGAACGACCTTCCTGCTAAGTTCTGGCTCCGTCTTACGACTCGCCAATCACTAAGCACTCAGGTCAAGCCTTCGACCTATTAGTGACAGTCAGCTCCATACATTACTGCACTTCCACCTCTGCCCTATCTACCTCGTCGTCTTCAAGGGGTCTTA